>NZ_MIFU01000140.1:0-190671 GCF_001855215.1 Pseudomonas sp. 06C 126 | reverse complement strand
GTCGGCTGCAAGCGCTGATCAACGAGAACGGAGAACGTTATCGGTTTGCCTGGGATGACGGGGATCGGTTGACGGAACAGCAAGACCTGGACGGCAGCGCCAAGCGTTACAGCTACGACCGCCTGGACAACGTCACCACTGTGACCGCCCTCGCGGCGCCTTATGGTACGGGCCTGGCCGTGGTTCCCGAGACGCCGCCCGCCCCTATCGTGCATCGACTGGAGCGTGACGCCATTGGCCGCTTGATTGCCAAAACCACTGACGATGGCCGCACGGACTACACCTACGATCCATTGGACCAGCTTACGGACGTGTCCTTCACCGACCTGCAGGGCAATGCCCAAGCCTTGAGCTTTGCCTATGACGCAGTAGGCCAATTGCTCGCCGAGCGCAGTCCGGCCGGCGAGTTGCAACACCACTACGACGAACTCGGCAACCTGATCCAGAGCCAATTACCGGACGGCCGCTGGCTCAACCGCCTGTACTACGGCAGCGGCCATCTGCATCAGATCAACCTCGACGGCCAGGTCATCAGTGATTTCGAGCGCGACCGCCTGCACCGTGAAGTGCTGCGCACCCAAGGCCAGATCAGCACCCGCAGCGAGTACGACCGCAGCGGCCGCCTGCGCGCCCGCCAACGCCGTCACACCAGCCAGCCGGCGTTGATACCGGCGGCGATACAGAAGCACTTTGAATACGACCCCGCCGACAACCTGATCGGCAAACTCGATCAGCAGCCCAGCGCGCAACATCGCCAACTCCTGCACTACGACGCCACCGGTCGCATCATCGCAAGCCAGGACAGCCTGCACGGCCAGCGCGAAACCTTCGCCTACGACGCGGCGGCAAACCTGCTGGACGGCCCACAGTCCGGGGCCGGGCTGGTGGTACACAACAAACTGCTGACCTATCAGGACAAGCGCTACCGCTACGATGCCTTTGGCCGAATGATCGAAAAACGCAGCGGCGCCCGTGGCGTACAACACTTTGCGTACGACGCCGAAAGCCGGCTGATTGAAGTGCGCAATGAAGGCGGCAGCGTGGTGCGCATGACTTACGACCCGCTGGGCCGGCGCATCGGCAAGACCGAACATGGCAGCAATGGTTATCCGCTGAGCGAAACCCAGTTCATGTGGGACGGCTTGCGTCTGTTACAGGAGCATAAACACAGCCAAACCAGCCTGTACCTCTATGAAGACGAAGGCTACCAACCCCTGGCCCGAGTCGATGGCATCGGGGCGCTGCAAAAAATTCGTTATTACCACAACGATCTCAGCGGCTTGCCGGAACAGGTCACCGAGGCTGACGGACACACCCTCTGGCAGGCAACGTATCGGGTGTGGGGAAATACCGTGGAAGAGGTGCGGGAACCGTACTTCATCGAAGAGCAGAACCTGCGGTTTCAGGGGCAGTACCTGGATCGGGAGACGGGGCTGCATTTTAATACGTTCAGGTTTTATGATCCGGATGTGGGGCGGTTTACTACGCCGGATCCGATTGGGTTGGCGGGTGGGATCAATACTTACACCTACGCCGATAATCCTTTTGGCTGGGTCGATCCATTAGGGCTCACTCCCTGCGGTGGCAGCGGAAAAGTCCACGGCAACAGCCATGCAAGCAAAAACCCTAACCATGTCTATGTCATCGTTGATACGAAAACCGGGCGAATGATGAAGCCTGGCATCAGCGGACGTCCGCTGAACAAAAATGGCACTTCTCCCCGTGCAAACCAACAGGTTAACGCGCTTAACAAGCCTCAAGCTGGGCGTTATAAGGCAGTGATAGTAGAGAAAAATAAAACTCGACTTCAAGCCAAGGCTACCGAGCAAAAAATTACAGATAAACATGCAGCGAGAAACAACGGGAATATGCCTTCACCGATTCACAAAAATCCTTTGCCACAGGTTGACACGAGAGATGGCTACCTTAAATTATACGGCACGCCTGATAACCGCTAGTTTTTCCAAGCGAGCATAGCAATGAGTCTGAAGATACTTACTCTACAAGAAAGTGACGAAGCCGCTCTAACAACGGGTGTTCGCATCCGTCATTTAAGCCACCACATCACCCAGATATTCATGGAGTTCCTGCCTAAAATTGATATAAATGGCAGCAGTAAAATAGTTGTTTCACTAGGCCCACGTGGCGATGAGGACTTGTTCGACAACGTACTAGGGTCAACAAATATTTTTGTAGAAAGCTTCGACTTTAAGAAATTTTTATCTTTGAACCGCCGCAGTCAAGACATAGAACTTCTGGAAGAGTTACGTCGCGCGCTAATTGCCATCGCTACAAAAATAGAAAGTAACGATGCGATCGTAGAGCAAATAAATCAGACGGCTGAAAAAGTCTTAAAAACGAATTTCCAACTGGAAACCCCAGTTAAAAAACTTTCGAAAACAAGCAAAAACAAAAAACACAAAATCAATATTTTTAAAGTGCTTAATGCAGAGGTAGGCGAAAGTTGGTACTGCCAAGATCAGATTTTTCCAAAAAATAAAATTTGGATGCATGAGCCTCCTGGCTTTATTGATCGAAGTGATTTTTTCAAAACTGCTGAGCTCGTTGAAAACAGTTACCTAATCAAAAACAGGTTAGGTAAAATCGTTTTTGAACTTCCTATCTAAAAAGCAAAATCGGCAAAAGGGTACAGATCTATTTAATCGATATTTTTAATAGAAATAAATCTGTCCCCTTACCCTTCAAAAAAACTCCGGCGTCAATTCTTTTACTCCTTGAACGCTGACTATTAAACTTTTCAATCCGTCCGCTCGGCACAAGAAAAAATGGGAAAAAGTGGACCCGTTTATTTAGAGCCTTACAGATCACGCTCTGTCCGTGATAATAGTAGTTATGAAAATCTTCCCGTCCTGACATGGAAATTTTTATGCCTCTTGACTTTATGGCAGCAGAAAATCAGAAAGACATTGATGAGAACACTCCAGTTTTTTGCTTGAGTGAATCTACCCATGACGCTCTTATGGACGCATCAGTACCAAGAAAAAATTTCCCAAAGACGCACAAATTTTCAGATTATTACGCCGACACAAGTATTCTATTCGGAGAAATCCTACCTTTAGTGACTGAAATCGAAACAGCGATAAAATCAAAAAAATTAAACTCCAGCGATTTAAAGAATCTAGTCAAGTTTCTTCAAAGTGCATATAGCAAAAAACTGAATGTTTTTATTTATTGCGACTAACCCAACTCATGAAGGCTCTGACAGCACCTAAGCCCGGCGATTTATTTTACATCCCGGCCCTCAATGCAAACGATGAACCGGGCTTCGTGATCGCCCGCTACATTGAGCTCATACCACCAGCGCTCGGCCATTTGATCGAGGTGTTCGCCCATTTTTATACACAGATCCCTGCCTCTATCGAGCAAGTAGACACGTCGCGCCGATTATTCAGGCCGATATTCTGCAGCATGCGCTTTTCGGGCATTCCGCGCTGGAAGATACTTTTCAGTGATCCCGGGTATAAAAAATCCGACTCCCATTACGACAAAATCCAATTCGCCTTTGAAAGACGAGTCTGGATGGGTGGTACCAGCCATCCAGCGACCGCAGATCAACTTTCGGGGATAGAGCCGCCCATTTGCTGGCGAATGGACCATATTGTTTTTCGCGTTATTGCTCATTTACGAGGAGCCATCAAGGAAAATGAATGCATGGGGCACTTTGATTTACCGGAAGACTTGCGGGTTGATAACAACGTTGCCCTTGACCGGGTAAACAAGGCAGCGCACAGCATGCAGTTGCTGTTCAAGAGTAAATAACAGGGGAAAAGGCAGCACCCATTAGCCAGTCTCAAGTGAAGGTTAAAAGCCAACCCGCCCTGCTGCTTCCTACAGCAGGTCGCTTTAAGAGTGGAACAAAAGGAGCCCCCAAATGCGGCTGAAACTTGAAGATTCCCAGCAGTCCCTTTCTGTACAGGAACTTAACGAGTTCCAGGAAATATTCCGTGCGCAATTACCGGCGGCCTTCAGACAGTTTTATCTTAAGCACAACGGCGGCGATCTGTCTGACAGCAATGATGACAATGATTTTTTCTGGGCGGTTTTACACCTATAAATATGGTGATGCACCGGTAAAAACAATCTATAAAGATTTAACTGACGATATTCCATCATTAAAACAAATGATCCGTTTTGCTTATGTCAGAGTCGGAAATTCATTTCTCTTGTCAGTCAAGGAAATGACTTTGGATACCTCTACCTGTACTTGATGGATGAGGAAGAGCTGGTATTTGTTTGCGAATCATGTGAAGAGTTCATGACTGAACTAACAAACGGATAGTAGTGTTGTACTTGTTTTAGTAAACAGGGCCGCACAACGCCTGCTGTCGCGGTTCAACGATGATACGCCCCAACAAAAATGGGCACCCGACCCAGTCGGCGTGCCCATTTTTCATACCTCCCCGCCTCCCTTCGAGACGGTGCCGCGCTTACGGGTTGACGCTGTCTTTGAGCGACTTGCCCGGCTTGAACGCTACGGTGTTGCTCGCCTTGATTTTCACCGGCTCGCCGGTTTGCGGGTTCTTGCCGGTGCGGGCGCCACGGTGGCGTTGCAGGAAGGTGCCGAAACCAACCAGGGTGACGCTGTCTTTGCGATGCAAGGCGCCGGTGATTTCTTCAAGTACGGCGTTGAGGACGCGGTTGGCCTGTTCTTTGGTCAGGTCTGCTTTTTCTGCAATGGCGGCTGCGAGTTCTGGTTTACGCATAGGTGAAGCCTCTTTGACGGTTTTTTGTTGTTATGTCCGTGCTGCTCTCTGCTGGAGCAGCGCCAAGGCGCCGCAGGCTCTACTCTGCGGCAGACGGGAGTGAGGATGGCATGCCATTGGTGCCTGCGCCAGTCTCCCGGCGACCTTTCTAGGGGGAAAAAGGTGGTTATTCCGACAGAACGACCAGCATTTACGCCAGCAGTGGCGGAAGTTCCTTATTCAGGGCCAGTTTTTCCATGACTGCCGTGCCGGTAAGCGCGTAGCCCAGCAGGCGGCCGCTGGCGTCGCGGCACAAGGCCTTGATGTCACCGCCCTGCCCTTCGACGCTCCACACGCCTTCGGTGCCCCGTGGCGGTGGCGAGACCACCAGCGGGCACGCCGGGGTTTTTACCGTGACCGGCATCGGCCCGTAGTTGACCGCCGTGGCATTGCCCGCCAGGGTCTGGGCCAGGGCGCGGGCGCAGCTCATCAGGGGCATGACGTACAGCAGGTTCAGGCCATCGACTTCGGCGCAGTCGCCCAGGGCGTAGATATTGGCGTGGGAGGTCTTGAGGTGGCGGTCGACCATGATCCCGCGGTTGATTTGCAGGCCGGCCGCAGCCGCCAGGTCCACCCGTGGGCGCAAGCCAATAGCCGACACCACCAAGTCGCACTCAATCACAGTGCCATCGGACAGGTGGGCTTCCAGGCCGTCAGCCGTGCGCTGCAGGCGGTTGAGCACCGGCCCCAGGTGGAAGCGCGCACCGAGGCCTTCGAGCCCGGCCTGCACCGCTGCAGCTGCTGCCGGGTGCAGCAGGGTCGGCATGACTTGCTCGCAGGGCGCCACCAGGTCGATGGTGTAGCCGCCCAGGATCAGGTCGTTGGCAAATTCACAGCCGATCAGCCCCGCGCCCAATAGCAGCACGCGGCGCTTGCCGGCGGCGGCGTGGCGGAAGCGTGCATAGTCTTCCAGGTCGTTGATCGGGAAAATCAGTTCAGCGGCATCACCCTCCACCGGTACCTGTACCGTCTGGGCACCCCAGGCCAGGATCAGGTCGCGGTAGACCACCGCCTCCTCGCCGATCCACAGGCGCTTGTGACCGGGGTCGATCCCGCTGATTCGGGTATGGGTGCGCACTTCGGCCTTCAGTTGCTCGGCCATCGCGCCAGGGGTTGCCATGCTCAGGCCATCGGCATCCTTGTTTTTGCCGAAACCGGTGGAGAGCATGGGCTTGGAGTAGGAACGCCCGTCATCTGCTGTGATCAGCAACAGCGGGGTTTCGCTGTCGAGCTTGCGAAACTCCCGAGCCAGGTTGTAACCAGCCAAGCCCGTACCGATGATCACGACAGGTGCGCTCATTCCATTCTCCTTGTAGTACGTTTGTAAAATTCAGCGAATCAACCGATTTCGATCATTTCGAAATCCATTTTGCCGACGCCGCAGTCCGGGCACAGCCAGTCTTCCGGGACGTCCTGCCACGGGGTGCCTGGGGCGATCCCATCATCCGGCCAACCGTCTGCTTCGTTGTAGATCAGGCCGCAGACTACACATTGCCACTTCTTCATTACTTGTTTCCTCAGGGTCCAGGCTTACTGGCCGACAGTCGATAGATCCAGCATTGCCGTCCGGCTCAGGGCGTTTTGTACTGATCGGGGCGCCCAGATGCAAGCACGTTCGACCCAATGTCCCGGCGCAGCCCGGCAAAAATTCGGGTGACCATGGTAAGCTCGGCGCCTCATTAACTGCCAATAATGACTCCCCGTGCCGCATTCGATTGCCGTTCCCGATGCTTGCCAATGGCTGAACCAGAGCCTTCTGCACCCTCTGCCCGCGCCTCCTGCCCTCGACTGGCTGTTCGATGAGGGCTCACTGACCCGCCGCCTGACGCACCTCTCCAACGATGGTTTCAGTGTCACCCCACTGTTCGAAGGCTGGCAGCCCCTGCGAGACGACGAATGCGCCGCCCTCGACCTGCCAGCGGCCAGTATTGGCTGGGTACGCGAGGTGTATTTGCGCGGTCACGGCCAGGCCTGGGTGTTCGCCCGCAGCGTGGCGGCCCGTAGTGCCTTGCAGGGCGACGGCCTGCATATGGATGAGTTGGGCAGTCGCTCCCTGGGTGAGTTGCTGTTTTGTGACCAGGCGTTCACCCGCCAGGCCATCGAGGTCTGCCACTACCCACGCGCCTGGCTGCCGACGGCGGATCAGGCCAATGGCTTATGGGCGCGACGCTCGCGCTTTGATCGCGGCGCGTTGAGTGTTCTGGTGGCGGAAGTGTTCCTGCCAAGCCTGTGGCAAGCGGTGCACCAATCTGCGGAGAATTGCTGATGTACCAGCGCCTGCTCCAATCCCTGAACCGCCTGAACCCACGGGCCTGGGACTTCGTTCAATTGACCCGGATGGACAAGCCCATCGGCATCTATCTGCTGCTGTGGCCCACCTTGTGGGCGCTGTGGATCGCCGGCAAGGGCTCGCCGTCGTTGAGCAATATCGTGATTTTTGTCTTGGGCGTGACACTGACCCGGGCGGCAGGTTGTGTGATCAATGACTGGGCTGACCGCAAGGTCGACGGCCATGTGAAGCGCACCGCGCAACGCCCGCTGGCGAGTGGCAAGATCAGTTCCAAAGAAGCCCTGGTGTTCTTTGCGGTGCTGATGGCCATCAGTTTCCTGCTGGTGCTGCTGACCAACACCGCCACCATCTGGCTGTCCCTGGGCGGCCTGGCGCTGGCTGTCAGTTATCCGTTCATGAAGCGCTACACCTATTACCCGCAGGTGGTGCTGGGCGCGGCGTTTTCCTGGGGCATGCCCATGGCGTTTACCGCCGAGACCGGCAGCCTGCCGGCCATTGCCTGGCTGCTGTATATCGCCAACTTGCTGTGGACGGTGGCGTACGACACCTATTACGCGATGACCGACCGCGATGACGATCTGAAAATCGGCGTCAAATCCACCGCGATCCTGTTTGGCGATGCCGACCGGATCATCATCCTCACCCTGCAGGGGCTGGCGCTGCTCTGCCTGCTGCTGGCGGGCTCGCGCTTCGAACTGGGTGGCTGGTTCCATCTGGGGCTAGTGGCGGCGGCAGGGTGTTTTGCCTGGGAGTTCTGGTACACCCGGGATCGGGACCGGATGAAATGCTTCAAGGCGTTTTTGCACAACCATTGGGCGGGATTGGCGATTTTTGTCGGGATTGTGGCCGACTACGCCTTCAGGTAATGCCCTGTACCTTGTAGGAGCCGGCTTGCCGGCTCCTACAGGGGAGCTCAGGGTTTGGCGATCTTCCAGGCGCCATCCATTTTGCCGTCACCGGTCGCATCGCCAGCGTTCTTGTCGGCAATGAAGGTGTACAGCGGCTTGCCGTCATAGGCCCACTGGCTGGTGTTGTCGTCACGGGTGATGACGGTCCACTTGCCCATTGGCTTATCGGTGGACTCGGCCTTCAACGGCGGCCAGTTGGTGGCGCACTTGTCATTGCAGGCAGACTTGCCATCAGCATCCTTGGCGAAGGTATAGAGCGCCATCCCCTTGTGATCCACCAACATCCCGTCTTTAGTCATGGCGGGGTCTGCCGCGACAGCCAGTGTCGGCAGCGTCAATGCCGCCGTGACCAACAGGGCTTTCCACGAAAAAATACGCTGAGTCATCAGAACCTTCCTTTTGCGGTTGTCAGGATTCGGACTCAAAGCGTAGTTCAGGACTAGGCCGATTGCGCAGGCCAGTAAAATACTGTCACACGACTGCAATAATTCCGTTATCTAATGCGGCGCAAGACAGTTAAATGACAAGAGGACTTAGCATGGTTGGCAGGAGCATTCTGATCGTTGACGACGAAGCGCCCATTCGCGAAATGATCGCCGTTGCGTTGGAAATGGCCGGCTATGACTGCCTGGAGGCAGAGAACTCCCAGCAGGCCCACGCCATTATCGTCGACCGCAAGCCGGACCTGATCCTGCTGGACTGGATGCTGCCCGGCACCTCCGGCATCGAATTGGCCCGGCGTCTCAAGCGCGATGAGCTGACCGGGGATATCCCGATCATCATGCTCACCGCCAAGGGCGAAGAGGACAACAAGATCCAGGGCCTGGAAGTGGGTGCCGATGACTACATCACCAAGCCATTTTCCCCACGGGAACTGGTCGCACGTCTGAAGGCCGTGCTGCGCCGCGCTGGCCCGACCGATGGCGAGGCACCGATTGAAGTCGGCGGCCTGCTGCTGGACCCGATCAGCCACCGCGTGACCATCGACGGCAAGCCGGCCGAGATGGGCCCTACCGAATACCGCTTGTTGCAGTTCTTCATGACCCACCAGGAACGCGCCTACACCCGCGGCCAACTGCTGGACCAGGTGTGGGGCGGCAACGTGTATGTCGAGGAGCGCACCGTGGACGTGCATATCCGCCGCCTGCGCAAAGCCTTGGGCGATGCCTATGAGAATCTGGTACAAACCGTGCGCGGTACCGGTTATCGGTTTTCCACCAAAGGCTGAGCCAGCCCTACCCAGACTTAACAGCCGACAAGGACGCATGTTCAAGTGAATCAAAACTGGCATGGCACCCTGATCCGCCACATGCTCCTACTGGTCACCGGCTGCCTGTTGGTCGGCCTGATCAGCGGCTACTACGGCTGGAGCCTGGCCATCGGCCTGGGCCTCTACCTGGGCTGGACCCTCAAGCAATTGCTGCGCCTGCACGAGTGGCTGCGCCAGCACAAACCCGATGAAGCGCCACCCGACGGCTATGGCCTGTGGGGCGAGGTGTTCGACAGCATCTACCACCTGCAACGCCGCGACCAAAGGGTACGCGGCCGCCTGCAAGCGGTGATCGACCGGGTCCAGGAGTCGACCGCCGCGCTCAAGGACGCGGTGATCATGCTCGACAGCGACGGCAACCTGGAATGGTGGAACCGCGCCGCCGAGACCCTGCTGGGCCTCAAGACACCCCAGGACAGCGGCCAGCCAGTGACCAATCTGGTGCGTCATCCGCGTTTCAAGGAGTACTTCGAGCAGGACAACTACGAAGAAGCCCTGGAAATTCCGTCGCCCACCAACGACCGGGTGCGCATCCAGCTGTACCTCACGCGCTACGGCAACAACGAACACTTGATGCTGGTGCGCGACGTGACCCGCATCCATCAGCTAGAACAGATGCGCAAGGATTTCGTCGCCAACGTCTCCCATGAATTGCGCACGCCCCTGACAGTGATCTGCGGCTACCTGGAGACGCTGCTGGACAACGTCGAAGAGGTCAACCCGCGCTGGAGCCGCGCCCTGCAGCAAATGCAGCAACAAGGCTCACGCATGCAGACGCTGCTCAACGACCTGTTGCTGCTGGCTAAGCTGGAAGCCACCGACTACCCCTCGGACAACCATCCCGTGGCCGTACAGAGCCTGCTGCAGACCATCAAGAACGATGCCCAGGCCCTGTCCGGCGAACGCGGCCAGCACATCACCCTGGAAGCCGACCCGTCGGTGCTGCTCAAGGGCAGCGAGGGCGAGTTGCGCAGCGCTTTCTCCAACCTGGTGTTCAACGCCGTGAAGTACACCCAGGACAAAGGCACCATCCGCATCCGCTGGTGGGCCGACCAGCAGGGTGCACACCTGAGCGTGCAGGATTCGGGGATTGGGATCGACAGCAAGCATTTGCCACGCCTGACCGAGCGTTTCTACCGCGTCGATTCCAGCCGCAACTCCAACACCGGTGGCACCGGGCTGGGGCTGGCGATCGTCAAGCACGTGCTGTTGCGCCATCGGGCCCGCCTGGAAATCAGCAGCGTACTGGGACATGGCAGCACTTTTACCTGCCACTTTGCGCCGACCCAGGTCAGCCGCTCGCAGGCAATCGCGGCGAAGGAATAATCTGAAGCTATACCCCTGTGGCGAGCGGGCTTGCCCCGCGCTGGGCTGCGAAGCAGCCCCAGTAAGCCGAATGCGGTGTATCAGATACTCCGTAGCGGCTGGTTTTGGGGCTGCTTCGCAGCCCAGCGCGGGGCAAGCCCGCTCGCCACCACAGGACTATCTGCTTGGTTCTATCGCATCCCACATAAGCCCTATGCAGCATGCATTCGCGCCCCCGCCCGGCAGCCGCCACTAGGCAAGCGCCCCTTCAGCCGCTACATTGCCTGACTTGTGCCCGCCCTTGAGGCACAGCCATCACCCCTTTTTGAATACACGGAACCCGCAAAACCCCATCATGGACCCTTCCCCTGGTATCACCCTCGCGACACTCTTCGCCGATTTCGGCATGATTCTTTTTGCACTGATCCTGGTACTGCTCAACGGTTTCTTCGTTGCGGCGGAATTTGCCATGGTCAAACTGCGCTCCACCCGGGTCGAGGCCATCGCCCACACCAACGGCTGGCGCGGGCAGATCCTGCGCACCGTACACAGCCAGCTCGACGCGTATCTGTCGGCCTGTCAGTTGGGTATCACCCTCGCCTCCCTGGGCTTGGGCTGGGTCGGTGAGCCGGCTTTTGCGCACATCCTGGAGCCGTTGCTGGGGGCCATGGGCGTCGAGTCGCCTGAAGTCATTAAGGGCGTGTCGTTCTTCGCCGCCTTCTTCGTGATTTCGTACCTGCACATCGTGGTCGGTGAGCTGGCGCCCAAGTCCTGGGCCATTCGCAAGCCCGAGCTGCTGTCGCTGTGGACCGCGGTGCCGCTGTACCTGTTCTACTGGGCGATGTACCCGGCCATCTACCTACTCAACGCCAGCGCCAACGCGATCCTGCGCATCGCCGGCCAGGGCGAGCCCGGCCCCCATCACGAGCACCATTACAGTCGCGAAGAGCTCAAGCTGATCCTGCACTCCAGCCGTGGCCAGGACCCGAGCGACCAAGGCATGCGCGTGTTGGCCTCGGCCGTGGAAATGGGCGAACTGGAAGTGGTGGACTGGGCCAACTCCCGGGAAGACCTGGTGACCCTGGACTTCAACGCGCCGCTCAAGGAAATCCTCGCGCTGTTCCGCCGCCACAAATTCAGCCGCTACCCGGTGTACGACCCCGTGCGCGGTGAGTTTGTCGGCCTGCTGCACATCAAGGACCTACTGCTGGAACTGGCGGCCCTGGATCATATTCCCGAGTCGTTCAACCTGGCCGAGCTGACCCGCCCATTGGAGCGCGTGTCGCGGCACATGCCGCTGTCGCAGTTGCTGGAGCAGTTTCGCAAAGGCGGCGCGCACTTTGCCCTGGTTGAAGAAGCCGACGGCAATATCATCGGCTACCTGACCATGGAAGACGTGCTGGAAGTGCTGGTGGGCGATATCCAGGACGAACACCGCAAGGCCGAGCGCGGCATCCTCGCCTACCAGCCGGGCAAGCTGCTGGTACGTGGTGACACACCACTGTTCAAGATCGA
The DNA here is from genome assembly GCF_001855215.1 of Pseudomonas sp. 06C 126. Classification (NCBI taxonomy): domain Bacteria; kingdom Pseudomonadati; phylum Pseudomonadota; class Gammaproteobacteria; order Pseudomonadales; family Pseudomonadaceae; genus Pseudomonas; species Pseudomonas sp. 06C 126. The sequence goes on along the minus strand of NZ_MIFU01000140.1, from coordinate 178,620 downwards.
GCGCCTGCTGGGCATCGACCTGGACCACATCGAGGCCGAAACCCTCGCCGGCTTGATCTACGACACCCTGAACCGGGTGCCGGAAGAGGAAGAAGTGCTCGAAGTGGAAGGCCTGCGGATCATCATCAAGAAGATGAAAGGCCCGAAAATCGTCCTGGCCAAAGTACTGATGCTCGACTAGGGCACACCCCCTGTAGGAGCGAGCTTGCTCGCGAAGGACGTTAACGATAACGCTGGGATCCTGACACCCGGCAGCGCCCTCAGGTTTTTCGCGAGCAAGCTCGCTCCTACAAAAGCCTTACCGCGTGCCCGACGCAAAGTTGGGCAACGCCTGTACCGGTTGCGTGAACTCATACGGAATCGACACCCATCCCGCCCCCGTATCGCGCTGCACCACAAAATGCAGGTGTGGCCCGCTGCTGTTGCCGGTATTGCCCGACAGCGCCAACGGGCTGCCCACCGCCACCCGCTGCCCTTCCCTGACACTGACCGACCCCAGCTTGAGGTGCAGATACACACTCTGGGTGCCGTCATCGTGCAACACCCGCACGAAGTTGCCCGACGGGTCACTGCCCCGCCCCGATTGGCTGTTCTCTGTTTTCACCACGACCCCGCCCCGCGCAGCGATGATCGGCGTGCCTTCGGGCATCGCGATGTCCATGGCGTAGCGGCTCTTGACGTCAGAGTGGCTGAACGTGCCGCCAGGGCCCTGGGTCAGGCGAAACGGCCCGCCGCGCCAGGGCAACGGGTAACGCTGCGACTGCGCTGGCCGCAGGTTACGCAGCGGCTGGGGATCAAGCACCTGGCGCTTCACCGGCACCGCACGGCGCTCCTGAAACACAAACGCTTGGGCGCCGGGGGTCTTCTGGTCGCTGAAAAACACCACGCCACGGGCATCGGTGGAACGATAGAGGGTCATGGCCAGGGTCGATGAAGCGACTGCGCACAGGCCACAAAACAACAGAAAACGCACAAGCATCGGATAAACCTGCCAAGTATGACTGACCGGCAGGCTAGCAAGGGTTCATGACACTGTTGTGTGGACCGACGCCCCTGTAGGAGCCGGCTTGCCGGCTCCTACAGGGATCAGGGGGTTGGTTCAGGCACCCGGCACAAAATGCTTCTGCGCTGTGCCTCGGGCGATCAGGCGGGAGATGTAGTCGAGCTTCTGCGCGTCCTGGTCGATAAAGCGGAAGGTCAGTTGCAGCCAGTCGCTGTCGGGTCGCGGTTCGTAGGCGACGATCGCGTGCAGGTAGCCGTTGAGGCGTGCGGTTTCAGCGTTCTCGCCTTGCTCCAGGTCGAGCACTGCGCTTTCCAGCACTTGGGGCAGCACGTCGCCACGGCGCACCACCAACAACGCCTCCTTGATGCTCAGGCCCTTGATCACGCATTGCTGGGTGCCACTAGACAGCCGCAACTGGCCCTGGCCACGACCGCTGGCGGCCGAGGGTGCGGCGGCGGCCTGCACGGGCGGGCTGTTGAGCAGGCCTTTGCTCGGCGCGGCCACCGGGGCTGGCTTGACCGCTTCGGGCTTGCCGCCGGTCAGGGCGCTGAGGGAGTCGTTGCCAAAAGCCGAGTTCATCTTGGTCGGTGCGCTGGCCAGCAAGGCGTCGAGGCGCCCGATCTTGTTCAGGGCCTGCTTGACCTTGTTCAGCAACTGCTCGTTGGTGAACGGCTTGCTGACGTAGCCGGAGACGCCGGCCTGGATGGCCTGGACCACGTTTTCCTTGTCGCCGCGGCTGGTGACCATGACAAACGGCATGGACTTGAGCTGCGGCTGCTCACGGCACCAGGTCAACAATTCCAGGCCCGACATTTCCGGCATTTCCCAGTCGCACAGCACCATGTCGAAGGTTTCGCGCATCAGGATGGCCTGGGCTTTTTTGCCGTTTACCGCATCTTCAATCTTGATGCCGGGGAAGTAGTTACGCAGGCACTTCTTCACCAGGTCGCGAATAAACGAGGCGTCATCCACCACCAATACACTGACTTTACTCATCGACCCTTCATCCTCTCAAAACCCCGGCAAGCAAAACGCTTAACTGATGGCATTTTGCCAAAAACTCGTCAGTCACGCCGGGACTTTATGGCTGCCCGCAGCGCAAAACTCATACGCCACAAACGCAAACGCCCGACCAGAGGCCGGGCGTTTATTTCTCGGGCAATCTTACTTATCGTCAGATTCGTCCGGAACATTAGGGATTTGATCGGCCGTGCCTTCAACTTCGGCTTTCATGCGCTTGAGGCCCATGTGCCGCACGTCGGTGCCGCGTACCAGGTAGATGACCAATTCCGAGATATTGCGCGCGTGGTCGCCGATCCGTTCCAGGGAGCGCAACACCCAGATGATGCTCAACACCCGCGAGATGGAGCGCGGGTCTTCCATCATGTAGGTCGCCAGTTCACGCAGGGCGGTCTTGTACTCGCGGTCGATGATCTTGTCGTACTGGGCCACCGACAACGCCAGGTCGGCGTCGAAACGGGCAAAGGCATCCAGCGCATCGCGGACCATGTTGCGCACCTGGTCGCCGATGTGACGCACTTCGACATAGCCGCGCGGCGCTTCGCCTTCTTCGCACAACTGGATGGCGCGACGGGCGATCTTGGTGGCTTCGTCACCGATACGTTCCAGATCGATCACCGACTTGGAAATGCTGATGATCAAACGCAGGTCGGACGCCGCCGGCTGGCGACGGGCGAGGATGCGCAGGCATTCCTCGTCGATGTTGCGCTCCATCTGGTTGATCTGGTCGTCGATCTCGCGCACTTGCTGGGCAAGGCCCGAGTCGGCCTCGATCAGCGCGGTCACCGCATCATTGACTTGCTTCTCCACCAGCCCGCCCATGGCCAGGAGGTGGCTGCGCACTTCCTCAAGCTCGGCGTTGAACTGCGCGGAGATGTGGTGGGTAAGGCCTTCTTTGCTAATCATGTTGGCGTCCTTGGAGCGTCCGGTAAGGTGCGGAGAACCGCAGCGTCAGTGCAATCAGAACCACAGCTTCCTAGCCGTAGCGACCGGTGATGTAGTCTTCGGTCTGCTTCTTCGCCGGATTAGTGAACAGGGTGTCGGTGTCACCGAACTCCACCAGTTTGCCCATGTACATGAACGCGGTGTAGTCGGAAACCCGCGCCGCCTGCTGCATGTTGTGGGTCACGATGACGATAGTGAACTTGGACTTGAGCTCGTAGATCAGCTCTTCGACTTTCAGCGTCGAGATCGGGTCGAGTGCCGAGCACGGTTCGTCGAGCAGCAGCACTTCAGGTTCCACGGCGATGGTACGGGCAATCACCAGGCGCTGCTGCTGGCCGCCGGACAGGCCGAGGGCCGATTCGTGCAGGCGGTCCTTGACCTCGTCCCACAGCGCGGCGCCTTTAAGAGCCCACTCGACTGCTTCGTCGAGGATGCGCTTTTTGTTGATGCCCTGGATGCGCAGGCCGTAGACCACGTTTTCGTAGATGGTCTTGGGAAACGGGTTGGGCTTCTGGAACACCATGCCTACCCGACGACGCAGCTCGGCCACGTCTTCGCCCTTGCGGTAGATGTTGCTGCCGTAGAGGTTGATCGCGCCTTCCACACGGCAACCGTCCACCAGGTCGTTCATGCGGTTGAAGGTGCGCAGCAGCGTGGACTTGCCGCAGCCCGAGGGGCCGATAAAGGCGGTCACGCGCTGCTTGGGGATGTTCATGCTGACGTCGAACAACGCCTGCTTCTCACCGTAGTACAGGCTCAGGCCCGGGACTTCGATGGCTACGGTTTCTTCGGCCAGGCTCAGGCTTTGCTTGTCGCGACCCAGGGCTGACATGTTGATGCCGTGGGAATGGGTTTCATGTTGCATGGGATGCTCCCTGTGCTACCAATTCGTTTCGTTGAACCGCGGCTTCATAGTGGGCCTTGCGGTTTACCTCAAATCTGTTTCCAACTCGGTGCCCTGTGGGAGCGGGCTTGCTCGCGAAAGCGTCAGGTCAGAGACACCGCATTCGCGAGCAAGCCCGCTCCCACCTTGGGTCCGCGTTCAATTCAATCAGCTATCCAGCGCCTTGTATTTCTCGCGCAGGTGGTTACGAATCCATACCGCCGACAGGTTCAGCGTGGCGATCACCAGCACCAGCAGGAACGCGGTGGCGTACACCAGCGGACGTGCCGCCTCGACGTTGGGGCTCTGGAAGCCGACGTCGTAGATATGGAAGCCCAGGTGCATGATCTTCTGATCCAGGTGCAGGTACGGGTAGTTGCCGTCCAGCGGCAGCGACGGTGCCAGCTTCACCACACCCACCAGCATCAGCGGCGCCACCTCACCGGCGGCGCGCGCCACGGCCAGGATCATGCCGGTCATCATCGCCGGGCTGGCCATGGGCAGGACGATTTTCCACAGCGTTTCCGCCTTGGTCGCGCCCAGTGCCAGGGAGCCTTCACGTACGGTGCGCGGGATACGAGCCAGGCCTTCTTCGGTGGCCACGATCACCACCGGCACTGCCAGCAGCGCCAGGGTCAGCGAGGCCCACAACAGGCCCGGCGTACCGAAGGTCGGCGCCGGCAGGGCTTCGGGGAAGAACAACCGGTCCACCGAACCACCCAGCACGTAGACGAAGAAGCCCAGGCCGAACACACCGTAGACAATCGCCGGGACACCCGCCAGGTTGTTCACCGCGATGCGGATGATGCGGGTCAAGGTGTTCTGCTTGGCGTATTCACGCAGGTAGACCGCCGCCAGTACGCCGAACGGGGTCACGATCATCGCCATGATCAGGGTCATCATCACGGTGCCGAAGATCGCCGGGAAAATCCCGCCTTCGGTGTTGGCTTCACGCGGGTCATCGCTGAGGAATTCCCAGACCTTGCTGACATAGAAGCCCATCTTGGTCAGGGTGCCCATGGCGTTCGGCTGGTAGGCGTGCACCACGTGGCCGATATTGATTTCAAGCTCTTTGCCGTTGGCATCGCGGGCCGTGAGGCTGTCGCGGTTGAACTGGGCGTGCAGGTCGGTCAGGCGTGCCTCGATGGCCTGGTAACGCGCATTCAGCTCGGCGCGGTCAGCATCCATGTCGGCCTGGGCGGCGGCGTCGAGCTTGCCGCTGAGCTCCAGTTTGCGACCGTGCAGGCGGATACGCTCAAGGCCTGCGTTGATCGCGCCAATATCGCTCTTCTCAAGGGTCTTGAGATCGGCGGCCAGCTTGTTCACCCGCTCAACCCGCGCCTGCAGCTCTGGCCACGCAGCCTCGCCTTCGGCGACGACTTTGCCATCCTGCTTGACGTTGACCAGGGTGCCGTAGAAGTTGCCCCACTCACGACGCTCGATGGCCATCAACTCGACAGGCGTGGTCTGGTTGGTCAGCCACTCGCCGACGATCCACGTGAAGTCGTTGCCGTTCAAGTCACGGTTGCCGACCTTGATCAGCTCGCGGGTCATGAACTCCGGACCTTCGTCCGGCACCGGCAGGCCGGCGCTTTTCAGGCGCTCGCGCGGCACTTGTTCTTTCTGTACCACTTCGCCAATGACGATGTGGTTGGCCTGGCCCGGCACGTTGTAGTTGGCCTGGATCAGGTCGGCTGGCCAGAAGTGACCCAAGCCGCGCACGGCAATCACAGCCAGCAAACCAATGGTCATGATGACCGCGATGGCCACCGCACCACCGCTGATCCAGACGCCTGGGGCGCCGCTCTTGAACCATCCATTCAGGGAGTTCTGTTTCACAGACTTCTACCTTTCTTAAAGCGACGAGTATTTCTTGCGCAGACGCTGACGGATCAGCTCGGCGAGGGTGTTCATGATGAAAGTGAACAGCAGCAGCACCAGCGCCGAGAGGAACAGCACGCGGTAATGACTGCCGCCCACTTCCGACTCGGGCATTTCCACTGCGACGTTGGCTGCGAGCGTTCGCAGGCCTTCGAACAGGTTCATTTCCATGACCGGGGTGTTACCAGTGGCCATCAGCACGATCATGGTTTCACCCACCGCACGGCCCATGCCGATCATCAGCGCCGAGAAAATCCCTGGGCTGGCGGTCAGCAACACGACGCGGGTCATGGTTTGCCATGGCGTAGCGCCCAGGGCCAGGGAACCCAGGGTCAGGCCCCGCGGCACACTGAACACGGCGTCTTCGGCGATGGAGTAGATGTTCGGGATCACTGCAAAACCCATGGCCAGGCCGACAACCAGGGCGTTGCGCTGGTCGTAGGTGATGCCCAGGTCGTGGGAGATCCACATGCGCATGTCGCCACCGAAGAACCAGGTTTCCAGGTACGGGCTCATGTACAGCGAGAGCCAGCCCACAAACAGGATCACCGGGATCAGGATTGCGCTTTCCCAGCCATCCGGTACCCGCAGGCGGATCGACTCAGGCAACCGGCTGAAGATGAAGCCGGCCAGCAGGATGCCAATCGGCAGCAACATCAGCAGGCTGAAAATACCCGGCAGGTGGCCTTCGACATACGGCGCCAGGAACAGGCCGGCGAAGAAGCCGAGGATCACGGTTGGCATCGCTTCCATCAGCTCGATCACCGGCTTAACCTTGCGGCGCAGGCTCGGGGCCATGAAGTATGCGGTATAGATTGCCGCGGCAATGGCCAGTGGCGCAGCCAGCAACATCGCGTAGAACGCGGCCTTGAGCGTACCGAAGGTCAGTGGCGCCAGGCTCATCTTGGGTTCGAAATCGCTGTTGGCAGCGGTCGATTGCCAGACGTATTTAGGCTCGTCGTAGTTTTCGTACCAGACCTTGCTCCACAACGCGCTCCAGGACACTTCCGGGTGCGGGTTGTCGAGCTCCAGCGGCTGCAGCTTGCCGCCGGCTTCAACGATCACACGGTTGGCCCGTGGCGACATGCCAAAGATGCCCTGGCCTTCGACCACAGGGTCAACCAGCAGGGTGCGGTGCGCGGTGCTGTGGAACACACCGAACTTGCCGGAGGCATCGAGGGCGACGAAGCCTTTGCGACGCTCTTCGGCGGTGATTTCAACGATAGGCGTGGTGCCCATCTGGAAGGTGCGGATCTGCTTGAAACGTTGCTCGCCATCCGGGTCGCGGGCCATGAACCACTGGGCCAGGCCACCCTTGGAGTTACCGACGATCAACGAGATACCGCCTACCAACTGAGTGCTGGCGGTGATTTCGGCGTTGCCATCTTCCAACAATTTGTAGCGACCGTTGAGGCTGTTGTCCCGCAGGCTGAACACATCGGCCAGGGCGCGGCCGTTGATCACATACAGCCATTGCTGGCGCGGATCGACGAAGATCGCTTTCACCGGCTCAGTCATTTGCGGCAGTTCGATACGCTTCTGCTCGCTGACAACTTCGCCGGTCATCATGTTTTCTTCGCGGCTCACCGACAGCACGTTCAGGTGCGAACCAGCAGAACCGGCAATGATCAGCGAGGTGTCGGTAGCATTGAGGGCCACATGCTCCAGCGGCCGACCGCCGTCATCGAGCACCATCGGCGTTTCGCCGTATGGATATTCGATCTCGGGCGAGATGGTCTTCTTGCCGTCCGGGTAGGTCACTTTATAAGAGTGGCGGAACACCAGGGACTGGCCATTGGACAGGCCGAGGATCACCAGCGGGCTGCCTGGCTGGTCTTCACCGATGGACACCACACTGGCGCCGGCTGGCAGGGCCAGGTCGACACGCTTGAGTTCAGCACCGGACTCGACACTGAAGAACAATGCCTGGCCCTTGTCGGAAACCCGCATGGCTACCTGGTTCTGTTCTTCCAGCGAGATCAGCAACGGCTTGCCGGCATCCTGCATCCAGGCCGGAGTCAGGGCCTCGCCCTTGGTCAGGCTGGCACCCTGGAACAGCGGCGCGACCACGTAGGCCAGGAAGAAGAAAATCAGGGTGATAGCGCCGAGGACGGCGAGACCGCCGACCAGCACGTACCAACGGGTCAGGCGATCCTTGAGCGCGCGGATGCGGCGCTTGCGTTGCAGCTCAGGCGTATTGAAGTCAATGCGCTTGGGAGGAGAAGTCGTCGTCATGGTGGAATTGGCCAGATCATTCATGCGCACACCCTAGCGATCCTGTATGACAGAAAGATGACAATGCAGTGACGCAAGAAATCCGCCGCATAGCAGGGCTGGCAGCGGACCGAAAAATTAGGAGTTCTGTAGGAGCGAGCTTGCTCGCGAAAAACGTCAAGGCACCGCGTTGACTCAGAGACGGCGCGTGATCGTTAACGCTTTTCGCGAGCAAGCTCGCTCCTACAGAAAAGGCCGGCTTTACCCGGCCCCGTAGCTTACTTGCCTTCTTTCAGACCCAGGTCAGCCAGTGTCTTTTCGACCACTTTAGCTGGCAGTGGGATGTAGCCGTCCTTGACTACAACTTCCTGGCCCTGCTTGGACAGAACCAGTTTCACGAACTCGGCTTCCAGCGGGGCCAGAGGCTTGTTCGGGGCTTTGTTGATGTACACGTAGAGGAAGCGCGACAGCGGGTACTTGCCGTTCAGGGCGTTCTCTTCGGTGTCTTCGACGAACTCGCCGCCTTCTTTCTTGGCCAGGGCCACGGTTTTCACGCTGGCTGTCTTGTAGCCGATGCCCGAGTAACCGATACCGTTGAGCGAAGAGCTGATGGACTGCACGACCGAAGCCGAGCCTGGCTGTTCGTTGACGTTAGGCTTGTAGTCACCTTTGCACAGGGCTTCTTCCTTGAAGTAGCCGTAGGTGCCGGATACCGAGTTACGACCGAACAGTTGCACTGGCTTGTTGGCCAGGTCACCGGTCACACCCAGGTCGCCCCAGGTCTTGACGTCAGCCTTGGCGCCGCACAGGCGAGTCGACGAGAACACGGCATCGACTTGAGCCATGGTCAGGTGCTTGATCGGGTTGTCTTTGTGTACGAATACAGCCAGGGCGTCCACGGCCACCGGGATAGCAGTCGGCTTGTAGCCGTACTTCTGCTCGAAAGCCTGCAGTTCGTTGTCCTTCATCTTGCGGCTCATCGGGCCCAGGTTAGCGGTGCCTTCGGTGAGTGCAGGCGGCGCGGTGGAAGAACCGGCGGCTTGAATCTGGATGTTGACGTTCGGGTATTCTTTTTTGTAGTTCTCGGCCCACAGAGTCATGAGGTTGGCCAGAGTATCGGAGCCGACACTGGACAGGTTGCCCGATACACCAGAGGTCTTGGTGTAGGGCTTGATCGCAGGGTCAACAGCGGCGACCGCGTTGGCAGTGGCTACGCCAGCAGCGACAAAAGTCATTGCCGCCATCAAACGCTTCAGTTTCATGCCTTACTCCTAGCAGATAGGGATAGTTGGATCGGGGCCAAGTATCGGTAGGCCGTGTGAACACTCTATGTCTGGAATATGACAATTAGATGAAAGGCCAGTATTGGCAGCGCAAGCGGATACGGGAGAGGAGCTGAGTAAATGCGGGGGCGAGGCGAGGAATTGCGGTAATTCAGAAACACTCTGTAAACGTTGACTGCCTACAACACCTTGCCGGCGATGGAGCCCTTGAGTCGTACGCTGACCAAGGGACGCCATCGCCGGCAAGCCGGCGCCTACAGGTTCAGCGCCCGCGCTTCCACAGGTACCCGCCCACGACCATCCCCATCACACAGAGGATGGCAACGTAGTAAGCCGGGCCCATCGGGCTTTCTTTCATCAGCAGCGATACCACCAGCGGCGTCAGACCACCGAACACGGCGTAGGCAACGTTGTAGGAAAACGACAGGCCGCTGAAACGCACTACCGGCGGGAAGGCCTTGACCATCACGTAGGGCACCACGCCAATGGTGCCGACAAACAAACCCGTCAAGGCATACAGCGGGAACAGCCAGTCCGGGTGATCCAGCAGGCTGTGATACAGCGTCCACGAGGTCGCGAGCAGCAACGCGCAACCGGCGACCAGCACACGGCCCGCACCAAAACGGTCAGCCAGCGCGCCGGACGCGATACAGCCAAAGCTCAAGGTGACGATCGCCAGGCTGTTGGCCTGCAACGACACCGTCGGGCTGAAGTGGTAGATGGTCTGCAGCACCGTCGGAGTCATCAGGATGACAACGACAATGCCGGCCGACAGCAGCCACGTCAGCAACATCGACAGCACGATGGCGCCACGGTGGTCGCGCAATACCGCACGCAACGGCAACTCGGCCGCCAGGGTCTTGCGCTGCTGCATCTCGGCGAAGATCGGCGTTTCGTGCAACCAACGGCGCAGGTACACCGAAAACAGGCCGAATACACCGCCCAACAGGAACGGAATCCGCCAGGCGTAATCGGAGACCTGCTCCGGGGTGTAGGCCGTATTGATCGCGGTGGCGACCAGCGAGCCCAGCAAAATCCCGCCGGTCAGGCCGCTGGTCAGGGTGCCGCAGGCGTAGCCGATATGCCGTGGCGGTACGTGCTCGGACACAAACACCCACGCCCCCGGCACTTCGCCACCAATCGCCGCGCCCTGGATCACGCGCATCAGCAGCAACAGGATCGGTGCCCACAGGCCAATCTGCGCATAGGTTGGCAGCAGGCCCATGATCAGGGTCGGTACGGCCATCATGAAGATGCTCAGGGTGAACATCTTCTTGCGCCCCAGCAGGTCGCCGAAGTGCGCCATGATGATCCCGCCCAGCGGCCGCGCCAGGTAGCCGGCGGCGAAGATGCCGAAGGTCTGCATCATGCGCAGCCATTCAGGCATGTCGGCGGGGAAGAACAGCTTCCCGACCACCGTGGCGAAGAACACGAAGATGATGAAGTCGTAGAACTCCAGCGCACCGCCCAGGGCGGACAGCGACAGGGTCTTGTAATCGTTGCGGTTCAGCGGGCGGGCGGGCGGCGCAATGCTTGAAGGCACTGTGGTCATGGCAAGGCTTCTCTTATTAGGTCAGATCAGGAATCCGCAACGGCTTGGGTTTGGCCCGGCAGGTCCGGCAAGATAGCAAATTGCCCGGAAAAGCACAGTCTAAACGCCTGCACGGCGGTTGGCGCCAACTCGCAAAGTCACCCCCTTGCGAGGCCCGCCCGTTCCCTCTTCGAATTATTGTCGGGGACCGAAAACGCCAACAAATACTGGGGCGCCGGGTTCAAAATAAACAATGGTCAAACCCCTCAAGTTGCATGACTGTTTTGGCCATTTTATTGACGCCTGCCAAACCCTGTAGATAGATGTACAAAATCAGGACCCGGTGGTCGTCGTGCAGGCTATCGACCGATATACTCCCCACCTTGCACCGGCATATCAGTGGAAGTTGCGCGAAAACGTCGTTGGCACCGGCCAGCCGATTTCGCAGAGTTTCCCTTAAGGCGCCTTTCGAAAAACGTGACGAACGTAGTATGTTCGGGGCTGAATCGTTTTTCCAAGACGGCTATTCACCGATTACATATTCCAAGAGTCACGGGTCAGAGGCACCCCCGGCATGATCGAACTCGAACAAGAAGATCCTATCCCGCAAGGCGATCTCGCCCTGCAAATCACCGCACTTCCCCGTGAAACCAACGGTTTCGGCGATATTTTCGGCGGCTGGCTGGTCGCGCAGATGGACCTGGCCGGCACGGCAATGGCCAGCAAGGTCGCCGGCGGCCGCGTGGCTACCGTGGCGATCGATCGCATGGCGTTCCTGGTTCCGGTGGCGGTGGGCGCGCAGTTGTCCTTCTACACCCAGGCCCTGGAAATCGGCCGCAGCTCGATCCAGATGATGGTCGAAGTGTGGAGCGATGACCCGCTGTCCAGCGAATGGCGCAAAGTCACCGAGGCGGTGTTTGTGTTCGTCGCCATTGATGGCAGCGGTCGCACCCGCTCGGTTCCGTCACGGGCGCGTTAAACCTCACGGCGGTTTGACGGTCCATTGCCCCATTGCCTGTCATTAAGAGAGCCCTGTATGCCTACGCCCCACGTTGAAACCGTGAAAATGGATGAGCTGGACTGCTGGCGCATCCGCCACAACGGCGCCGAAGTGCTGGTGGCCCAACAGGGTGCGCACGTCTTCAGTTACCAGCCGGCCGATGCAAAACCGGTGATCTGGCCCAACGACAAGGCGGTGTTCAAGCAAGGCAAAGGCATCCGTACCGGCGTGCCGGTGTGCTGGCCGTGGTTTGGTGTATTCGAGCGCAACCCGCAAAGCGTCAAGGCGATGCGCCAGAGCGACCAGCCGGCCGGCGCCCATGGCTTTGCGCGTACCGCCATCTGGACCTTGGTCGGCGTGCAAGACAATCGCGTTGAATTGGCGCTCATTGCGCCAGCGGGCGGTTTCCCTGGCTGGCCGCATCAGGTCGATCTGAACATGAGCCTGCTGCTGGACGAGCAACTGCATATCCGCCTGACCAGCCACAACCGTGGCACCCACACGGTGACGATCAGCCAGGCGCTGCACAGCTACTTCGCCGTCAGCGATGTGCGCAACGTGCAGGTCGAAGGCCTGGATGGGCTGGACTATATCGATACCGCCGACGGTTGGGCGACCAAGAAGCAATCGGGCCTCCTGCACTTCACTGCCGAGACCGACCGCATCTACCTCGACACCCCGGCCCAATTGAACATCGTGGATAACGACTGGCAGCGGCGTATCCAACTCACCAGCGAAGGGTCGAAATCGACGGTGATCTGGAACCCCTGGACTGAACGCGCCAAGGCTTTCGATGACATGGCCGACGATGGCTGGCAGGGCATGCTGTGCATCGAAACGGCCAATGTGCTGGACGATGCAGTGGCGCTGGCACCGGGTGCGAGCCACACCATGGGCGTGAGCATCGCCAGCCTGCCCCTGTAGACCCAATGTGGGAGCGGGCTTGCCCGCGATAGCGGTGGGTCAGTTAACGAAATGTCGACTGATACACCGCCATCGCGAGCAAGCCCGCTCCCACAGGGGGGGATTTGTGGCGCTGGTTACAGGTCTGACTCCTGCACCACCCGCACCACACCCGCATCCAGCGCATACGCCGCATCCGCCAGGTCGTTGTTGACCGTCTCCACCTTCAACGTGCCGGTGACCCACAACGGCGTGTAGATATCATCGAGCTTCAAACCCTTGGGATAGCGCACCAACACCAACTGGTTGGGCGGTGGCGGCGGCACGTGGATGCAGGCGCCCGGGTACGGCACCAGGAAGAACAGGGTACTGCGGCCCTTGGCATCGGTTTCCAGGGGCACCGGATAGCCACCCAGGCGGATGTGCTTGCCATTCATGGCGCCCACGGTCTTGGTCGAATACATCACGGCCGGCAAGCCCTTGCTCTGCTTCAAGCCACCCTTTTCGGTAAAGGTGCCCAGGGCCTCTGGGGAGTTGTGGTCGATATCCGGCATTTGTTCGAGGGCTTTCTGGTCTGACTTGGGCATCAGTTCCAGCCAGTCGGTTTCCGGCAGCTCAGCGGCGTGGGCCAGGCTTGAACCCAGCAAAAGGACAGTCAACAGGAGGCGGCGCATGAAGGTGGCTCGGCAAATAAGAACAGTGCCGGCATTCTAGCCCCCTGCGCCTGCGCAGCGCAGAGGGCTTGTCGCTAAATCACTTCTTTTTCAGCAGACCGTAGATCACCAGCAACACAATGGCACCTACCAACGCGCCAATGAAGCCTGCGCCCTGGCCTGCCTGGTAGATACCCAGCGCCTGGCCACCATAGGTCGCCGCCAGGGAGCCGGCGATACCCAGCAGGATGGTCATGATCCAGCCCATGCTGTCGTCGCCTGGTTTCAGGAAACGCGCCAGCAGGCCGACGATCAAACCGATAAAGATGGTCCCAATGATACCCATGGCATTTCCCTCTGAATGAAAGTTAGCTGAAGCCTAGTCAGACTTTGGCATCCTGCAATCAGAGGATGGCGGTCACCAATGGTTCCCGCCGCTCCACGGGTTATTGCGCGGCAATCAGCGCCTGGACCTTGGCGATTTGCGCATCAAGCGTCGCGCGGTCCTTGCAACGCAGGTTGGCGTGACCGACCTTGCGCCCGACCTTGAAAGCCTTGCCATAGTGATGCAGGTGGCAGTCATCAATCGCAATGACCTGGTCAACCGGCGGCACCACGCCAATGAAGTTGAGCATCGCGCTCTCGCCGACCTTGGCCGTGGAACCCAGTGGCAAGCCCGCTACCGCCCGCAGGTGGTTTTCGAACTGGCTGCACTCAGCGCCTTCGGTGGTCCAGTGCCCGGAGTTGTGCACGCGCGGGGCGATTTCGTTGGCCTTGAGGCCACCGTCGACTTCAAAGAACTCGAACGCCATCACGCCGACATAATCCAGTTGCTTCAATACGCGGCTGGAATAGTCTTCGGCCAGGGCCTGCAACGGGTGATCGGTGCTGGCCACGGACAACTTGAGGATGCCGCTGTCGTGGGTGTTGTGCACCAACGGGTAGAAGCGGGTTTCGCCATCACGGGCGCGTACGGCCACCAGCGAGACTTCGCCGGTGAACGGCACAAAGCCTTCCAGCAGGCAGGCGACGCTGCCCAGCTCGGCGAACGTGCCGACCACATCGGCTTCGGTGCGCAAGACTTTCTGGCCCTTGCCGTCATAACCCAGGGTGCGGGTTTTCAGCACAGCCGGCAGGCCGATGCTGGCGACGGCAGCATCCAGGTCCGCCTGGGACTGGATATCGGCGAACGCCGGGGTCGGAATGCCCAGGTCCTTGAACATGCTCTTTTCGAACCAGCGGTCACGGGCAATGCGCAGCGCTTCGGCGCTTGGGTACACCGGCACGAATTGCGAGAGGAACGCCACGGTTTCAGCCGGCACGCTCTCGAACTCGAAGGTCACCAGGTCGACTTCATCGGCCAGTTGGCGCAAGTGGTCTGGGTCGCTGTAGTCCGCCCGCAGGTGTTCGCCCAGGGCCGCCGCACAGGCGTCCGGCGCCGGATCAAGAAACGCGAAGTTCATCCCCAGCGGAGTGCCCGCCAAGGCCAGCATGCGACCCAGTTGGCCGCCACCGATTACACCGATTTTCATCAATCAACAACCTCAGGCGATGCGTGGGTCTGGATTGTCCAGGACGCTGTCAGTCTGTTCGGCGCGGAATTTCTTCAGGGCCGCGTGGAACTGTGGATGCTTGGCGCCCAGGATACTGGCAGCCAGCAATGCCGCGTTGATCGCACCAGCCTTGCCGATCGCCAGGGTCGCTACCGGAATCCCGGCGGGCATCTGCACGATGGACAACAGCGAATCCACGCCCGAGAGCATCGACGACTGCACCGGCACGCCGAGTACCGGCAAGTGGGTCTTGGCCGCACACATGCCCGGCAAGTGGGCGGCGCCACCGGCACCGGCGATAATCACCTCGATGCCACGGGATTCTGCTTCATCGGCATACTGGAACAGCAGGTCTGGCGTGCGGTGGGCAGAGACCACCTTCACTTCAAACGCAATGCCGAGCTTTTCCAGCATATCGGCGGTGTGGCTAAGGGTGGACCAATCGGACTTGGAGCCCATGATCACGCCAACCAATGCACTCATCGTCGTGCCTCTTCTCTCTGGGCGCCCGCAGGCGCGTCAAAAAACAACAAGCCACGCGGGAAATCCGGCGTGGCTTGTTGTACGAATTAAGGCCGGTTGGACCGGCCGAAGGCCGCGCAGTATACCGTAATAATGCAGATAAACAGCCCCTTGGGTGACCATCTGTCTTACACCTCAAACAGGCGGTTTTATTGACTTCCAGGTCAGCGAAAACACCACAAAATACTGTGGGAGCTGGCTTGCCTGCGATGGCGGAGGGTCAGTGCCTGAAATGTCAGCCGATACACCGCTATCGCAGGCAAGCCAACTCCCACATTTAACCGCGCTCAGCCGCCGGGGACTGCGCCGCGCCGCCTTCCAGCTTGCGCCACAACAACCGCACGTTGGCCTTGCGCACCAACGCGCAGCGATACAGGCGAATCTCCAGCGGCACATGCCACTGCGCCCCGCCGCACACAACCAGCTCGCCGCGCGCCAGTTCGGCGCGCACGCTCAACTGTGGCACCCAGGCAATTCCCAATCCTTCCAGGGCCATGCTTTTCAGGCTATCGGCCATCGCGGTTTCGTAAATCGTGGTGAAGCGCAGGGCACGTTGGCGCAAGAGCAGATTGACCGAGCGCCCGAGAAACGCACCCGCACTGTAGGCCAGCAGCGGCACACTGCCCTCGCCCTCCAGGTCAAACAACGGCTTGCCATCGGCATCGGCGGCGCATACCGGGAGCATTTCGGTGTTGCCCAGGTGCAACGACGGGAAAATGTCCGGGTCCATCTGCATCGCCGCATCCGGGTCGTAGAACGCCAGCATCAGGTCGCACCCGCCTTCGCGAAGGGCATGCACGGCGTCGCCGACGTTGGTGGCCACCAGACGTGTGGCGATGTTCAGCCCTTCGTTGCGCAATTGCGCGATCCAGCGTGGGAAAAAGCCCAACGCCAGGGAGTGAGCGGCAGCCACTTGCATGACTTCGCCCTGACCACCTTCCAAATGATGCAAATGGCGCAGTACTTCGCCCAATTGCTCGACCACCGTGCGCGCGGTGACCAAAAACAACTGCCCCGCCGCGGTCAGTTCGACGGGCGTGCGCGAACGGTTGACCAACGTCAGCCCCAGGGCCGCCTCGAGGCTGCGGATGCGTCGACTGAAGGCCGGCTGGGTGACGAAGCGCCGCTCCGCTGCCTGGGAGAAGCTGCGGGTGGCCGCCAGGGCGCTAAAGTCTTCCAGCCATTTGCTTTCAAGGTTCATCTGATTCTCCAGGGCATGCACCATTTTGGCACACACGCCCGCCATGATAACCGGGTCACATCAACATTATGCCGTTTGTGCATAGGCCAGTGCTTAATAGCATTGGCCCAAAAACTCCCACAAGCCTAGCATTCACAGCGTTCCGGCCTAGCCCGGGTCCATATCGAGATGATTTCCGTCATGTCCTCCGCTGCATCATTCCGCACAGAAAAAGACCTGCTTGGCGTACTTGAAGTACCTGCTCAAGCGTATTACGGCATCCAGACCCTGCGAGCTGTGAATAACTTCCGTCTCTCCGGCGTTCCGATTTCGCATTACCCGAAATTGGTGGTCGGTCTGGCAATGGTCAAGCAAGCCGCCGCAGATGCCAACCGCGAGTTGGGCCAGCTCAGCGAAGCCAAGCACGCTGCCATCAGCGAAGCCTGCGCCCGCCTGATCCGCGGTGACTTCCACGAAGAGTTCGTGGTGGACATGATTCAAGGCGGCGCTGGCACTTCAACCAACATGAATGCCAACGAAGTCATCGCCAACATCGCGTTGGAGGCCATGGGCCACAACAAGGGCGAATACCAATACCTGCACCCCAACAACGACGTGAACATGGCGCAGTCGACCAACGACGCCTACCCGACCGCGATCCGCCTGGGTCTGCTGTTGGGCCATGACGCGCTGCTGGCCAGCCTCGACAGCCTGATCCAGGCGTTCGCCGCCAAAGGTGTCGAGTTCGGCCACGTCCTGAAAATGGGCCGCACCCAACTGCAAGACGCCGTGCCGATGACCCTCGGCCAGGAATTCCGCGCCTTCGCCACCACCCTGGGTGAAGACCTGGCACGCCTCAAAACCCTGGCTCCGGAGCTGCTGACCGAAGTCAACCTGGGCGGCACCGCCATCGGTACCGGCATCAACGCCGACCCGCGCTACCAGGCCCTGGCCGTACAACGCCTGGCCACCATCAGCGGCCAGCCGCTGGTACCGGCGGCCGACCTGATCGAAGCCACCTCCGACATGGGCGCTTTCGTGCTGTTCTCCGGGATGCTCAAGCGCACGGCGGTGAAGCTGTCGAAGATCTGCAACGACCTGCGCCTGCTGTCCAGCGGCCCACGTACCGGGATCAACGAGATCAACCTGCCAGCGCGTCAGCCAGGCAGCTCGATCATGCCCGGCAAGGTCAACCCGGTGATCCCGGAAGCCGTGAACCAGGTAGCGTTCCAGGTCATCGGTAACGACCTGGCCCTGACCATGGCGGCCGAAGGCGGCCAGCTGCAACTGAACGTGATGGAGCCGCTGATCGCTTTCAAGATCTTCGACTCGATCCGCCTGCTGCAACGCGCCATGGACATGCTGCGCGAGCACTGCATCGTCGGCATCACCGCCAACGAAGCCCGCTGCCGCGAACTGGTGGAGCACTCCATCGGCCTGGTCACTGCGCTGAACCCGTACATCGGCTATGAAAACGCCACCCGCATCGCGCGTATCGCCCTTGAAAGCGGCCGCGGCGTGCTGGAGCTGGTGCGCGAAGAAGGCTTGCTCGACGACGCCATGCTCGACGACATCCTGCGCCCGGAAAACATGATTGCCCCGCGTCTGGTGCCTTTGAAGGCCTGAACGCATGTAGCACCGCTCACCAGGTTGAGGGACTAGACACCTCTCACCCTTTTGAGGGCTTGAAGACTTGCTCTTCAGGCCCTTTTTTTTGCCTTTTTTAACGCCTGCCCCCTGTAGGAGCGAGCTTGGCTCCGGGCGGCGTTCCGACGAAAAACCCGAGACCGCCGCGCTTATCCAGGAAGCCCGCGTTTTCGTTAACGTTCTTCGCGAGCAAGCTCGCTCCTACAACTACCTATATAGAAACGCACAGCTGCGTTTTATATATAAAACAAATAAGCCCCTTCGTAACTTCTCCGCGTTACCCGAAAAAGCACCGAGTTCTCGCAACTTCCCAAAACATGCCCGGGCAGTGTGCAATTTCGTGCCATATAAGAACCAACGTTTCATATATGAAACATTAAGCCTGCAACTATTTATATCCAAACAACTGATATCAAAAGACATTTACTAAAAAACTGTAGGAAATAACCCCCTGGCATTGTTCATGCACTAAACGGCGTATCACCTATAAAACAGACCAGAGAACCTACCTGATGGCTGTGAAAGAGATGTACGCCGTGACGCCCCAATGGAATAACCCCGCTCTCAAGGAAGAGCTGGAGCCGACTGAAATTGAATTTCGCAATGTCGGTAAATGTTTCCCGGCCAAGGGTAAAGCGGACGCGCCCTTCGCCATTCGCGAGGTGAACTTCAAGATTCGCCGGGGTGAAGTGGTGTCGATCATCGGCCCATCCGGTTGTGGCAAGAGCACCATTTTGAATATGGGCTCGGGCCTGTACCGGCCCAGCGAAGGTGAAGTGTTCGTCGGTGGCGAGCCGGTCACCGGGCCCGTGCCGCAGGTCGCGTTCATGTTGCAAAAGGATCTGCTGATGCCTTGGCGCAGCATCCGCCGCAACGTGGAGCTGGGCCTGGAGATCCAGGGCGTGCCCGCCGCCACTCGGCAGAAGGTGGCCCTGGACCTGCTCGACCGCTGCCACCTCAACGGTTACGCCGATCACTACCCGTTCCAGCTCTCCGGCGGCATGCGCCAGCGCGCCGCCCTGGCTCGCACCCTGGCCATCGACCCACAGGTGCTGTTCCTCGACGAGCCGTTCTCGGCCCTCGATGCCCAGACCAAGATGATCCTGCAACAGGACATGGCACGGATGCTGTTCGACGAAAAGAAGACCGCCCTGTTCATCACCCATGACCTGATCGAAGGCATCGCCATGTCCGACCGCTTGCTGGTCATGAGCGCGCGCCCCGGCACGATCATCGAAGAAATCAGCATTGACCTGCCGTTTCGCGACAACCCCCTGGAGCGCCGCAAGCTGCCGGAAATCGGCCCGCTGGTAGGCCGCCTGATGGAGTTGCTCCAGGTCGGCGCCGACACCGAACTGCACTGATCACCGCCCTCGCGGCCCCCAACCGATTCAGGAGTCCCCATGCTCAAGTCTCTGTTTCAACGTCTTTGCGCCCTCAGCCTGGGCCTCGGTATGGCCTGCGCCGCCCAGGCACAGCCGACCAAGGTCACTTACCTGCTGCCGGCGCCGCCCAACTCGCCCGCGTTCGCACCGTGGATCATCGCCAAAGAAAAGGGCTACTACACGGCCCAGGACCTGGACCTGACCTTTATCGCCGCCAAAGGTGGCGTGGACGTGGCCAAGCAGATCGGCGCCGGTAACGCGCTGATCGGCGGCGCCATCGGTGACACGCCGATCGTGGTGCGGGCCAATGGCATCCCGGTGCGCGCCGTGGCGGTGCTGGGTGACGGCGGGGTGACGATGATCGCCACCAATGCCAAGGACAACATCAACAGCATCAGCGACCTCAAGGGCAAGACCATGACGGTGATGTCGTACTCCGACACCACTTACTACGCCCTGCTCGCCTCGCTGCGCAAAGCCGGGCTGGGCAAGAACGATGTGGACATCCAGGCCGCCGGCCCCGCCGGGGTCTGGCAGCTGTTCTCCGCCAACAAGGCCCAGGCCATGGCCGGCGTACCGGACTGGGTGATCAACGCCCAGGAAGCCGGGGTGCAGATCAAGCTGATCCCCCAGGACCAGATCTTCGAAAGCATGGCCCAGGCGATTCTCGCCTCGGACGACGCCATCAAGAACCAGCCCCAGGTTGTGCGTGGCGTGGTGCAGGGCACCCTGCAAGGCATGCGCGACATCATCCAGGACCCGCGCGCCGCCGCCGTGACCTTCGCCAAGGCGGTACCGGCCTACGCCGGCAAGGAAGACTCGCTGGAGAAGATCTTCAAGCTCTACGTCGAACACGTCTACGCCAAGCAAGCCGTGCTCGGCCACATCGATCCGGAGCATCTGGACAAGGTGCGCCAGTTCTATGTCAGCGAAGGCATCGTCACCCAGGCGACCCCGCTTGAAGAGCTCTTCACCAACCAATTCGTCGACAGCCCGGTCGCCGCACAGTGAAGCACCGGGACATTGAGGTACGCACACGATGAAAAACAACAACTCCGTGCTCGGTAGCGTCGCGCTGCTGATCCTGTTCCTGGTGCTGTGGCAATGGGGTCCGGGCCTGCTCGGCATGCCCGAGTTCGTCATGCCCAAACTCAGCCGCGTGGCCCAGGAAAGCCTGGTGATGTGGCAAACCGGCGGCCTGCTGCAACACACCCTGATCACCGCCCTGGAGATCGTCGTCGGCTTCGCCCTCGGCGCCCTGCTGGGGGTGATGATCGGCGTATCACTGGGCCTGTCGCCGGCCGCCGAAGCCATGTTGTCGCCGTACATCCTGGCGTTGCAGATCGCCCCCAAAGTCGCCTTTGCGCCGCTGTTCGTGATGTGGCTGGGCTACACCATCTACCCGAAGATCCTGATCGCCATCCTGATTGTGTTTTTCCCGGTGATGATCAACGTGCTCTCGGCGATCCGCACCGTCGACCCGGACATGATCAACCTGGTACGCACCATGAACGCCAGCCGCTGGCAGATCTTCCGCCTGGTGGAGTTCCCGTCGGCCATGGCCGCGCTGTTTTCCGGCCTGCGCATCGCCTCGACCCTGGCGGTGATTGGCGTCACCGTCGGTGAGTTGGTGGGCGGCAACCAGGGCCTGGGCTTCTTGCTGGTGGACGCCGAGGGCCAGGGCAACACCGCCGGGGTGTTCGTCGCCATTGTGGCGCTGACCCTGATTGGGGTGATCGCCTACGGTGCGGTGGTGTGGGCGGAAAAACGCGTCCTGCACTACATGCCCAAAGCCATGTTGAGCACTCAATGATGAGCGGCCATGACCTTTTGCTTGCAGGCCGCCGCGTGCTGGTCACCGGTGGTGCCCGTGGCCTGGGCTATGCCTTTGCCCAGGCCATCGGCCAGGCCGGCGCCCGTGTGGTGATCGCCGATGTGCTGCACGAACGTGTGCAGCAGGCCGCCGCCGAATTACGGGCGCTGGGCCTGGACGTACAGGCCGTGACAGTGGACCTGGCGCAACCCGCATCGATCCAGGCCTGTATCGACGCGACGATCAGCCTGCTCGGCGGCCTCGACGGCCTGGTCAACAACGCCTCGATCACCAACTCCGGCGGCAAGAGCTGCGAAGAGCTGAGCATCGACACCTGGGACCAGGTGATGCAAGTCAACGTGCGCGGCACCTGGCTGATGACCACCGCCTGCCTGCCGGCCCTGCGCGACAGCGGTCAGGGCGCCATCGTCAACCTGGCCTCGGACACCCCGCTGTGGGGCGCGCCGAACCTGTTGGCGTATGTCGCCAGCAAAGGCGCAATCATCGCCATGACCCGCAGCCTGGCGCGGGAACTGGGCAGCGACAACATCACCGTCAACGCCATCGCCCCCGGCCTGGTGCTGGTGGAAGCCACCGCCTACGTGCCCGAGGCGCGCCACCGTTTTTACAACGACCAGCGGGCCCTGCAGCGCCCGCAATTGCCCGAAGACGTCAGCGGCGCCGTGCTGTTCGCGCTGTCCGACCTTGCCCGCTTTATCACTGGACAAACCCTGCCGGTCAACGGCGGGTTCGTCATGCCTTGATCTGGAGACTGTCATGACTGATCTATCTGCCCAAAACGACACCCCAAAAAGCTGGGATCGCCCTGCCGGCGCCAGCCTGGAAAGCTGGATGAGCACGCGTATCGCCCGCTACGAGACGCGCAAGTACGACTGGGATGCGCTGAAGTTCCAGGCCGACTACGACCCCAAGTTCCGCCGCGCGCAAATGCGCTACATCGGCACCGGCGGTACCGGCATCAGCACCGACATGAACACCATCCCGTCGGAGCACTTCACCTTTTCCACCATGGTCATCCCGGCCGGCCACGAGGGCCCGCCACACCTGCACATTGACGTCGAAGAAGTGTTCTTCGTGCTGCGCGGCAAACTCAAAGTGGTGCTGGAAAAGGACGGCGAACGCTTCGAAACCATCCTCACCGACCGCGACGTGATTTCCGTGCCGCCTGGCGTGTACCGCGAAGAGATCAACATCGGCGACGAAGACGCGCTGATGTGCGTGATGCTCGGCGCGAAAAAGCCGATCACCCCGACCTATCCGCCAGAGCACCCTCTGGCCTCGATCAAGCGCGGGTAAGCCCATGTTGCCAGGACTCACTCAAGCCGCGCCGACGGCCCACCTGCAAGCCCAACTGCAGCGCGATTTCCCCCAGCAGCTGGTCGCCTCAGCAGGTGGCCAGCAGGCCCTGCGTGTCTGTGGCACGGGGCCTGCGGTGGTGTTGCTGCACGGCATCGGCTCCGGGGCGGCGTCCTGGCTGCAGGTGGCACAGCATCTGGCGGCCCAGGCTCGGGTCATCGCCTGGGATGCACCGGGTTATGGCGACTCCAGCCCCCTGGAGTCGCAAGTGCCCAAGGCCGAGCAATACGCCGCGCGCCTGGTGCAGATGCTCGATGCGCTGCAGGTGGATGAGTGCGTGCTGGTCGGCCATTCCCTGGGCGCGCTGACCGCCCTGGCATTGGCCCGCAGTGCCCAGGCCAAACGCGTGAGCCGCCTGGTGCTGATCAGCCCCGCTCGCGGCTATGGCGCGCCCGAACGTAGCCCGCAGCGCAAGCAAGTACGCCAGCAACGCCTGGACAACCTGCAACGCCTGGGCATCGCCGGGCTGGCCGCACAACGCAGCGCGCACATGCTGTCACCCCGTGCCCAGCCCGAAGCACTGGCCTGGGTCCACTGGAACATGGCGCGCCTGAACCCGCTGGGTTATCGCCAGGCCATCGAATTGCTGTGCGGCGACGACCTGCTGCGCCACGGCCAACCGGCGATGCCCTGCGACGTGCATTGCGGCGAAGCCGACGCCATCACCACCCCCGACACCTGCCTGGGCGTGGCCAAGGCCCTGGGTGCCAGCTTCAACCTGATCGCCGACGCAGGCCATGCCAGCCCCATCGAACAACCGCTGGTGGTTGCCGGTCGCCTGGCCTACGCCCTCAAACAATCCCTGACAGGTAGAACCTTATGAACGACTCAGATCTGCTGAAGGATGCCCAGGACAAATACATCGTGCCGGGCCTGGAGCGCGGCTTGCTGCTGCTCTGCGAGTTCAGCCGGCGCAACCGCACCCTGACGGCGCCGGAGCTGGCACGGCGCCTGGCGCTGCCGCGCTCGACCATCTTCCGCCTGCTGACCACCCTGGAAACCATGGGCTTCGTCACCCGCAGCGGCAACGAATACCGCCTGGGCATGTCGGTGCTGCGCCTGGGCTTCGAGTACCTCGCGTCGCTGGAGCTGACCGAACTGGGGCAGCCACTGCTGGCGCGGTTGTGCGACCGGGTGAACTACCCCAGCAACCTGGTGGTGCGCGATGGACGTTCCATCGTGTACGTGGCCAAGGTCTCGCCGCCGTCGGTGTTCTCCAATGCGGTCAACGTCGGCACCCGGTTGCCGGCCCATGCCACGGTGCTGGGGCGCATCCTCCTCGAAGACCTGTCCCTGGCCGAACTGCGCGAGCTGTACCCCGAGGAGCATCTGGAACAGCACTCCCATTGCACACCCAAAACCGTGATGGAGCTGTTCGACTTGCTCCAGGCTGACCGCCAACGCGGTTTTGTCAGCGGCGAAGGATTCTTTGAGTCGGCGATTTCCACCGTCGCCGCCCCCGTACGCGACCAGAGCGGCGACATCGTGGCGGCCCTTGGCGTGACCATCCCCACCACGCAAATCGGTCATGTGAATTTTGAAGAGCTGTTGACCCAGGTCCGGCGCAGCGCCGACGAGTTGTCGCGCCTGCTCAACTACAACGGCGGCGCCCACAGCGGCCAGCCCCGCGTCACTGCCTTGATGAGAGATTGAGATGAGCCTTTATCCATTGCAGGGCCGCACCGCAATCGTCACCGGAGGCTCCTCGGGCATTGGCCTGGCGTGCGTCGAACTGCTGCTGGAAGCCGGCGCAGCCGTCGCGTTCTGCGGCCGCGATGCAGAGCGCCTGCAACGTGCCGAAAACGACCTGCGCCAACGTTTCCCCCAAGGCCACCTGCTGGCCCAGGTGTGCGATGTGCTCGATGGCGAAGCGGTCAACGCCTTTGCCAGCGCCAGCCAGGCCGCGCTTGGCGCCGCCAGCGTGCTGATCAACAACGCCGGGCAAGGCCGGGTCTCGACCTTTGCCGACACCACCGACAGCGCCTGGACCGAAGAACTGAACCTGAAGTTTTTTTCGGTGATCAACCCGGTCCGTGCCTTCAAGCCCCAGCTGCAAAACCAGGCCGACGCCGCCATCGTCTGCGTCAACTCACTGCTGGCCAGCCAGCCGGAGCCGCACATGGTCGCCACCTCGGCCGCCCGCGCCGGGATCAAGAACCTGGTGCGCTCGATGGCTACCGAATTCGCCCCCCAGGGCATCCGCGTCAACGGCATCCTGATTGGCCTGGTGGAATCGGGGCAATGGCGCCGGCGCTTCGAAGCGCGTGAAGAACGCGACCTCGACTGGGCGCAATGGACCGCCCGCCTGGCCCAACAAAAACATATTCCCCTGGGGCGCCTGGGCCTGCCGCTTGAAGCGGCCCGCGCGATCCTGTTTCTGGCCTCGCCTCTGTCGGCTTACACCACAGGCAGCCATATCGATGTATCCGGAGGCCTGTCCCGCCATGCGTAATGAAAACACTGTCACCGTGGGCGCTGCCATCACCGCCTTTCTCGAACAATGCGACGTCAAGGCTGCGTTTGGCGTGATCTCGATCCACAACATGCCAATCCTCGATGCCTTCGCCGTGCGCGGCAACATCCGCTTTGTCATGGCCCGGGGTGAAGCCGGCGCCGCCAACATGGCCGATGCCTATGCCCGCACCACCGGAGGCCTGGGCGTGTGCCTGACCTCCACCGGCACCGCCGCCGGCAATGCCGCTGGCGCCATGGTTGAAGCACAGACCGCCGGCACGCCGCTGCTGCACATCACCGGGCAGATCGAGACGCCGTACCTGGACCAGGAGCTGGCCTATATCCACGAAGCCCGCGACCAGTTGAACATGCTCAAGGCGGTGTCCAAGGCCGCCTTCCGCGTGCGCAGCGTCGAGACCGCCATCAGCACCCTCAAGCTCGCGGTGCAGACCGCCCTCACCGCCCCCACCGGCCCGGTCAGCGTCGAGATCCCGATCGACATCCAGTCGACCTTTATCCCGATGCCCACCGACCTGTCGCCGCTGCCGATCCCGGTCGCCGTGCCACCGCCGGAAGCCCTCGACCTGGTGGCCGCGCGCCTGGCCAATGCCAAGCGCCCAATGCTCTGGCTCGGTGGCGGCGCACGGCATGCCGGGCCGCAGGTCAAACGCCTGCTGGCGATGGGTGTGGGCGTGATCACGTCGACCCAGGGCCGTGGCGTGGTCAATGAAGACGACGAGCGTTGCCTGGGGGCCTTTTCGCAAAACAAGCGGGTCGAGCAGTTCCTGCAAACCTGCGATGCCCTGCTGATCGCCGGCTCACGCCTGCGCAGCAACGAGACCTTCAAGTACGCGCTCAAGCTGCCGCAGAACACCCTGCGCATCGACGCCAACCCGGCCATCGAAGGCCGCAGCTATGCCAGCGAACTGTTTATCTGCGGCGATGCAGCCCTGGCCCTGGCCGGCTTGGCTGATCGCCTGGAAGGCCGCCTGCACACCGACCCGCAGTTTCTCAGCGAACTCAAGGCCGTGCGCGAGCAGTCGCGCAGCCAACTGGTGGCGGACCTGGGACCGTACTCGGCGATGGTCGAGCAATTGCAGGCGAGCACCGGGCGCAACTTCTCCTGGGTGCGCGATGTGACCCTGTCCAACAGCATCTGGGGCAACCGCCTGCTCAACCTGTACCACCCGCGTGCCGGGGTGCACGCCCTCGGTGGCGGCATCGGCCAGGGTTTGGCGATGGGTATCGGTGCGGCCGTGGCAGCGGCTGAAACCGCGCCCGAGCGCAAGGTGTTTGCCTTGGCGGGCGACGGCGGGTTCATCCTCAACCTCGGTGAGCTGGCGACCCTGGTGCAGGAGCGCGCCAACCTGGTGATCCTGCTGATGAACGACCAGCGCTACGGGGTGATCCGCAATATCCAGGACGCGGTCTACGGCAGCCGCCATTGCTACGTCGACCTGCACACCCCGGACTACACCAAGCTCGCCGAATCCATGGGCCTGCGCCATGGCCTGGTCACCGACCTCAAGGACTTCGGCAAGGTGGTCGACAGCGCCCTGAGTCAGCCCGGCCCGTTCCTGCTGGAAGTGGACATGCTCAGCGTGGGCAACTTCGCCACCCAGTTCGCCGGCCCGCCCAACAGCGAAACCAAAGCCCAGAAGGCCACCGCCTGAGGATCGTCGCATGTTGCATATCACCATGATCGGCTGCGGCGCCATTGGCGTCGGCGTGCTGGAGTTGCTGGAGAACGATCCGCAGCTGTGCGTGGATTACGTCATTGCGTCCCAGGGCTCCGAAGCTCTGGTGCGTCAGCGCCTGGCCAGTTTCAAACAGCCGCCGCAGGTGCTCACGGCATTGCCCGCCGACGCCCGCCCGGACTTGCTGGTGGAGTGCGCCGGCCACCGGGCCATCGAGGAACATGTGCTGCCGGCCCTGGAGCGCGGCATTGCCTGCCTGATCGTCTCGGTCGGCGCCTTGTCCGAAGTGGGCCTGGTAGAACGCCTGGAAGCCGCCGCTGAACGCGGCAAGACCCGCATCGAGCTGCTGCCCGGCGCGATTGGCGGCATTGATGCGTTGTCGGCGGCCAAGGTCGGCGGCCTGGACTCGGTCAACTACACCGGGCGCAAGCCGGCCCGGGCCTGGAAGAACACCCCCGGCGAGCAGGCCTGCGATCTGGATTCCATCAGCCAAGCCACGGTGATCTTCCAGGGCAGTGCCCGCGAAGCGGCGCGGCTGTACCCGAAAAACGCCAACGTCGCCGCCACCCTGTCCCTGGCCGGGCTGGGCCTGGATCGCACCCATGTGACGTTGATCGCCGACCCCCACAGCGACGAAAACGTCCACCACTTCGAAGCCCGTGGCGCCTTTGGCCGCTTCGAGTTGAGCCTGCGCGGCAAGCCGCTGCTGGCCAACCCCAAGACCTCGGCGCTGACCGTGTACAGCGTGGTCCGTGCCTTGGGCAACCACGCCCATGCCATCTCAATCTAGGAGCCCGTCGATGACACTCGAACAGACTTTACCGATCTGCATCGCCGGCCACTGGCGCCAGGGCCGTGGCGAGCGCTACGCCAGCCACTACCCGGCCACCGGCGAACCCGTAGCCTGGCTCAATGCCGCCGATCTACAGGATGTGGAAGACGCCATCCAAGGCGCGCACCAGGCGTTCCTGCACAGCGGCTGGGCCCAACGCAAACCCCACGAACGGGCCGCCGTGCTGTACCGCATTGCCGAGCTGATCCGCCTGCACAGTGAAGAGCTGGCGCAGTTGCAACGCCAGGACAATGGCAAGCCGATCAATGAAACCCGGGCGCTGGTAGCGAGTGCTGCCGGTACCTTCCAGTTCTTCGCCGCTGCCTGCGAAACCCTGGAAGAAACCATCACCCCGTCGCGCGGTGATTTCGTCAGCATGAGCGTGTACGAGCCGATGGGCGTGGTCGCCGCGATCACCCCATGGAACTCGCCGATTGCCAGCGAGGCGCAAAAGGTCGCCCCGGCCCTGGCCGCGGGCAATGCGGTGGTGATCAAGCCGGCAGAAATCACCCCGCTGCTGGCCCTGCGCCTGGCGCGCCTGTGTGAAGAGGCCGGCCTGCCCAAGGGCCTGATCAGCGTGTTGCCGGGCAAGGGTTCATTGCTCGGTGATGCGCTGACCCGCCACCCGCTGGTCAAGCGCGTGTCGTTCACCGGCGGCACCCGCACCGGCAAGCACATCGCCCATATCGCCGCCGACAAGATGATGCCGGTGTCTTTGGAGTTGGGCGGCAAGTCGCCAACCATCGTCCTGGATGACGCCGACCTCGACCACGCAGTGGCCGGTGTGCTGTACGGCATTTTCAGCTCCTCGGGCGAGGCGTGTATTGCCGGTTCGCGGCTGTTTGTTGCGCGCGCCTTGTACGAACCTTTCATGCAACGTTTGGTGGCCGCCGCCGCGAACCTGCGCATGGGCGACCCGGCCGACGAAAACACGCAGATGGGCCCCCTGATCAGCGCCGGCCATCGTGAATCGGTGGAGCGTTATGTCGCCCTCGGCCTGGCCGAAGGTGGGCGCCTGCGCCTGGGCGGGCAGCGCCCCAGCGGTGGGCTGTATGACCAGGGTTACTTCTACCCGCCAACCATCCTCGAGGGCCTGCACAACCAACAGCAGGTGTGCCAGGAAGAAATCTTCGGCCCGGTGCTGGTGGCCATGCCATTCGACGATGAAGAGCAACTGCTGGAGCAGGCCAACGACAGCCTGTACGCCCTCGCGGCCGGCATCTGGAGCCGTGACTACAAGCGCGCCTGGGCCCTGGGCCGGCGCTTGCAGGCCGGCACGGTGTGGATCAACACCTACAAGCAGTTCTCGATCTCCACGCCGTTCGGCGGTTGGCGCGACAGTGGCCTGGGCCGCGAAAAAGGGCGCCTGGGGATCCTGCAATACATGGAACAGAAGAGCCTCTACTGGGGCATGAACCAACAGCCACTGGCCTGGGCCGGTGTGCCACACGAGGTAGCGTGATGAGCGTTTTAGGTATTGATGAAGTCACCTATGGCGTCGAGGACCTCGACACCTGCGTGCGGTTTTTCAGCGACTGGGGCTTGAAGCAGGTCAGCACCCAGGCGGACGAAGTGATCTTCGAAACGCTCAACGGCTGCCGCGTAGTACTCGCCGACCTGAACAAACCGAGCCTGCCGCCCGCCATCGAAGCCGGCTCCACCGTGCGCGAAGTGGTATGGGGCGTGGCCGACGCAGCGGACCTTGCGCTGTACGCCGAACGCATCGCCAACGATCCGGGTTTTGTCGAAGGTAACGGGCGCATCGGCTGCACCGACCCCAACGGCCTGGCGATCCGCCTGCAAGTGACGCGCAAGCGCGAGCTGCAGATCGAGTGCAGCGGCCACAACACCTGGCAGACCAAGGGCCGGATCAACAAGGCCGCGCCGATCTATGAACGCGCCACGCCGATTGAAGTCGGCCACGTGGTGTTTTTCGTCAAGGATGTGAACGCCTGCGAAGCCTTCTACCACGAGCGTTTCGGCTTCCAGGCCTCGGATCGCTACCCGGATCGCGGGGCGTTCTTGCGCACCGCCGAAGAAGGCGGCCATCACGACCTGTTCATGCTGCAACTGCCGGCGCCACGGGCCGGCCTGAACCATGTGGCCTTTACCGTACGCGACGTACACGAGGTGTTCGGCGGTGGCATGCATGTATCGCGCAGCGGCTGGCCGACCGAAATCGGCCCGGGGCGCCACCCGGTGTCTTCAGCGTTTTTCTGGTACTTCAAGAACCCCGCCGGCGCGCTGGTGGAGTACTACGCCGACGAAGACCAACTGACCGGCGAATGGCAGCCACGCACCTTTGAGCCGGGCCCCACGGTGTTCGCCGAGTGGGCGATTGCCGGTGGCATCGACGGCAATACCCGACGCCAGCAACACGTCGAGGCGCCGCAAGGCAAGTTCCTCACCGACAAACCCAAATCCTGAGCAGGAGTCGCCCATGCCTTCCCTGAATATTGCTATCGCCGGTGCCGGTATCGGCGGCCTGACCGCCGCCATCGCCCTGCACCGCGCCGGCCACCAGGTCACCGTGTTCGAACAGTCCAAGGCCTTTTTGCGGGTCGGTGCCGATATCAACCTCACCCCCAACGCGGTACGGGCGCTGGATGGCCTGGGCATTGGCGCCGCCGTGCGCATCCCTGCCGCGCGGCCGACCCACCGCATCAGCCGGATGTGGGACAGCGGCGAAGAGACTTCGCGCCTGGAAATGTCCGATGCCGCCGAGCAGAAATACGGCGCCCCGCAATTGACCATCCACCGCGCCGATCTGCTGGCGGCCCTGGCCGAGGTGTTCCCGCTGGAGCAGGTGCAGTTTGCCAAGCGCGCCGAACGGGTCGAGCAGACTGACGACGGCATCCACCTGCATTTCAAGGATGGCAGCCAGCACCGCTGTGATGTGCTGATCGGCGCCGACGGCATTCATTCGGTGGTGCGCAACGCGCTGTTCGGCGAAGAGCATCCGCGCTTTACCGGAGTGGTGGCGTACCGCGCCGTAGTGCCGGCCGAGTTGGTGGCCCATGTGCCGAATATCCAGGCGTTCACCAAGTGGTGGGGCCCCAACCCGCAGAGCCAGATCGTCACGTTCCCGCTCAACCAGGGTAAAGACATTTTTATCTTCGCCACCACCGCCCAGGACAGCTGGCACGAAGAATCGTGGACCAGCGCTGGCGATGCCGACGAGCTGCGCAGCCACTATCAAGCGTTCCATCCGGACGCCCGCGCCCTGCTGGAGGCGTGCAGCGATGTACTCAAGACCGCGTTGTATGAGCGTGACCCGCTGCCGTTCTGGTCCAAGGGCGCGATCACCCTGCTGGGCGATGCCTGTCACCCGATGATGCCGTTCATGGCCCAGGGTGCCGGCCAGGCCATCGAGGATGCAGTGGTACTCGGTCGCTACCTGCAAGACCTCGACAGCCCGGCCCAGGTCGCGCAGGCATTGCAGGCGTACCAGCAGGCGCGCCTGGAACGTACCAGCCAGATCCAGATCGGCTCGCGCGGCAACCAGTGGCTCAAGGACGGCGGTAATGCCGACTGGGTCTATGGCTACGACGCCTGGACCGTGCCAACACAAAGCGCGGCCTGAACATGAACGAAACCTTGCTGGTGACTGTGCTGCTCAAGCACGACCAATCGAAGAACCTCGAAGACATTCAGCGCCATATGAAGCAGCAAGAGTGGTGGGAGCGTTTTCCGCCCCAAGGCGTGGAACTGGTGAGCTGGACCGTGGCCATGGGCCTGGGCCAGATCGTCACCCTGCGCTTGCCGCCGAGCCTGCTGCCCGCGCTGAACGTGGAGCTGGAACGCTCGGCGTGGGGCGTGTTCAGCACTGAAGTTTTCCCGACATACGACTTTATCCCGGTACGCGAAACGATCCGCGAACGGGTACGCAACGGAGGTCAATGACATGAGCACTACCGAACGATTCCTCGAGCCCCATCAGGCGCGCAAACGGCCCAATACCCAGTTTGAAGAGCTGCTGGGCGATTCCATCGAACGCGCCTTCGGCAACGGCGTGACTGAGCTTGCGGCGCTGCTCGCCCACCTCAACCTGGCCGGCCCGCCCTGCCCGCTGACCAGCGGCGAGTGGACGGCAGATGCCTATCAAACCCTGATGGCCCGGCTGGGCGAATGACCCGGCAGAAGGAATAAAAAAATGACTATGCAATTGACCGTCGACCCTGTTGAAAACCATCTGGCCAATGGCCTAAAAGACCTCTGGTTCCCGGTATTACCCTCGGACCTGCTCGGCGAAAAGCCGGTGTCGGTGCGCCGCCTCGGCTACAAGATCGCCCTGTGGCGCGATAACGATGGCCGCGTACATGCCCTGGAAGATCACTGCCCCCATCGCGGTGCGCCGCTGTCCCAGGGACCGATCCTGGGCGATCGCCTGCAGTGCCCGTATCACGGCATCGAAGTGCGCTGTGACGGCACGGTGACCAAGGTCCCCGGCAGCCCCGGCTGCAAACTTGAAGGCAGCCGCCCGACCCGTATGTTCCATACCCGCGAAGCAGCGGGTGCGATCTTTCTGTTCAACGCCGCCGACCCGCACCTGGAGACGCCGCCCGAGTTGGTGTTGCCCGAGCAGTTGACCTCGCCCGAGTGGAGCAGCTTCGTCTGCTACACCGAGTGGAAAGGTGACTATCGCTACGTGATCGACAACGTCATGGACCCGATGCACGGCACCTACCTGCACAAGATGTCGCACTCGATGAGCGAAGGCGAAGCCACCGCCAAGTTCGTCACCCGCGACACCGACAACGGGTTCTTTTTCGAGAAGGAAGGCCAGCGCGGGGTGAACTTCGACTGGACCGAATTCATGGACAACGGCTGCCACTGGCTGCGCCTGGAAATCCCCTACCCGAAAACCGGCGGCCCGGGCGGTAATTTCACCATTATCGGCAGCTACACGCCGAGCAGCCGCGCGTTGTCAGCGGTGTTCCACTGGCGTTGCCGGCCGCTGACCGGCTGGCAGCGCGACACTTGGCGCTTCCTCTACAAGAACCGCCTGGAAGCGCGGCACTGGGCAGTGCTGGAGCAGGATCGGGTGCTGCTGGAGTTCATGGAGCCGGACGCCAACCAGCGCGAAAACCTCTACCAGCACGACCTGGGTGTGGTGCGCATGCGCCGTTACCTGAAGAACGCGGCCAAGGCCCAGCTTGAACTGATCGACGCGAAGCAACTGTCATGAGCCAGGCCGTGCGACGGGTTGAATGCCAAGGCGTGGCCGAGCCGGCCGGCGCCAGTTGGTCCAACGCCCTGCTGATCGGCCGCGAAGTGGTGATGTCAGGGATGACCGCGCACCCCGCCAGCCGCGAGGCGAACCTGGATTGCTACGCCCAGACCCTGGTGGTGCTGGGCAAGATCCAGGCGCTGGTGACAGCGGCCGGCGGGCATATCGGCAATATCCACCGGTTGACCGTGTACCTCACCGATATCGCCGACAAGGACCAGGTGGGCCGCGCCCGGCGGGATTTTTTCGCCGGCCAGGCAGTGTTTCCCACGTCGACCCTGGTGGCCGTCAGCGCGCTGGTGTTTCCTGAACTACGGGTCGAGATCGAGGCCAGCGCCCGGCTCGATGTCGACCTGCGTACCGTCACAGAGGTGAATGATGTCTAAGCCTTCCCTGCTCACCGCCCGCGTGCACACTTTGCGCTATGAAGCCGAAGGCATCATCAGCGTGGAGCTGCGGCCGTTGGGCGATACCGTGTTCCCACCGTTCGAGGCCGGCTCGCACATCGACCTGCACCTGGCCAACGGCCTGGTGCGCAGCTACTCGCTGCTCAACGCTCCCAGCGACCAGGGGCGCTACACCGTGGGCATCCTGCGTGACCGCAACAGCCGCGGCGGCTCGGAATATGTGCACAGCCAACTGCGGGTCGGCATGCCGCTATCGATCTCGGTACCGCGCAACAACTTCGCACTGGACCTGAGCGCCAGCCACAGCGTGCTGGTGGCCGGTGGCATTGGCATTACGCCGATCTACTGCATGTTCCGCCAACTGCTGGCCCAGGGAAAATCCGCCGAGCTGATCTACTGCGCGCGCTCGCGCCAGGAAGCGGCGCTGGTGGAAGCCTTGAACGGGCTCGATGCGCGGGTGGTGTACCACTTCAACGACGAAAAAGGCGTGCCGCCAGACCTCGCCGCCTACCTCGCCGGCCAGCCTGCGGACACGCACTTCTATTGCTGCGGCCCAACGCCGATGCTGGATGCCTTCGAGAGCACCTGTGAACGCCTGGGTTATCCCCACGCCCATATCGAACGGTTTACCGCCGCCGAACTGCCGCCCAGCGCAGATGCCCAGAACCGCTACAGCGTCGAATTGAAAAAGTCCGGGAAGACTCTGTCGGTGGAGCCTGGTTTGAGCTTGCTGGATGTACTGCTCGAAGCCGGCTGCGATATCGATCACAGCTGCCGTGAGGGTGTTTGCGGTTCCTGTGAAACCCGGGTGGTGGAAGGCGAGATCGACCATCGCGATGGGGTGCTGACCAAGGCCGAGCGTGCGGCGAACAAGTCGATGATGGTGTGTGTTTCCGGCTGCAAGAGCCAACGGTTGGTGCTCGACCTCTAACCCCCTCCTGTAGGAGCGAGCTTGCTCGCGAAGAACGTTAACGATAACGCGGTTTATCCTGAATAACCGCGTTACCCTCAAGTTCTTCGCTCGCGCCTACAGGATCACCCGCAAAGTGCCCGCTTGATTGGCAGCGTGCAATAAAGACGCACCTATCACGGGCAACTTTGTTACCGCACTTGCGGGTTGTTTCATGGGTTATACAAACAGCTTTGTTTCCCATATAAACAATTGTTTTTAATGATATTTTTATAAAAAACAAACTAACACGCCGCCTGGCACACTTCCTGCTCTACTCCTGTGCATTCACTGATTAAACGGCGTTTCGCCGATAAAACAATAATAACCAACACTTAAACCCGGTAAGACCCGCTCCCTCCTTAGTTGCCTTTAAAGGCAAGCGGACGAGTGTTGCCGATCACCCGGTAGAGAGGTCTCTATGAAGCGCGTCTTGTGTGCAGGATTGATGTTTGCCAGTTTCAGCAGTTTCGCCGCAGAACCCATTCCGTCCGAGCCGGTGCGGGCCAACGCGGCCAAAAAACCTTTCCCGCATATTTCCTGGCGCAGCGATAGCGGTGACAGCAGCCTGGATATCGGCGGTGCGCTGCGTACCAACTATCGCGACGAGCATTGGGACACCACCGAGAACAATGGCCGGTTTCTCTTCGACACGTTCCGCCTGGATGTGCAGGCCACCTACAAGAGCCTCTATAGCGATATCGGCTACTGGTTCCAGGACGACGGCAAGCGCTCCATCGACCGTGGCTTTGTCGGTTATCGACTCAACGCCAACTCCAACCTGCAACTGGGGGCGCCGTTCAAGCCGTTCGGCCTGGAGCCCTATCCGCAATTTGGCTGGAGTTACCACCTGCCGTTTTTCATGGGTTATGCGGTGAGCGCCGGCACCGGCCTCAAGTACAGCTACAAGGACCAGGACTGGGACGTGCAGCTTGGCTTCTTCCCGCGCATGTTGCCCAGCGACATTCGCTATTCGCCGGAAGTCGGACGCTATGCCGACTTGAAGGACAATGCGATTGCCTTCACCCAATCGCGCCAGGACAACGAGAAGCGCAACCAGCTCAACGCGCGGGTGGCACGCACCTTCAACAGCGATGGCTGGAAAACCGAAATCGGTGCCTCGCTGGTGACCGCCCAGCTGTACAACGCCACCACCAAGGATGATGGCGACTACTGGGCTGCCGGCGTACACGCCATCATCAACAAGGGGCTGTGGACGGTCACCAGCCAGGCTATCCGCTATGAGTACGACCCCGAAAACCCCACCGGCGTCAGCAAGGATTCGGTGCTGATGGGCGGCAACGGCCTGACCCCGGCGTACCTGATCGCCTCCAAGGCCAGCCTGGCCTCGGTCAACCTCGGTTATGACGTCTACACCCCGACCCTGGGGCAGTTGAAGAAGGTCAAGCTGTACACCGACTACAGTCGGATGATGAAAGACAAGAGCGCCTGGGATGATTCGCAGATGTTCACCGTGGGCGCGCAGTTCCTCGCGATGCCGGTGATGGCCTGGGTCGACTTTACCTGGGCGCGCAACGCCAACCCCTATGGCGGTGCAGAGAATGGCAGCGGTTTTACCAACACCAGTTCGGTGGGCAGCAACGAATGGTATTACCGCACCAATGTGAATATTGGTTATTACTTCTGACGCCCCCTTGTAGGAGCGAGCTTGCTCGCGAAGATCGCCAACGATGACGCCGGCGCCCTGAAAAACGCGGTGCCTGGGCGTTTTTCGCGAGCAAGCTCGCTCCTACAATAGTGAAACGGTTCAGCCCTTTGCCCGCCTACCATTCCTCGCCCAGTTGCGCTGCTTGCAGACGGCTGGCGCGCACCTAGGTATAGTGCCGCCCCTCTTCGCATGCACGGCCGCCAGCCGCATGCGAACGCCGAACTAATAACAACCCGCGACTTGGAACCGGGACGACCACTCGCCCCACCTATCGTGCTGTCTGCGAAATGGGTTGGAGTCGAGCCGTCCGGCTTTTGCTTTTACAAAAAACAGCGAGGAATACTCCATGCTAGAAGTCATTAACGACTTCCTCTCAGGAAAAGTACTGATCGTGCTCATTGTCGGGCTCGGTGGTTACTTCACGATCCGCTCGCGTTTCGTTCAGTTTCGTCACTTCTTTCACATGTTCGCGGTGTTTCGCGACAGCCTGAAAAGCAGTGCCGGCCAACTCAGTTCGTTCCAGGCGCTGATGCTCAGCCTGGCCGGGCGGGTGGGCGCCGGTAACATCGCCGGCGTCGGCATTGCCGTGACCCTGGGCGGGCCGGGTGCCGTGTTCTGGATGTGGGTCACCGCGCTGGTGGGCATGTCCTCGAGCTTTATCGAGTGCTCCCTCGGCCAGCTCTACAAACGCACCGACGCCGAAGGCACCTACCGTGGCGGCCCGGCCTATTACATCCAGCACGGCCTGCAGAAACGCTGGCTGGGCATGGTGATGGCGTTCCTGCTGCTGGTGACCTTCGGGTTCGCCTTCAACGGCCTGCAAGCCCATGCCGTGACCCACTCGCTGAACAACGCGTTTGGCTTTGACACCACCTACACCGGCCTGGCCCTCGCGGTCTTGCTGGGCCTGGTGTTTATCGGCGGGATCAAGCGCATCGCCTCGATCGCCGACCTGCTGGTGCCGGTCAAGACCCTGGTGTACATCGCCGTGACGGTCTACGTGATCGTGCTGCAATTCGACCAGGTACCGGCCATGCTCGCGACTATCGTCAAGAGCGCCTTCGGTCTGGACCAGGCCTTCGGCGGCCTGGTGGGCAGTGCGATCATCATGGGCGTGAAGCGCGGCGTGTTCGCCAACGAAGCAGGCCTGGGCAGCGCGCCCAACGTGGCAGCCGTGGCCTCGGTGGAACACCCCGTTGCCCAGGGCGTGGTGCAGGCGTTCAGCGTGTTCCTCGACACCTTTATCATCTGCACCTGCACCGCACTGCTGATCCTGCTGTCGGGCTTCTACACCCCAGGTTTTGAAGGCGACGGCATTGCCCTGACCCAGAACTCCCTGGCGGCCGTGGTGGGTGACTGGGGGCGGATGTTTATCTCGGTAGCCCTGGCGTTGTTCGTGTTCACCTCGATCATGTACAACTACTACCTGGGCGAGAGCAACCTGCGCTTTTTGGTGGGTAACAACCGCAAAGTGCTGATCGGTTATCGCGCGTTGGTGCTGGTCCTGATTTTCTGGGGCTCGATCGAGAACCTCAGCACGGTGTTTGCCTTCGCCGACATCACCATGACCATGCTGGCGTTCGTCAACCTGTTCGCCCTGGCGTTCCTGTTCAAGATCGCCATGCGCATCCTCAACGACTACGACAACCAGCGCGCGGCGGGCATCAAGACCCCGGTGTTCGACTCCAGCCAGTTCCCCGATCTGGACCTGGACCGCAAGGCCTGGCCGGCCAACCCGGTGCAGCCTGAGCCAACCGCTCAAGCAACCGCGCCACTGAACGCCCAAGTGCAACGCTGAGCGTAGACAGATGACACGCCGCCCGGCCTTGGGCATGCTCTGGGCCCGGCGGCGTTTTTCGTTCAGGAGATTCTTCGATGTCCAAAGCCAATCACATCATGGTGCTCTACACCGGCGGCACCATCGGCATGCAGGCCAGCGCCAACGGCCTGGCGCCCGCTTCGGGTTTTGAAGCGCGCATGCGCGAACAACTTGCCCACCTGCCAGCGCCCACTTGGCGTTTCAGGGAAATGGCGCCGCTGATCGACAGCGCCAATATGACGCCCGCCTACTGGCAGCGCCTGCGCAGCGCCGTGGTCGAAGCCGTGGACGAAGGCTGCGACGCCGTACTGATCCTGCATGGCACTGACACCCTGGCCTACAGCGCGGCGGCCATGAGCTTCCAACTGCTGGGCCTGCCGGCGCCGGTGGTGTTCACCGGCTCGATGCTGCCAGCCGGCGTGCCCGACAGCGATGCCTGGGAAAACGTCAGCGGCGCCCTGGCGGCGTTGGGCGAAGGCCTGGCACCGGGTGTGCACCTGTACTTCCACGGCGCACTGATGGCGCCGACCCGTTGCGCGAAGATCCGCAGTTTTGGCCGGCATCCGTTTGCCGCGTTGCAGCGCAACGGTGGCGTGGCCAAGGCCCAGGCGTTGCCCGCCGCCCTGGACTACCGCCAGCCCAAGGCCCTGGCCAATGTCGGCGTACTACCGCTGGTGCCGGGCATTGATGCCGGGCAACTGGATGCATTGGTGGACAGCGGCATCCAGGCGCTGGTGCTGGAATGCTTTGGCAGTGGCACCGGGCCGAGCGATAACCCGGCGTTCCTCGCCAGCCTGCAGCGTGCGCAGGATCGGCACGTCATGGTCGTGGCAATCACCCAATGCCATGAAGGTGGCGTGGAACTGGACGTGTATGAAGCGGGCAGCCGCTTGCGTGGAGTCGGCGTGTTGTCCGGTGGTGGCATGACCCGCGAAGCCGTGTTCGGCAAACTGCAGGCCCTGCTCGGCGCCGGACTGTCCAACGACCAAGTGCGGCGCCTGGTCGAACTGGACCTGTGCGGCGAACTGCGCTGAGCGGCATATAACTTGCTCCACTTCCAGCCATCCCCTGGCTGGAAGTTCCCATGCTGCACTCCCACCTGACCACCCTCAATGCCGTTTCCCTGGTGCTCAGCACCTTCAAGGCCGAAGGCTTGCCCGCCGAAGCGCTGCTGGCCGGCAGCGGTATCTGTGCGGCGGACTTGAGCCGCGCCGACACACGCATCGCCACGCACCAGGAGATGCAGGTGTGCGCCAATGCGGTGGCCTTGCAGCGCGATATCGGGCTGATCGTGGGACGGCGCATGCACGTATCGGCCTACGGCATGCTCGGCTATGCCCTGCTCACCAGTGCCACTTTCGGTGACGCTTTGCGCCTGGCCCTGCGTTATCCGGCGCTGTTGGGAACACTGTTCGAACTGAGCCTTGTGGAAGACGGCGAGCGTATCTGGTTCACCGCCAGCGATTACCGAGAGAGCCCGGCGCTGACCGCGTTCAATGTGGAGCTGTGCCTGGGGTCGTTGAAGGTGATCTGCGACGACCTGCTCGGTCACCCGCTGCCCTTGTTGGGTGCACGCTTCGAGCATGCTGCGCCGGATTATCAGGCGCGCTACGCCGAGTGCTTCGACTGCCGTTTGCAGTTCCAGGCCACGGCCAATGCGTTCGCCTTTGACCAGCGCTGGCTCGCCCAACCTTTGCCCCTGGCCGACACCGTGACCCACCGGGCCATGGCCGAGCGCTGCCGCAAACAGAACACCGAATTCACCGGGCGCGAGGCCTGGCTGGGGCGGGTCCGCCAATTGCTCACGGCGCAACTGCACGCCGCACCGGGGCTTGATGGCCTGGCCCAGCAGATGAACTGTTCGCCGCGCACCCTACGCCGCCGCTTGCACGACCTGGGCTGCAGCTATCAGGAGTTGCTGGACGAACTGCGCTTTGAGCGCGCCAAGCAACTGTTGGCACAAGACCAGTGGCCGATCTACCGCATCGCCGAGCAGTTGGGTTTCAGCGAGACCGCGAGCTTCCGGCATGCCTTTGTACGCTGGAGCGGCGTGGCGCCGAGTCAATTTCGAGCATGACGCTCCATGGAGGGGCGAATTACGGACAGATAATCTGGCCATATTTATCCCCTTTTGGCCGCTCCTGCCGTTCTCCAAACCGGTGTACCCCGCAACACTGCAAGGCATCCCAAGCAGCCTGCGGAGCACAACAAAAATGCTGACGATCTACTCGGACGATCACCACCTGCACCACGGCCGTTGCGAATTGATGGAAGGGCAATTGATGCCCTGCTTTGAAATGCCCTCGCGCGCCGATCACGTGCTGCAACGGGTCAAGGAGCGTGAACTGGGCCCGGTGCAAGCGCCCCAGGACTTTGGCCTGGCGCCACTGCAACGCATCCACAGCCGCGACTACCTCGACTTCTTCCAGGGTGCGTGGGCCCGCTGGGTAGAAATGCGCCAGGACGGCGACCTGCTGCCCTACACCTGGCCCGCCCGCACCTTGCGCCGCGTGCTGCCCACCAGCCTGCACGGCCAACTGGGCTATTACAGCTTCGACGGCGGCGCGCCGATTACCGCCGGTACCTGGCAAGCGGCCTACAGCGCGGCGCAGGTCGCACTGACGGCGCAACAGGCGATCCAACAGGGCGCCCACAGCGCTTTCGCTTTGTGCCGACCGCCAGGGCATCACGCCGCCGGCGACTTGATGGGCGGTTATTGCTACCTCAACAACGCCGCCATCGCCGCCCAGGCCTTTATCGACCAGGGCTGTAAAAAGGTCGCGATCCTCGATGTGGATTACCACCATGGCAACGGCACCCAGTCGATCTTCTACGCGCGCAGCGATGTGCTGTTCACTTCGATCCATGGAGATCCGCAGGCCGAGTTTCCGTTCTTCCTCGGGTATGCCGATGAGTTGGGCGAAGGTGCCGGCGAGGGCTTCAACTTCAATTACCCGCTGCCGGCCGGTTCCGCCTGGGACACCTGGAGCGCTGCGCTGGAACAGGCCTGCCGCAAGATCGAGAGCTATGGCGCCGAGATCATCGTGGTGTCCCTGGGCGTGGACACGTTCAAGGACGATCCCATCTCGCAATTTTTGCTCGACAGCCCGGACTACCTGGCCATGGGCGCGCGTATCGCGCGCCTGGGCAAGCCGACGCTGTTTGTGATGGAAGGCGGCTACGCAGTGGCAGAAATCGGCATCAACGCCGTCAACGTGCTCGAAGGTTTTGAGGGGGCAGCCCAATGAACATGCTCAAGTCGCTTATGCTCTGCGCTGCCGTGTTCAGCACCGCCGCCCACGCCGACGAAAAAACCCTGCGGGTCTACAACTGGTTCGACTACATCACGCCCAAGGCCCTGGAAGAGTTCAAGGCGCAGAACCCGGCGATCAAACTGGTGTACGACATCTTCGACACCAACGAGGCCCTGGAAGCCAAGCTGCTGACCGGCAACTCCGGGTATGACGTGGTGGTGCCGTCCAATGTGTTCCTGGCCAAGCAGATCGAGGCCGGGGTGTTCCAGCCCCTGGACCGCAGCCAGTTGCCCAACTGGAACCACCTCGATCCCAAGCTGATGAAGCTGATCGAGGCCAACGATCCCGGCAACAAACACGCGGTGCCCTACATGTACGGCACCATCCTCATCGGCTTCAACCCGGACAAGGTCAAGGCCGCCCTGGGCGCCGATGCACCGGTGGACAGCTGGGACCTGATCTTCAAGCAAGAGAACATCAGCAAACTCAAGCAGTGCGGCGTCGCCCTGCTGGACTCGCCGTCCGAGATCCTGCCACTGGCCCTGCAGCACCTGGGCCTGGACCCCAACAGCAACAAGCCTGCGGACTATGAAAAAGCCCAGGCCCTGCTGCTCGAGATCCGCCCGTACATCACCTACTTTCATTCATCCAAGTACATGGCCGATATCGCCAACGGCGACATCTGCGTGGCGGTCGGTTATTCCGGCAGCTTTTCCCAGGCCGCCAACCGCGCCAAGGAAGCCAACAATGGCGTGACCGTCGACATGCGCCTGCCCAAGGAAGGCGCGCCGATCTGGTTCGACATGCTTGCCATTCCCAAGGGGGCGAAGAATCCGCAGGACGCCTACACCTTTATCAACTACCTGCTACAGCCCCAGGTGATTGCGCCCATCAGTGACTTTGTCGGTTACCCCAACCCCAATAAGGACGCCACCGCGCAGGTTGCCCCGGCCATACGCAACAACCCCAACCTGTACCCCACCGAAGCCGCCATGGCGACGCTCTATACCCTCAAGCCTCTGGACAGCAAGGCAGAACGCGCCAGGACCCGCGCCTGGACGCGGATCAAGTCCGGCACCTGAGGTTGCCCCCTTGCCGCCCACCGCCGAACCGGGGTGGGCCGCAACTATCTACCGTCATCGCAGCGCCTGCGGTCAGTACCTTGCGCCTCTGAAGGTCTGTCCACCATCAAGGAGCTGAAGATGCCCAATCAATCCCCTACCGCTAACCAGAGCAACGCGATCAATCGCCCCCCCAGTACCTACGACCTGCTCACCCAACTGACGACCGGCCCTTCGAGCCGGGACGTTGCCGCCGCCACCTTGCGCTCGGCGCTCAAGGAGCAATACCCGCTGCTGGATATCGACCCGGACCTGGCGGTGGTGGTCACCCCCCGCTGGCGTATTACCCTCAGCGACATACAACCGCTTGCGCCCCTTTGCGAGTCGTTGACCAGTATTCTGGCGCGCCAGGCGTTGTCGCCCGAACCGGTGGACTATATCGACGGCGAGCATTTCCTCACGCTGACCCCTTCGGCACAGCCTCCCGTTCACCTGCCGGTGCAAATCGATGCCATCGCACGCCTGATAAACGAGCTGTCCAACCTGTTGTTCAGTGCCTTTCAAGAGCAGCAACTGGACTACTGGAATACCTCCAACACCGGTACAGGCCCACGCTGGAAAGCCTTCTCCAACATGTTGCGCAGAGTCTGGAACGTCACCGAGCATGAAGGCTGGAGCGCGCAGGAATGCGCGATGGCCAGAATATTTTTCCAGTACCCCGAGCACGCCACACGCACCGCTCAAGATCCGTACAAATCCCGCGCCTACCTGATCGACATCGATACCCTGAGTAACGGGCAAAC
This sequence comes from Pseudomonas sp. 06C 126, assembly GCF_001855215.1. Taxonomy (NCBI): domain Bacteria; kingdom Pseudomonadati; phylum Pseudomonadota; class Gammaproteobacteria; order Pseudomonadales; family Pseudomonadaceae; genus Pseudomonas; species Pseudomonas sp. 06C 126. The sequence goes on along the minus strand of NZ_MIFU01000140.1, from coordinate 135,652 downwards.
ACGCCACCTCGGCCTCTCGGGCACGGCGGTGCTGATCGGCGAGCACGAGCAACGCCCTCTGATTCTGATGCACTCGCTGGCGCAAGGTTATCAACGGTTCGACTCCCTCGAACAACTGGAGCAAACCCTACCCGCCACACTGTCCCGCACCCACCCGGACCTGTCCTTGCACTGGCGGTTGTACGAACCCCCGGCAAACTATTTCGACCACCAGGCCTGTGCCTTGATCGCCATGCAGATCGGGGTGATTGGCGCTTTGGTCGACACCGATTCGCCAGGCAGCGCAGACGATGGCGAGCCAAGCCCGATCATCGCCCGCATCCTGCCGGGCATTGAAGAGTTGAGCGATCACGAACTGTCCAATATCCGCCACATCCATGAGCGTATTCCACCTTGGCTGGCTGATGCGTCAGACCTCGACGTGTCCCTTTACAGCCACCTGTTGGTAGGCCTGGCCGAACTGCACACCCATAACCAAGGCCGGTTGTTCAACGACGGCATTGCGCCAATCCGCACCTACGCCCGGCAACAGTTGCAGGACCGCATTCAGGCCCATCGAGAGGGTGCCCATCTTGAGGTGGACGACATCGAGATCATCATCGAAAGCCCGCAAGTGTGGGGCACCTTTGTCGTGCCCGGCCCCAACACCACGACCCGCCGCGGCCTGATAGACCTGGCGCTGGAAAACCTTGCCGGCCTTCCCACCGGCCAGGCCCGTGTGCTCCACAAGGGCAGCCAGGCACCCGCGTGGTTGTCTTACCGCTACCTCAAAGGCGTGATCGAAGACCTCGACATCGGCAAGCACTACCCGGCCTTGATTAAACAGAAGCTGCTGGATGCCCCCCTGGAATCCAAGCGCCGGCAGACGCTGTACGCCATGCACCTGCGGGTGCAATTGCCCCTGCAGGCCCTGCAATGGAAGGTTCAGCACAAGCATGGCATCGACGGCCAGGGCTTTCGCTACGTTGCCGCTGCCATGCAGGTGGAGCCACATGAGCGCAAGGTCGAAGGGCAAGAGATCGTCATCCGGGCGCTGGGCTTTGTGCCGACACTGCGCCCCACCCGCGAACAGGATGTCGTCGCCAACATGTTTGTGATCGGCCCCCGTGATCACACGCGTGGCCCCTGCCTGCTGTACCGGCCGTTGCTGAACCCGTCGCTCATTCAATTCCCGTCCCGGCAAAACCTGCTTTACGCCATCAAACATGACCACGACTTGCGCGAATCGGTACTGGCCTGGCTACCGGAGGGCGCACGCTTCAACTACGCCCAATACGTGTTCCCCTATAAATTGCCCTCGCCCTGGACGGTGGTGAGGGGGCTGATCGAGTCGCAGACCCTGTTGTATATGAGTGGCCCCATCGCCTTGAGCGATGAGGTGCTGGGCAATGACACCCTGCACACGCTATTCACCGCCAATGCCAACGCGCTGGTCGAACTGGCGACCCGGCAATCGGTGTCCAATGTGCAGAAACGCTGGGCGTCTTACCGCCAGGCGGCCTGGCAGATTTTCAGCGCGGTGTTGCCTTTTTTCGGGCGCACGCTGGGAATCGCCGCGTGGATCTGGCAAATCATGGACGACTTGCAGACCATCGAGCAGGCTCAGGAGCTCGACGACCCGCAGGCCTCCTGGGCTGCCGAGGCCGATCTGTTGCTGAACCTGGGTATGGCGCTGATCCTGCACGTCGCCCTGCGCCATCCGCCCAAGCAGGTCGAACCCCTCAAACGTCTACCGGCAACGCCACCGGTGCCGGTCGAAGAACCCGCCACACCGGTTCGCAAGGTGGTAGTGGTGAAACAGCCCAACCTCAGCGAACCCGAGCTGCAGGCGCGGCATCAAGACACGCTGTACACCAGCGGTGCCCTGAACAGCCTTCCCACAAGGCTGGCCGCGACGCTCGACGGTTTCAAAGTCAGCAGGCCCACAGGGCTGGGCGCCCAGAACAAGACGCCGGGCCTGCACCTGCACCTCTATCCGCAGGGGGAAAAGTGGTATGCGCCGGTGGCAGAGCGCTGGTTCGAAGTCAACGTCGACAGCCATTCCAACGTGGTGATCATCGACCCCAACACGCCTTCGCGCACCGGCCCCTTGCTGCAGTCCAACCTGGCCGGCCAGTGGTTTATCGATACCCGCCTGCGCCTGCGCGGGGGTGGCTTCAGGAACCGCCGACGCGCCGCCCAGGCCGAAAAACCTTCGCGCATCAGCGACCTGAAGGACAAACTCAATCGCTTTGACGCCACTGAAAATCTCCGCCAATCGCAGATCTCTGCAGCCTACGCCGAGATCGGCACCGGAGCGGGCCCTTCCACCGGGGAGCGCCGCGAGTCCTTCATCGAAAAGGCCGACGAGCGCAGGGCCGAATACGAGGTCCCGATCCGTCAACTGCGGTCGCTGAACATTATCGACACCGTGCCCAATTATCAGGGCTACATGATCGATTACCTGAACAAGCAGGTGCTGCTGACCCGTTCCGTCATCGCCGAACGCCTGGAGCCGTTTCGCGCCCTGCTGTCCTCGACCTTGGCCGCGATAGAGACCGAGGGAGCGCCCAACCCCAGGGAGCAAGCCGCGCAGGCACAGGCCATGTCGACCTTGACCGTGGATATGATCCAGCGCCTGGAATACATCGACACCCGTTTTCGCCAACTGGAAAACCTCGGGATCGAAGGCGCCAGGGTGATCCAGGCCACGATGCAGGCGCTGCCCAACCTCGCCCTGCCGGACCTGAAGGCTTACAACATCACCCTGCAGCGCTACCTGTGCATCAAGGAAGGCAAGGGCGAGGCCTTTGTCGATGCGCGCGCGCGCCTGCATGACATCAGCGAGGCGGCGGACATTCACATCCAGAGCCTGATCGAAATGGTCAGCACCATCAGTGAAAGCTCCCTGGATGAGCGCATCGAAGCGCTCAACAGCCTGCTCGACCAGTTTGCGATCAACGACCAGCGCTTGCTGGACCTGCACGCCGAGCACCCGGAGCAGGTGCTGCGCGAGCCGCTGGAGAGCCTGCGCCAGCACATCGACGAGTTCGCCCGCCGCGCGGAGCAGAATCTGGCGCAATGCTTGCGCGAAAGAAAAGCCCTGGAACCCAAGCCCGAGACCGCCAAGGTTGTGCAAACGCCGAAAAAGAAAATCATCAAGACCCGCTTCGACGGCGTGGTGGTGGGCGAGCCTCGGGAAATCCAAAGCGATCTGGTGGACGTGAAGGAACCCATGACGGGCAAGGTGATTGCCACCTTCCACGAAAAAACCCCAGGGGTCTGGGTCGAGCGCGAGCAGCAGGCCAGCACCTCGCGGCCGCCTCCGGCGGTGGACCTGGGCGTCAGCATCAACGCGGGCAAAAGCGTGCTCGAAGGCGAGCCCGAGGCGACCCAGCGCATCATCTCCCACTCAAAAAAAGCCGGGCGGATCCCGGTGGAAATCGAAGAGATGTTCCACCAGTATGCCGCCCGCCTGGAGCGTGCGGTCAGCACGATTGAACAGGCGCTCACCGAACTCAATCTGACCGAAAGTGACCGCCCTTCCGCTGCCACCCTCAACAAACAGCTCAACGACACGGCCGAGCGCCTTTACGAAAAGGGCACACAGACGCGCATCAGCATGACCAAGCAACAACCGCCCACGGCCGCCCGAGTCGAATGGCTGTACGACAAGGGGCTGGTGGAAATTGCCAAGGTCGTCAACCGCCGGCGGCTCAAAGGACCGGGCAAGAACTACCTGGACGAATACGAGGTACGTGACCATCAAACCCACGAGGTGCTGTGGTACGCGCACTTTCACTACGGGTCACCACAAGCGGCGCTGCCTGACTACACCGCCGGGCATCTGAAGACCCGTGAGCAGCAGAAACTCGGCGGCGCCTTCCAGGCCACGAGCAGCAATGACCGTGACCAGATCGCGATTTATCGCAGCGAAATCCGCCTGCCATTGGCCAACAAGCTGTTTTTCAACACCTGACCCTCAGTCGGCCCGCCAGGCCTTGCGCAGCCGCGCCAGGGCCTGGGTGATGGCCTCTTCAGGCACGGCGGCAAAACCCAGCACCAGGCCGGCACGCTGGTCCTGCGGCTCAAGGGAGTCGGGCAGCCAATAGCTGCTCAAGCCGTTGATTTCGACATCGGCTTTGGCGGCCAGGTCCAGCAATTCCCGCTCCCGCGCCAGGCTGTCCACCCGCACGGTCAGGTGCAGCCCCGCCGTGACAACAGGCAGGCTGCCCATGCCGGGCACACCCTGCGGCCAGCCCGCCAACAGGGCATTGCGCCGACTCAACGCAGCACGGCGCATGCGCCGGATATGTCGCTGGAAATGCCCGCTGGCCATAAATTCAGCCATGACTGCCTGGGTGCTGACTTCCGAATGGCGCACGTCCACCGCACGGCGCCGGGCGAACGCGTCCACCAGCCCCGGCGGCAATACCAGATAGCCCAGGCGCAACGCCGGAAACGCAACCTTGCCAAAGGTGCCGACGTACAGCACCCGACCACTGCGATCCAGCGCGGCCAAGGGTGCCAGGGGGGCGCCGCTGTAGCGGTATTCGCCGTCGTAATCATCCTCGACGATCCAACCGTCGCTGCGCTCGGACCAGGCCAGCAACTCCAGGCGCCGCGCCAGACTCATGACCACCCCCAGCGGGTATTGATGGGAGGGCGTGACGTAGACCACACGATTGTCCCCCAGCGCGGTGCAGTCGATACCTTCTGCATCCACCGTCACACCCTGCATCTGTGCGCCAGCAATGGCGAAGGCGTGCCCGGCAGCGCGGTAGCCGGGATTTTCAATCGCTACGCCATCTCCCGGCCGCACCAGCAACTGTGCACAAAGGCTGATTGCCTGTTGCGCGCCACTGGTGATCACTATTTGCGCAGCGTTGCACTGCAGGCCCCGGGCGTTGCGCAAATAGGCGGCAATCAAGCCCCGCAGGCGCTCATCGCCGGCCGGGTCGCCATAGCACAGTTGCTGCAAGTCCGGCTTGCGCCAGAAAGCCGCATTCAGCTTGGCCCACACGTCAAAAGGGAACAGGTCAAATGCCGGCACGCCCACCCGAAAAGCCCGGGGCGGCCCACTGGGAGGCAGGGGTAAATGATGGGTTTGCAAACGATCCAAAGCCGGGCTGTGGATAACTTTTTTGCGAGAATTTGCCGCCGGATCGGCATCAATTGTGGATAAAGCTGGGGATAAGCCTGTTGAAAACCCTGTGGACAGTTTTGTGGATAATTTTTCCGGCAACTGCGCCACATACGTCCCATCCCCTACCCGGCCCTCGATAAAACCTTCGGCATACAGCTGATCGTAGGCCCGCACCACGCTGTTGCGGGAAATCCCCAGCGCCGCCGCCAGATCACGGCTGGCTGGCAGCCGCGTACCGCTGACCAGGCGTGCATCGAGGATGCGCTGGCGCAAGGCCAGGTAAAGCTGGCGCGTCAGGCCCTGCCGGCGGTCCAGCTCAATGCCTGCCGGGTTGAAAGACAGCGGGGGCTCGATGGGCGGCATGTGGCAGCTCCGGCATTGGTCCTATGAAATGAGCACAAGATGGCTCTTACAACGAACCATTAGCCTGCCTAGGATGCTGGCATTCGCCAAGGAAAATCTCCATGTACACACCCCGCGCCTTTGCCCTCGACGATTTGCCTGAACTGCACCAACTGATCCAACACACGCGCTTGGCCCAGTTGGTGACCGTTGGCGAACAAGGCCTGCAAGCCAGCCACCTACCGCTGCTGCTCAAGCCCGACGAGGGCCCCCATGGCACCCTCTACGGGCACCTGGCCAAGGCCAACCGGCAATGGCAGGACCTGCAGAGCGGCAGCCAGGCCCTGGTGATTTTTGCCAGTGCCGAGGCCTATGTCAGCCCGAGCTTTTACCCGGCCAAGGCGGAACACGGCAAAGTGGTGCCGACCTGGAATTACCTCGCGGTGCATGCTTACGGCCAGGCCGATGTGTTCACCGACGCCGAGCGCCTGCTGGCACTGGTCAGCGCCCTGACCGACCGCCATGAATCGGCGCGCGCGCAGCCCTGGAAAGTCAGCGACGCGCCGGACGACTACATTCAAGGCATGCTCAAGGCCATCGTCGGTTTCGCCCTGCCCATCGAGCGTTTGCTGGGCAAGCGCAAACTCAGCCAGAACTGCAGCGCAGCAGACATTGCCGGCGTGCGTGACGGTCTGGCCGCCAGCCCCGATGTACGCGACCAGACCCTCGCCCGCTTCATTCCCCAAGGAGCCCCCCATGCACCCGATTGAAATCCGCCCGGTCAGCGCAGCCGATCATGCCGCCTGGTTGCCGCTGTGGCAGGCGTACCTGCGTTTCTACAACAGCGAGCTGCCAGACACGGTCAGCGCCAGCACCTGGCAACGCCTGATCGACCCCAACGAGCCGACGCACTCGGCCCTGGCCTGGCAGGATGGCAAGGCGCTGGGCATGGTCAATTTCATCTACCATCGCTCCAACTGGAGCATCGAGAACTCCTGCTACCTGCAGGATTTGCTGGTAGAACCGGCGCAACGCGGCAGTGGGATCGGCCGCAAACTGATCGAATACGTCTACACCACCGCCAAGGCCGATGGTTGCTGCAAGGTCCACTGGTTGACCCATGAGAGCAATGCCACGGCGATTGCGTTATACGAACGTATTGCTGAGCGCCCTGGTTTTATCCAGTTTCGCAAAGGCCTCTGAAGCCAAGGCCTCAATACAACTCCCCTGGAGAACAGCATGTCGACTTCACTTGCAGACTGGAAAGGCGTCGCGGCGCCCAGCGTTCAACTGATCGAGGGGCGTTTCATTCGCCTGGAAAAACTCGATCCGTCTCGGCACGCCGATGGCTTGTGGCACGCCCTGCAAGGCCCGGGCGCCGACCCCAAGCTGTGGGACTATTTGCCCTACGGCCCATTTCTCGAGCGCGCGGCCTTCGATGCCTGGCTGAACAATCACGCGCTCAACAGTGACCCGTACTTTTTCAGCGTGATCGACCGTGCCAGCGGTGAGGTACAAGGGATTCTGAGCCTGATGTCCATCGTCCCGGCCCAGGGCCGCATCGAAATCGGCCACGTCACCTTTGGCGCCCCGATGCAGCGTTCACCGAAAAGCACCGAAGCGGTGTACCTGCTGGCCAGGCATTCCTTTGAACTGGGCTACCGCCGCCTGGAATGGAAGTGCAACAACGCCAATGCCCGCTCCAAATACGCAGCCGAACGCCTGGGCTTCAGTTTTGAAGGGGTGTTCCGCCAGCACATGGTGGTCAAGGGACAGAACCGCGATACGGCGTGGTATTCGATTTTGGATGGGGAGTGGCCGACAGTGGGTGCCGGGTTTGAAGCGTGGCTTGCCGATGCCAACCAGACGACAGATGGGCAGGTGAGAAGCCTGGCAGAGTGCCGGGCCTGATCCCACCTCAAGGCAGTACAGATCAAAGCTGTCGAGCTTCGACGAGGCTGCTATGGCGGTGGGTCAGGCACCCACAAGGGTTTCGTTGGATGGCGCTGGGGTCAGGCCAGCTTTTGCGCCAACACCGCGATGTGTTCCGGGCCAATCCCGCAGCAACCGCCCAAATGGCTGGCACCGCGCGCCTGCCAGTCAGCCGCCCAATGCAGGTAACCGGGCGGGTCGAGGTCTTCGCGCAGCGGGTCCAGGCCATCGTTGGCCGTGGCTTGCTTGGGTTGCGGCGGGAAGGCGTTGGCGTAGGCGCCGATATGGATATCGCGCCCCAGGCGCTCAAAGGTCTGCCGCGCAGCGTCAATCGCGGCGCCAATCACCTCCGGCTGGCTGCAGTTGAACAACAACACCTGCACACCCAACTGCGCCGCCGCTTCTGCTGCGTCTGTCACGGGTTCGCCCGAACGCAGGCGCGGCACCTCATCGGTGTCTTCGTCGCGCAAGGTAAACGACAGCCAAAACGGTTTGCCGTCATCGGGCAGGCCGGCGTGAATGGCCCGGGCTTCGACGATGGAGCTTTGGGTTTCCGCCAGCCACAGATCGACATGAGGCCCCAGGCCCGCTACCAGCGGCGCCAGCAGCTCAAGGGCGCGATCGGCTTCAAACAGGTCAGGGCGATAGGAGCCAAACAACGGCGGCAAGGAGCCCGCCACACGTACCGCCTTGCCCGAGGCATCCACCGCCCGGCGCGCGAGTTCGCCCGCCAAGGCCGCCAGGGCCTGGCCTTCGGCGGCAAACCGCGCCTCGCCGATATGGAACGGCACCACCGCATAGCTATTGCTGGTGATGACATTGGCGCCGCTCTCGATATACGCCGCGTGCACCGCTTCCACCGCTTGCGGGGCTTCGCTCAAGGCCAGCGCAGACCACTCCGGCTGGCGAAACGGCGCGCCACGGCGCTGCAGTTCGCGGCCCATGCCACCGTCGAGAATCACTGTGTGTACTGAGCCCATATGCCTTTTACTCATATGCTTATGAAAATAACTCACTATCAGAGTCGTTCTTATAACTATTTAATACGCACCTTCTGGTTATTAACAACCTCTTTTTTATTCAGGTATTCATCGTGAAATTTCCACCGCTGCTGGCCCTCGGCCTGACGATTCTGGCCGCCTCTACCCAAGCCTTTGGCGGTGCCACTCTGGAGCGCATCGAGAAAAAGCAGGAACTGGTCGGCGTGCTGATGGAAAGCTACCCGCCGTTCTCATTTCTCAATGAGCAGAACCAACTCGATGGCTTCGACGTCGATGTGGCCAAGGCGGTCGCGCAAAAACTGGGCGTGAAGCTGCGTCTGGAAACGCCCTCCTGGGATGTGATCGCAGCCGGTCGCTGGAGCGGCCGTTACGATATATGCATCTGTTCGATGACCCCGAGCAAAGCCCGCGCCGAGGTATTTGACTTTCCGGTGCAGTACTACGCCTCACCGGCGGTGATCGTGGTCAATGCCCAAGACAATCGCATTCATGGCGCCAAGGACTTGAGCGGCAAGAAGGTCGGGCTTACCAGCGCCTCCAGCTATGAAAGCTACCTGAACAAAAACCTGGTGATCGAAGGCGCCGAAGACACGCAATTGCAGTACCCCTTCGAGGACGTGCAGATCGCGCCCTACGACACCGATAACGTAGCCTTCCAGGACCTCGGCCTGGGTGCAGGGGTACGCCTGGATGCAATCCTCACCAACCTGGTCACCGCCCAGCCGCGCTTGACCGAGGACAAACGCTTCAAGCTCGCTGGCGAAGCGCTGTACTCAGAACCCAATTCAGTGGCGATCGAGAAAGGCGACCCGCAGTGGGACAGCAAAGTGCGTGAAGTCTTCGCCCAGCTGAAACAGGACGGCACCTTGAGCAAGCTGTCGCAGAAATGGATCGGCGCCGATATCAGCCAATGACCGCCTTTCCCCCACCTCCCAAGCCGGTGGCTAGCGAATCGCGGCTACAACGCCTCTTCGGTTTCCGCACCCGCCTGTACCTGACCTGGGCGGTGCTGTTCGCCCTGTTCGCGAGTTTTTTCCTGAGCTTTGACCTGAAGTTCTCGATCATCCTCGACAAGCTGCCCAACCTGCTGGGCCTGAGCCTGGCGCCCAGCGGCTTCCTGCAAGGCGCAGCGCTGACGTTGTTTCTGTGCCTGTGTTCGATCGCGGCTTCGTCAGTGCTGGGGTTTGTCACCGCGCTGGGACGCCTGTCGAAAAGCGCCGTGGCCTTTGGCATTGCCAGCTTCTATGCGTCGTTCTTTCGCGGCACACCGTTGCTGATCCAGATCCTGTTGATCTACCTGGGCCTGCCGCAACTGGGCCTGGTCCCGGGCGCCATCGCCGCCGGGATCATCGCCTTGTCGCTCAACTACGGGGCTTACCTGAGCGAGATCTTCCGTGCCGGTATTCTCGGCGTGCCCCATGGCCAACGTGAGGCCGCCCTGGCCCTGGGCATGCGTGACAGCCTGATCTTCTGGCATGTCACCCTGCCACAAGCCATGCGTACGATCATTCCACCCACCACTAACCAGTTCATCTCGATGCTCAAGGACTCGTCGCTGATTTCGGTGATGGGTGTCTGGGAAGTGATGTTTCTGGCGCAATCCTATGGCCGCTCCAGTTATCGCTACATCGAGATGCTGACCACTGCGGCGATCATTTACTGGGTGTTGTCCATCGGCCTGGAACTGATCCAGGCCCGTATGGAGCGCCACTACGGCAAGGGTTATGTACGACGCGGCTAAGCTTCAGCCCAGCGAACGTCGTACCCTGACCACCCCCATCTGCAAGCCGAACGGACGGAACACGGCGTTCAACGACTTGAGCGTCTGATTGCCCTCGCCATGCTCGATATGCACCAGCGTGCGCACGGAAATCTTGCACATCCTGGCAAATTGGCTCTGGTGCAGGCCCGTGACTTCAACGCGAAGGCGGCGTACCGCTTCGCCGATTTGCAGGGTGCCTTGGGCCAGGCCCTGCTCGATGCCCTGGATCAGCAGGGCGCGTGTATCCATGCTGACAGTCATCGCAGCCCCCATTGCTGTAGACGTTGATCCAGTTTGCCGAGCGCGATCGCGGGGTGCTTCCAGGTTTCCTGGGGCAAACCACTGTTCACCAGAATGTCCGGCAACGCCCGCAAGTGTTCGGCGTCGGCGCGCAGTCGTTCAAAGGCTTGCTGCGGATCAACCAGGCCCTCGAGTGCGCCGCAAACCCCTTGCCAGTCAATTTCACCGGCCACTTCCAGGCCCTTGGGCCACTTGGTGGTGCGGGTGATGCCTTCGGCATCCATGACCATGGGGGCCAAGTCATAAATCGGCGCCAGACGCATGGAGTTGCGCTCGCGGATAATCGAAGTGTTACGCCCGTGGTTATCCGAGTTGCCGAGGATTTTGTTGAGCAAGTCTCGCCGCAAATACTCGGCGACCAAGTCGGCAATGCCGTCACCCTGCCCGACCTGTCGCCAGTGTTCGGCGAGCATCTGCACGACGTGCAGATGATCCAAATAGCTGCCCGGCGTAACGACCCCCGCCAGTGAATAGATCGACTCGACGGCCAGCCGCTCGACGCCCGCCGACGTGACGTTACGGTCAAAACGCTGCATCCACAGGCTGGGTTTGTGCGCCTCTTCCAACGCCAGCCCTTGGGCGGCGACGGTTTCGATACCCAGCGCCTGCAGCGCCTTGTAGTAGTGAAATTCGCTCCTGAGGATCGCTTGGTCGTTGAGGGTCGCGCCATTGCGGGCAAACTTGATAAACCAGTGTTGGGCGACCTCGGCGTCGGGAAGAACAGCGTCCGGATACAGCAGGCCGTCGCGATGCTCGGCCATCAACAACTTCGGCGCTTCGCCGCCCGCCCCGGTCGCGCCGCCAATGGCCGCGCCTTGCTCATAGGCGTATTCCAGAAAGCCATTGTCGCGACTGACCACATCGTGACGGCTGAAGCCCACGGCGGGCCTGACACCCAATGCCTCGACGGACTCCTTGATGCGCAGGTTGCCAATAGGCGACGGTGTGCAGCGGCCCAGCAGAAACAAGTCGACGCTGACATCGTCCGGCTTGTCGGCGCCCATTCGCTGCAGCAGGAAGCGTTTCGCCGCACCCGCCGGTGCGATGTCATGCAAGAAGGCAGGAGCCGTCTTGAGGAAGGTGACATCCCACTCCAGAGGAAACCGCCCACTCACAGCAGAACAAAAACCTTGTTCAATATCGTCCAGGTGCTCCACGAGATAGTCCTGCCGATAATGAAACCGACAGGGTCCATCAAAACCATTTTGAGGCTCGGAAAACTCCAGCCGCATTGCGTCGTGCCAATGGCCGGCATTAAAGATTTGCAACATCAGGGAGTGAATGGCTTCCGTTGGCAATTTAATGCACCTTCGGCGAATGAAGCAGGCTTGATTACGCAATATAGTGCATGCGCGATTGCCAAGCCCGCTTTATTTACGCAATAAAATGCATTTATTGCGCTTAAGCGGGTTAAAAAACGCAATAAAATGCAAACCAGCTCACCTACATTGAGCACGCGTACATTCGCTCCGGACTAAAGACATCTCCCGCGCACTACGCACGCCGCCGCTGACAGTGGTACGCCGGCCACCTCGCTAAATTCCCTGCCTCACATATCAGAGGTTGGGACCGTATGCCCTACACATCCAAGCGACTTGCCATAGTCATGACCTTCGCGCTGAACGCTGCCAGTATTTCAATGGTTGCCGCACGCGGGGATATGGAGCCACCCAGCGACAGCGAGCAGGCACATCCCGTACCTGCCAGCGCTTTTTATTTCGCCGACTACGCCACCACCCACAACGGCCGCAGCGTCGCCCAGGTACTGGACAACGCCATAGACGCATTGTGGGAGCCAGGCGTTCTGAGCGATTACGATCTGGAGCGGATTACCCATGACTACCACTACTTCAGCAACCTGGCGCCCAACAGGCTCGGCGCGGTGCTTGAACAACTGGCCGGCAGCCAGAACGCCAACCTGGGCAGCGCCACCCAGAACAGCCTGGCCCCGCTGAACGCCAGCCTGCTGTCAGTGATGCGCGAGGGGAACGGCGATGCCCCCGGGCGTTTCTGGTTCCAGGGCCTGGGCAGCGGCGCCAGCCTGGGCGGGCAGCACGGCAGCGCTGGCCTGCAGCAACGTACCCGAGGCCTGGTGCTGGGGGCCGATTGGGCCGTGGACCCTGCCTGGCGCGTGGGTGTCGTGGGCGCCAAATCCACCAGCGACCTGAGCGCCAAACGCTTCAAGGCCGGGCTGGACAGCTGGCACCTGGGGGCTTACGCAGTGCGCGAGGACGGGCCACTGGCGCTGCGCCTGGGAGCGATCCATAGCAGCCACGCCGGCCAGAACAAACGCAGTGTCGACTTTGATTTCATCGACTATCGGGAGCAGCTCAAGGGCAAGTACACCGCGCAAAGCCAGACGCTTCTCAGCGAGCTGGGCTATCGCGTGGACCACGGCAGTTTCACCGTCGAACCGTTCGCCGGCGTAGGCTATCAGCGCTACCAGCGCGAACGCTTCAAAGAAAAAGGCGGCATGAGCGCCCTCAACGTCGGCGAGCAAACCCAGCAGAATCTGAGCACCACCCTCGGTCTGCGCATGAGCAGCCTCTACACGCTGGACAACCAGATGAGCCTCAAACCTCACGTCAGCGCGAGCTGGAAGCATCTGTACGGCGATGTAGGTAGCAGCGTGCGCCAGTCCTCCGCATGGGTGGACAAGGACGCGTTCAACAGCGATTTCACCATCCAGGGCACCGCGCTGAACCGCGACAGCCTGGCCTTGCAGGCCGGGCTGGGGCTGGCAGTGTCGGCCACGCAGAGCGTCGGCCTGACTTACACCGGTGACGTTGGCGCGCGCAGCACCAGCCAGGCAGTCATGGGCCAATGGACCCTGACCTTCTGAATTTTGCGCAAAAAAAAGGGGGCACATGCCCCCCGAGGATTAAGCGGTAGTGTCGAAGGCTGTGTATCAGCCTTCGATTTCGATCAGGATTTCGCCCGGGTTGACCCGGTCGCCCTTGGCCACGTGAACGGCGCTGACCTTGCCGGCGATGGCCGCCTGCACTTCGGTCTCCATCTTCATCGCTTCGGTGATCAGCACAGCCTGGCCGGCCTTGACCACGTCGCCTTCCTTGACCAGCACATCCACGATATTGCCCGGCATGGCCGTACTCACATGGCCCGGCTCGCTGGCTTGCTTGCGTTTGCTGGTGCCGCCGCCGACGAATTCGTTGAGCGGTTCGAACACCACTTCTTCCGGCATGCCGTCGATGGACAGGTAGAAGTGACGCTTGCCTTCGGCCTTGACGCCGACACCGGTGATATCGACGCGGTAGCTTTCGCCGTGTACGTCGATGACGAACTCGGTCGGCACGCCTTCACCGCCGGCACGGGCCACGCCGCCGGCTTCAGGGATTGGCAACAGCACTTCAGGGCTCAGGGTCCCGGCTTCACGCTCTTCGAGGAACTTGCGTCCGATATCGGGGAACATGGCGTAGGTCAGCACGTCTTCTTCAGACTTGGCCAGCGCGCCGATTTCGCCACGCAGCTTGGTCATTTCCGGCTTGAGCAGGTCGGCCGGGCGCACGTCGATCACGTCTTCGCTGCCGATGGCCTGGCGCCGCAGTTTCTCGTCCACGGTGCCCGGCGCCTTGCCGTAGCCGCCCTGCAGGTAGAGCTTCACTTCATTGGTGATGGTCTTGTAGCGCTCGCCGGCCAGCACGTTGAAGAACGCCTGGGTGCCGACGATCTGCGAGGTTGGCGTCACCAGCGGCGGGAAGCCGAGGTCTTCGCGCACCCGCGGGATTTCGGCCAGCACTTCGCTCATGCGGTTGAGGGCGCCCTGCTCTTTCAACTGGTTGGCCAGGTTGGAAATCATCCCGCCCGGTACCTGGTTGACTTGCACGCGGGTGTCGACGGCGGTGAATTCGCTTTCGAACTGGTGGTACTTCTTGCGCACGGCGTAGAAGTACAGGCCAATTTCCTGCAGCAGTTCCAGGTCCAGGCCGGTGTCGAATTCGCTGCCTTTAAGGGCGGCGACCATCGACTCGGTGCCCGGGTGGCTGGTGCCCCAGGCGAAGCTGGAGATGGCGGTGTCGATATGGTCGGCACCGTTTTCGATGGCCTTGAGTTGGCACATCGCGGCCAGGCCAGCGGTGTCGTGGGAGTGGATAAAGATCGGCAGGCTCTGCTCGGCCTTCAGCGCCTTGACCAGCTCGCCGGTGGCGTACGGGGTCAGCAGGCCGGCCATGTCCTTGATTGCCACCGAGTCGCAACCCATGGCTTCCATTTGCTTGGCCTGGGCCACGAATGCCTCGATGGTGTGCACCGGGCTGGTGGTGTAGGCGATGGTGCCCTGGGCGTGCTTGCCCGCCGCTTTCACCGCTTCGATGGCCACGCGCAGGTTACGCACGTCGTTCATGGCATCGAAGATGCGGAACACGTCGATGCCATTCACGGCGGCCTTGGCGACGAAGGCCTTGACCACATCGTCGCTGTAGTGGCGGTAGCCCAGCAGGTTCTGGCCACGCAGAAGCATTTGCAGGCGCGTGTTAGGCAACGCGGCGCGCAGTTTGCGCAGGCGCTCCCACGGGTCTTCTTTCAAGAAACGTACGCAGGCGTCGAAGGTCGCGCCGCCCCAGACTTCCAGGGACCAGTAGCCGACTTTGTCGAGCTTGTCGCAGATCGGCAGCATGTCGTCAGTGCGCATGCGGGTCGCCAGCAACGATTGGTGGGCGTCGCGCAGGATGGTGTCGGTTACGAAGATTTTCTTAGACATTGGAATGTTCCTCACAGGCCTGCGTGGGCGGCGATGGCGGCGGCGATGGCCAGGGCCAGCTCTTCGGGTTTGCGCTTGATCGAGTAGTTGGTCAGCTCAGGGTGGCTTTCCACAAAACTGGTGTTGAACTGGCCGCTGCGGAATTCCGGATTGCGCAGGATTTCCTGGTAGTAGGCGGCGGTGGTCTTCACGCCTTGCAGGCGCATGTCGTCCAGGGCACGCAGGCCGCGGTCCATGGCTTCTTCCCAGGTCAGCGCCCACACCACCAGTTTCAGGCACATGGAGTCGTAGAACGGTGGGATGGTGTAGCCGGTGTAGATCGCCGTATCGGTCCGCACACCCGGGCCGCCGGGGGCGTAGTAACGGGTGATCTTGCCGAAGCTGGGCAAAAAGTTGTTCTTCGGGTCTTCGGCGTTGATGCGGAACTGCAACGCAAAGCCACGGTGCTGGATATCTTCCTGTTTTACCGACAGCGGCAGGCCGGACGCGATGCGGATCTGCTCGCGGACGATGTCGATCCCGGTGATTTCTTCGGTGATGGTGTGTTCTACCTGCACCCGGGTGTTCATCTCCATGAAGTACACCTCGCCCTCGGCGAGCAGGAACTCCACGGTGCCGGCGTTCTCGTAACCCACGGCCTTGGCCGCGCGCACCGACAGGTCGCCGATATAGGCGCGCTGCTCGGGGGTCAGTTGCGGGCTTGGGGCAATTTCGATGAGTTTCTGGTTACGGCGCTGGATCGAGCAGTCGCGCTCGAACAGATGCACCACGTTGCCAAAACTGTCGCCGAGGATCTGCGCCTCGATGTGCTTGGGATTGACGATGCATTTTTCCAGGAACACTTCCGCCGAGCCGAAGGCCTTGGTGGCCTCGGAGATCACGCGGGGGAAGGCTTGTTCGAGTTCTTCACGGCTGTTGCAGCGACGAATGCCGCGCCCGCCACCACCGGAGGTGGCCTTGAGCATCACCGGGTAGCCGATGCGGTCACCTTCGGTCAGTGCTTCGGCGATGTCGGCAACGTTGCCTTCGGTGCCGGGGGTGACCGGCACACCCGCCTTGATCATGCTGCGGCGCGCTTCGGTCTTGTCGCCCATGCGGCGAATCACTTCGGCCGATGGACCAATGAATTTGATACCGCGTTCGGCGCAGATATCCGCCAGTTCGGCGTTTTCCGACAGGAAGCCGTAGCCGGGGTGCAATGCGTCGCAGCCGGTTTCCACCGCCAGGTTCACCAGCTTGCGCGGGTTCAGGTAGCCGGCCAGGGGCTCGGCGCCAATGCTGTGGGCCTCGTCGGCGCGCTTGACGTGCAAGGCATGCCGGTCTGCGTCGGAATAGACCGCCACTGAACGGATACCCATTTCGGCACAGGCCCGCACGATGCGGACGGCAATCTCACCACGGTTGGCGATCAGGATCTTTGTTATCACTTGGAATTTCCCTTGAGCCGATTGCTGCATTCATCGACCTGCTAGACCAGGTCGGCGCGTGACCAAATGTTTCAAGCCAGTCGCGAGATACACACTATGCGCACTTAGGGATTAACAAAAATCAATAATTATTGGGTTGTGTATAAGTAAAGACTTATAGTTGAGCGCACAGACCCCGGCGAGCCCTTTTTAATTATGCGTAAGTCATTGATGCGTATGACATTACGTCAATTGCAGATCTTTAATGAGGTCTGCGATTTGCGTTCCTACAGCCGCGCAGCTGAAGAAATGTCCCTCACTCAACCGGCGGTCAGCCTGCAAATTCGCCAGCTCGAAGAGCTGGTCGGCCAGCCGCTGTTCGACTACGTGGGCAAAAAGCTCTACATGACCGAAGCGGCCGAAGCCCTGCAACGGGCCAGCCGGGACATTTTCGGGCGCCTGGAAAACCTCGATATGCAGCTCTCGGACATGCAGGGCTCGCTGCAGGGGCAATTGAAGCTGGCGGTGGAGTCCAGCGCCAAATACTTCGTGCCGCACTTGTTCGCCGCCTTCAAGCGCCAGCACCCGGAGGTGCAGTTGCACCTGACAGTGGTCAACCGCGCCCAGGTGATCCGCCGGCTGTCGGACAACCGTGACGACCTGGTGATCATGTCCATGGTGCCTCAGGACATGGGCCTGGAATTCCTGCCGTTTCTCAATAACCCGATTGTGGCGGTGGCCCCACCGGACCATCCGCTGAGCCTGCAAGGGCCGCTGCGCCTGCAAGACCTGGAGCCTTACACCCTGTTGCTGCGCGAACCCGGCTCCGGGACGCGTTTGGCCTGCGAGGAATACTTCAAGGAAAAGCGCGTGCACTTCACCCAGACGGTGGAAGTGGCCTCGGCCGAGGCACAGCGCGAGTGCGTGGTGGCGGGGTTGGGCGTGGCGCTTTTGACACGCCACGCCCTGAACCTGGAACTGGCCACCGGCGGGCTCAAGGAGCTGCCGGTGGAAGAGCTGCCGCTGTACCGCAGTTGGTGCCTGGTGCAGGCCAAGGCCAAACGCCTGTCACCGGTGGCCCATGCGTTCCTGGGCTTTATCCGCGGCGAGCGGGTGCAGATCAGCGCGCTGGCTGAACGCTTCGCTGGGCAGCCGCGGGTGCCTGCCAGTGCAACTCCGGGTAGTCACTGATGCTCTGCAGCAGTTGACGCTGCTCGCAGCGATCTTCAATTGCACGCCGGAACGCCATGCGGCGCTGGTCTTCCTGCTGACGACGGGTCTTGACGGTGCTGGTGCTGTCTTCGTAGTGCCGGGCCATTTCGAGTCTCCCAATGCGAGTACGGGGAGTTCAGGATGGGCACGGGGGATGACGGTTTGGCGGCGCGGGGGTTACAGGACGATGAATACTGACCTGTGGTGAGCGGGCTTACTGTGATGAAAAGGTTTGTTGTGGCGAGCGGGCTTGTCACAGCAAGCCTGTTTGCCAGGGGGTCGAGTCAGTCGTCGAGGGCTTTGACGGACTTGGGTGACAACCGCAGGCTGCGCAAGCTGCGCTTGACGCTCTTGAGGTGGTTGACCAGGCTCGGGCCACGCGCCATTGCCACGCCCATCGCCAGCACGTCGATCACCACCAGGTGGGCGATACGCGAGGTCAGCGGGGTGTAGATTTCGGTGTCTTCGTGTACATCGATCGCCAGGTTGACCGTGGACAGTTCCGCCAAGGGCGTCTGGCTCGGGCACAGGGTGATCAACGAAGCGCCGCTTTCACGCACCAGGTTGGCGGTGATCAGCAAATCCTTGGAACGACCCGACTGGGAAATACAGATCGCCACGTCGGTGGGCTTCAACGTCACCGCCGACATTGCCTGCATATGCGGGTCGCTGTAGGCCGCCGCTGTCAGCAGCAAACGGAAGAATTTGTGCTGGGCATCCGCCGCCACCGCGCCGGACGCACCAAAGCCGTAGAACTCCACACGCTGGGCCTGGGACATGGCGGTCACGGCTTTTTGCAGCTCGATCGGGTCGAGCTTCTCCCGCACTTCCATCAGGGTGTGCAGGGTGGTGTCGAAAATTTTCAGGCTGTAGTCGGCGACGGAGTCGTCTTCGTGAATCGCGAACTGGCCGAAGCTGGCACCGGCCGCCAGGCTCTGGGCCAGCTTCAGCTTCAAGTCCTGGAACCCCGAGCAACCGATGGCGCGGCAGAAGCGCACGATGGTCGGCTCGCTGATGCCTACGCTGTGGGCCAGGTCAGCCATGGAACTGTGCATCACGGCCGCAGGGTCAAGCAGCACGTGATCGGCAACCTTGAGTTCCGATTTGCGTAACAGGTGGCGCGACTGGGCGATATGTTGCAACAGGTTCAAAGGGCAGGACTCTTGTTATTGGCAGACGCCAGGGATGTAGCAAGCTTGTAGTTATACTACAAGAATTGTTGATTTGCCCGTTCGATGCATCACTAAATCGCCCTACTGCCCCCTGAATCAGCGGGCATATGCCATGTAGCACCCGATGGCGCCTCACTGGCAGTCAGGAAAATCTGCATTTTTTCGTAACAAATCCGCCAACCCTTCGGCCTCGATCGGCCGACTGATCAAATAGCCCTGCACTTCATCGCAATTTTCGGCGCGCAGGAAATCCAACTGCTGCTGGTCCTCCACGCCCTCAGCGACCACCTTGAGTGCCAGGCCGTGGGCCATGGCGATGATCGCCCGGGTAATCGCCAAGTCTTCGCGCCCCTGGCCCAGGCCCCGAATAAAGGTCTGGTCGATCTTCACGTAATCCACCGGGATGCGCTTGAGGTAACTGAGGGACGAATAGCCGGTGCCAAAGTCGTCAATGGCCAGTTTCACCCCCAGGTCGCGCAATTGCTGGAAGGTGGCGATGATGTGCTCGACGCTGTCGAGCAGTTGGCTTTCGGTGAGTTCCAGCTCCAGGTACTGGGGGGCCAGCCCGGTTTCGTCCAGCACCTGGCGCACCAGGCTGACTAATTTGCCCTGGCGCAACTGGTGCACCGACAGGTTGACCGATACGCGAATCGGCGCCAGGCCTTGGCGCTGCCATTCACACGCCTGCCAGCAGGCCTGGCGCAGCACGAACTCGCCCAATGGCACGATCAACCCGGTTTCTTCTGCCAACCCGATAAAATCACCGGGCGGCACACTGCCCCATTGCGGGTGGTCCCAACGCACCAGCGCCTCGGCGGCGTTCATCTTGCCGGTGGCCAGGCACAGCTTGGGTTGGTAGAACACCTTCAATTGGCGCTCATCGATAGCCTTGCGCAGTTGGTTTTCCAACTGCAGACGCTCCAGGGTGCTGGCCTGCAGGCTGTCGGTGTAGAACTGGAAGTTATTGCCGCCCAAATGCTTGGCGTGCTGCATGGCCATGTTCGATTGGCTGACCAGCGCGGAAATTTCCCGGGCGTTATCCGGTAACAGGCTGACACCGATTGAGGCGCTGACCACCAATTCGTGGCCCTCCACCGCCACCGGCACCCGCAGTTTGGCCAACAACCGGGTAGCCACGCGCGCCAGGCTCGACAAGCTGCCATAAGCATCGAACAACACCGCGAATTCGTCACCGGACAACCGCGCGATGGTGTCGGCTTCCGGTAAGGCGTTGATCAGGCGCCGGGCCATTTTCTGCAGCAATTGGTCGGCGATTTCATGGCCCAGGCTGTCATTGAGCAGCTTGAAGCGGTCCAGGTTGATATGCAGCAACGCCAGGCTACGACCGCCCTGACGTACCCGTTGATGGGCTTCGCGCAGGCGTTCGCGGAACAGCGAGCGGTTGGCCAGCCCCGTCAGTTCGTCGTAATGGGTGAGGTAGCGCATGCGCTCCTCGGACTCGCGGCGCGCCGACAAATCAGCGAAGAAGCCCACGATATGGCTCACATTTCCCCGAACATCACGCACCACGCTCAGTTGTAGCCATTGCGGGTACAGTTCGCCGTTCTTGCGTGCCTCTACCAGTTCACCCTGCCAACTGCCGTGGCTCAACAGGGCCTGGCGAATCACCGGGAAGTGTCGGCGCGCATCGCGGCTGCACGGCAATTCCACGACGTTGCGCCCGAGCATGTCGTCGATATCAAAGCCGGTGACGCGGCTGAAGGCCTGGTTGACCGCAATCAGCACATATTCCGGATCCAGGATCACAATGCCTTCGCTGGCCGCCTCGAACACCGTGGACGCCAGCCGCAACTGCTCCTCCACCGCCTTGCCGGCGCTGATGTCGCGCCGGGTACCGAGCATGCGTGTCACGCGTCCGCTGGCGGTACGCTCCACGGCCCGCCCGCGATCTTCGATCCACACCCAGCGCCCGTCGCCGTGGCGCACGCGGTACTCCACCTGATAGTCCTCGCTGCGACCTTTCAGGTGCTCCACCAATGCGCGCTTGAGCAGTGGCAGGTCGTCCGGGTGCAGGCGAGGCTTGAGGTCGCGCAGCATCGCCGTGACGTATTCAGGCTCCAGGCCGAACAGTTCCTTGAGCTGGGTGTGATGGACTTCATCGGTTTGCAGGTTCCAGTCCCACAATCCCAGTTCACTGGCCTGCAATGCCATGGCCAGGCGCGCCTCGCTCTTGCTCAGGGCGAGGCTGGCGGCGTCCAGTTGCTGGCCGCGCTGTTCGACACGGTGTTGCAGGCCGATTTGGGCCTCGCGCAACTCCTGCTCGACCTGGCGCCGCTGCTCGACCTCGCGCACCAGGTCCTGATTCAACTGCTCGCTGCGTTGGCGGGCCTGCTGCAGGTGCTCGATCAGGGCCTGGTTCTGGAAGCGCCGCAGCAAGCCGCGCTGGATCAGGCGATTGACCTGCCATGCCACCAGGCTCAAGGACGCCAGCAGGATCAGGCCCAGGTAACTCCAACCCTGCAATTGCGGTTCGCCGCTGCAGAAGAGATAGAGGATGGTGGGGACCAGGCAGGGCAAGGCAAACGACAAAAACGCCGGCAGGCTCACTGCGTAGGCCACGCTGGCCGATAAAGTGGCCGCGCCAATCAGGCCAAACACCCAGGCCTGCTGCACGAAGCTGTCCAGTGGTACCAGGGCAATGGCCGCGCTTGCCAGGGTCAGGCCACTGGCTGCCGAGCCCAGCATGAACATCCGTCGCCAGATCGGCTGCGCCTGCCGGCTGGGCAGGGCGCTATCGAAGGCCGCCACCTGGATCACGCGCAACGCCACGAGGGCCAGCAACCACACCAGCCAACTACCGACTTGCACATAGCGCTGCGGGCTCCAGAGCAACCAGGCGCAGACCAGGCCGTTAACCAGCATCAATAAGGTGGGCAGCAACGAACCTTGATACAACAGACGCGTGCGCTCGACCGCCATCTCCATGGCGTAGTGCTTGCGGACAACCTGCGCCGGCGCGAGAGAAGGTCCAGGCAGGTCAGTGCTGAGGGTCATAGGCAGTGTTCTTATAATGGTGAGCCCGAAACGTCGACGGAGCATACACAAGCAGGCGTGCAGACCAAACTGCTCTGGATCATAAAAATCCGCGAATAAACCCGCGCAAACCTTTGGCCCAGAGGGGCTGAACAAGACAGGGCGCGGGCTGCAGGCGATGACTTACCGGTCATCCCTGTGGATCGATTATTTGCCGATTGTAGATCGCCGCTGTTTTTTTGTGCCGACCATCCGGCAATGGGATTTGCCCCCCTTCCCCCGGCACCCTAGAATGCGCCGATGCGCGATGATCTCTCCCTTTTGCTGAACTCCCTCAACGATGCCCAACGCCAGGCCGTAGCAGCCCCCGTTGGCCGTCAGTTGGTCCTGGCCGGTGCTGGCTCCGGTAAAACCCGAGTGCTGGTGCACCGTATCGCCTGGTTGATCCAGGTCGAGAACGCGTCCCCGCATTCCATCCTGTCGGTGACCTTCACCAACAAGGCCGCTGCCGAGATGCGCCACCGCATCGAGCAGTTGATGGGCATCAGCCCGGCCGGGATGTGGGTCGGCACCTTCCACGGCCTGGCGCACCGCTTGTTGCGGGCCCACTGGCAGGAAGCGGGCCTGGCCCAGACCTTCCAGATTCTCGACAGCGATGACCAGCAACGCCTGGTCAAGCGGGTGATCCGCGAGCTGGGCCTGGATGAGCAACGCTGGCCGGTGCGCCAGGCCCAATGGTTTATCAACGGCCAGAAAGACGAAGGCCTGCGCCCGCAACATATACAGGCCAGTGGCGACCTGTTCCTGGCCACCATGCGCAGCATCTATGAAGCCTATGAAGTGGCCTGCCAGCGTGCCGGGGTCATCGACTTCTCCGAGCTGCTGCTGCGGGCCCTCGACCTGTGGCGCGATAACCCCGGTTTGCTGGCCCATTACCAGAAGCGCTTCCGGCACATTCTGGTGGATGAGTTCCAGGACACCAACGCCGTGCAGTACGCCTGGTTGCGCCTGCTGGCCAAGGGCGGCGACAGCCTGATGGTGGTGGGCGACGACGATCAGTCGATCTACGGCTGGCGCGGCGCGAAAATCGAGAACATCTACCAGTATTCCGACGACTTCCCGGATGCCGAGACCATTCGCCTGGAGCAGAACTACCGCTCCACCGCCGGGATCCTCAAGGCCGCCAACGCATTGATTGCCAATAACACCGGGCGCCTGGGCAAGGAGCTGTGGACCGACGGCGGCGAAGGCGAGGCGATCAACCTTTACGCGGCCTTCAACGAACACGACGAAGCGCGCTACGTGGTGGAAACCATTGAAAGCGCCCTGAAAACCGGGCTGGCCCGTAGCGATATCGCCATTCTGTACCGCTCCAACGCCCAGTCGCGGGTACTCGAGGAGGCCTTGCTGCGCGAGCGCATCCCGTACCGCATCTATGGCGGCCAGCGCTTCTTCGAACGTGCGGAAATCAAGAACGCCATGGCCTACCTGCGCCTGCTGGAAGGTCGCGGCAACGATGCGGCGCTGGAGCGGGTGATCAACGTACCGGCCCGGGGCATTGGCGAGAAAACCGTCGAGGCGATCCGCGAACACGCACGGCACAGCGATGTGTCGATGTGGGAGGCCATGCGTCTGCTGATCGTCAATAAAGGCCTGACAGGTCGCGCTGCCGGGGCGTTGGGCGGGTTTGTCGAGTTGATCGACAACCTTGCCGCCAAATGCCTGGAAATGCCTCTGCACCTGATGACCCAGACGGTGATCGAGCAGTCGGGCCTGATCGCTTATCACGAAGCGGAAAAAGGCGAGAAAGGACAGGCTCGGGTAGAAAACCTTGAGGAACTGGTCAGCGCCGCCCGCGCCTTCGAGAACAGCGAGGAAGATGCCGACCTGTCGCCATTGGCGGCGTTCCTCGGCCATGCATCGCTGGAAGCCGGCGATACCCAGGCCGACGAACACGAAGACAGCGTGCAGTTGATGACGCTGCACAGTGCCAAGGGCCTGGAGTTTCCCTACGTGTTCCTGGTAGGCATGGAAGAAGGGCTGTTCCCGCACAAGATGAGCCTGGAAGAGCCCGGCCGCCTTGAGGAAGAACGCCGCCTGGCCTACGTTGGCATTACCCGGGCGATGCAGAACCTGGTGATGACCTACGCCGAGACGCGTCGCCTGTATGGCAGCGAGACCTACAACAAGGTGTCGCGTTTCGTACGGGAAGTGCCGAAGGGGCTGATTCAGGAAGTACGCTTGTCCAACAGCGTCAGCCGGCCGTTCGGCGGGGGCCAGCAACAGAATTCCAGCAGTATGTTTGCCGGTTCGGAAATTCCCGAAACCCCGTTCAGCCTTGGCCAGCAGGTCAGGCATGCGATCTTTGGCGAAGGGGTGATCCTCAACTTCGAAGGCGCCGGGGCCCAGGCCCGCGTGCAGGTGAACTTCGCTGAAGGCAGCAAGTGGCTGATGATGGGCTACGCCAAGCTTGAAGCGGTCTAAACGAGCTTGCTCGCGAAGATCGTCAACGATAACGCGGGCATCCTGAATGAACGTGGTGTCTTAGGGTTTTTCGCGAGCAAGCTCGCTCCTACACCGTGTACGAATACCTCCTACGGAGCATTCGGATTAGGCCTTACGCAAAAGCCCGAAACATTATGTCGCTAGCCACTGTCAGTACACCTGTGCAACATGGCGCGCGTGCAATCCACAAATGGGAATTCCCTTTATGAAACGTTTTCTTAGCATCGCCATGGCGTTGTGCATCGGCCTGACGATGAGCCTCGACGCCAACGCCAAACGCTTTGGTGGCGGCAAAAGCTCCGGCGCAGCGCCGAGCCATCAGACCAGCCAAATGGCCCCAGCCGCTGGCGGCATGGGCGGAGCGGCTGCCACCGCAGGTGCAGCCGGTGCCGCAGGCGCTGCTGCCAAGGCCGGCGGTGCTTCGCGCTGGTTGGGCCCTCTGGCCGGTATCGCTGCCGGTGGCCTGCTCGCTTCCATGTTCATGGGCGGCGGCTTCCAGGGCATGCAGATCTTCGACATCCTGATCATGGCGGTCATCGCTTTTGTGATCTTCCGCTTTATCGCCGCCCGTCGCCGCAAGCAGCAGGAGCACCTGGCTCCAGCCGGCGCGCCGATGCAGCGTGAAGTGTTCGAGCAAAAGCCTGCCATGGGTTCGATCTTCGGCGGCTCGGCGGCACCTGCTGCTGCCGCTCGTCCGGTGATCAACGCGCCAGCCTGGTTCAACGAAGAACGTTTCGTCGAAGCGGCCCGCAACCACTTCCAGTCCCTGCAGCAACACTGGGACGCCAACGAAATGGACAAGATCGCCGAGTTCGTAACCCCGCAATTGCTGGAGTTCCTCAAGCGCGAACGTGCCGAACTGGGCGACGCATTCCAGTCGACCTACATCGACGACCTGCGTGTGCAACTGGAAGGTGTGGATGACCGCGCCGACAAGACCATCGCCACCCTGACCTTCAGCGGTGTGTCGAAGACTTCGCGCTTCGACCAGGGCGAAGTGTTCAGCGAAAGCTGGAACATGGAACGTCCGCAAGGCGAAAACCAGCCTTGGCTGGTAGCCGGTATCCGCCAGAACGGCTGATCCGCAAAGGCGCATAGCCTGCTGTAACAAACGCCCCGGTCGGGTGCAGCGCTCCCAAGAGCCTGCACCGCCGGGGTGTTTTTTTGCCTGCGGAAAACTCAGTGCGGAGTTTTACTGGATTAATGAGAACGACTCTCATTATACTCGCCCTCCCCGGTTCTGCCCGAGCATAGGAAAGTGCCGCCGTGCTGGAAAAACTGTTCACTCAACACGCCCCTGCGTTGCATCGTTACCTGTTGCGCAAGAAGTGCTCCCCCAGCCTGGCCTCCGACCTGGTGCAGGACACATTTTTGCGCATCGCCCAGCTGGAGAGCCTGGAACGCGTGCTGTGCGCACCGTCCTATCTGTTTCGGGTGGCGCACAACCTGATGATCGACCATCACCGCCGCTTTGGTGAAAAGCGCTATGACAACGACCCCACGGCCTTTTTCGCCACGTTGGTCGATGAGACCAGTTGCCCTGAAGAACAGGCACTCGGCGCACTCGAACTGGAACACCTGGAAAGCCTGCTTGAGCGCATGCCTGCCCGTACCCGCGACGTATTTATGCTCTGCCGTGTCGAGGGCATGACGCACAAAGAGACCGCGCGCTATTTACGGATATCCACAAGCTCTGTACAAAAACACATGGCAATGGCCCTGGCCAGGATTGGTCGGGCGCTGGAACCTGGCCAAGAGGGCTGAGCCTTGTGTACGACAAAGAGCCAAAAGGTAAATAGACCCAACCGTGAACGCCTCCCCACAGACTATCGACCCGGTAGAGCGCAAAGCTGCCGACTGGGTGATGCGCCATCGCCAAGGACAGCTTTCGGCACGTGAACTCGAGGCCTTTGAGCACTGGCTGGCTGCCGATCCATTGCACGCCGCCGCCGCCGAGCGCGCCAATCGTGCGTGGCAGGCCACCGCACAGCTCAAGCAACGTCCCGGTTATGTAAAACCCCAGCGCCCGCCGCGTTCTGCCTGGCTGCGCATGCCGGTTGTCGGCGGCAGCGCCTTGGCCGCACTGACAATCGGCTGTTGGATGCTGTTGGCGCCACCTTTCTGGGTGCAAGCCCTGAACAGCGACTATCACACCGGCTTTGGCGAAGTACGCCAGATCACCCTGGCCGATGGCAGCCAGGTGCAATTGGGCAGCCACAGCATTCTCAACCTGGCCTACGACGACCAGACCCGGCGCGTGCGCTTGAGCCAGGGCGAAGCCGTATTCACACCTGCGCCGATGAATGAACAGGAGCGTCGCCCCTTCACCGTCCAGGCACCCGGCGCCGATATCACGGCACGCGGCACCCGTTATCTGGTGGGCATTGGCAAGGATCGCGAAGGCTGGGTGGGCGTATTACAGCACCGGGTCGAGGTCAACCTGACCGATCACGGCCGCGATGAGGCAGCCGGCTCGGCATTGCTTGAGCAGGGCAACAGCCTGCGTTTCAGCCCGAAATCGGGCCTTGTACCGCTGAGCACCAGCCCCGAGGAATTGGCCAGTTGGCAGGAAGGACGGCTGGTGTTCCAGCGTGAGTCCCTGGCCGACGCCACTGCCCGCATCAATCGCTATCGACCTGGACTGGTGCTGGTCAAAGGTGAGGCGCTGCGCAACGTCAAAATCAGTGCGGTGATGCGCCTGGATAACCTGGACGAAGCGCTCAAGCACCTGGTGGCGCAAGCCCATGGGCGGATTGTCGAGTTGCCTGGATTGACACTGATCTACTGATCAACCTTAAAAATTAAGATAAAAAACTCTATACATAGATCATAACGATCTATCGCGTTTTTGCAGCTGGGCCGTTTCTACTACATGTGAATAAATCTTATTTACTTTAGTGAGGCCGGTTTTGCAGACGCAAGAGAACAACAAAAAGTGCAGGGCAACAAAACGCACCCGGTTGAGCCTGGGAATTCGGTTGGCCGCCATTGCGCTGGTCGCCGATGCCGCGACCATCAGCCCGGTGCGGGCAGCCCCAGCCGCCAGTGCAGCGCACGCCCCGGCCACTGCTGTACATAATTTCGACGTGCCTACCCTGGCCCTGGATCAGGCCTTGGTGCTGCTGGCGCGCCAGGCCGGTGTCGAGCTTTACCTGGGCAGCAACGACTTCACCAACAGCTACGGCAACCCGGTCAAGGGTCGCCTGTCCCTGGACGCAGCGTTGCAAACATTGCTGGCCAATCAAGGTGTCACCTACAGCCTCGGCGGCCCTTCCGACCGCCCGATCATCCAGGTGCAACCCGGGCCGAACTCGGCCGGCATCCTGCCTGGCGACCTGCATCCCACCTACGTGCTCGGCATGGAAGGCAAACAGTCGCGCGACGAAAAGGGCTACAACGACGTCTACGACCAGGACATCTCCACGGTCTACGCCGGCAAGGAGCAGATCGAACGCTACAAAGGCGCGGCCCCCGCCGATATGTTCAAGGGCATGCTTAACGTCTACAGCGGCGATTCGCGTAACAGCGGCGCGCTGGACCCGAACATCCGCGGCATCCAGGGCCCGGGGCGCGTGCCGCTGACCATCGACGGCACCGAGCAGGCAATCACCGCTTATCGCGGCTATATGGGCGCCAACAACCGCAACTACATCGACCCCAACCTGATCGGTAGCATCAAGGTGTTAAAGGGCCCGAACCTGGAGCGCAACGTCTATAGCGGCATCGGCGGCGCGGTGGTGGCCAGCACCCTGAACGTCGACGACGTGCTCAAGCAGGACCAGGAATATGGTGGCGAACTTAAAATAGAAGGCAGCAACAACTCGGTGTCGCCCAAACTGCCGACGCTGATGACCGGACAAATGCCCAGCCCCGGCTATGAATACTCGCCTATCAGGGGCTATTACGATCACTCTTTGTACAAACACTCACGCACCAGCAGCAGTAACAAGCTGCTGTCCAGCGATGACTCCGCCTACCGCCTGGCACTGGCCACCCGCCAGGAAAAATTCGAACTGCTGGCCGCCTACGCCTTTCGCGAAAAAGGTAACCACTACGCGGGCAAGAACAAGAGCGACTTCTACTCCAGTGGAAAGCAAGTCAACGGACAGTTTGACTACATTCCCAACCTCGCGACCATCTACAAACCGGGCGATGAAGTCCCCAACACCTCCAGCAAGATGGAGTCCTGGCTGGGCAAGGCCAAATTCAAGATCGATGAAAACCAGTCCCTGGAGTTCGGCTACCGCGACACCGATGCGCTGTATGGCGAGATCCTGCCATCACGGATCTCGTTCTTTAAACCCGGCACAACTTACGACGCCGCCAACAAAGGCGTGCCGCAGTGGCCGTTGAGCCATGTGCAAAGCAAAGCCTACAACCTGGAATACAACCTCAAGCCCGAGGGAAACCCGTGGGTGGATTTCTATTCCAACCTGTGGATGACCAACACCCGCAGCGATACCTACAGCAGCGGCGGCGTCCCCAATCAAACCACCCTCGCCGACCCGGTGTACCGTAATACCGCCCTGGCCAACTCCAAGCATGATCGTATCGGCCTGACCGCAAGCAACAAGTTCAAGTTGCTCGACAGCCTCGATCTGACGCTGGGTGGTAGTTACCAGCATGAAAAGTTGGGCTCGAACGACAACTATTACGACCCCATCATCAGTGACACGTTGCGCATGTACCCTCGCGCCGGCCGCCGTGAAGAGCAGGAATACAACTTCAAGTTCGACTGGCGTCCCGTGAGCTTCGCCAAGTTTGAGGCGGGGATGCGTTATTCGTCTTATTGGGCATTTGATGATTATTTGAAAAGTGCTCAGGATAAGAGCGGAATAACAACGCAGTTTGAAGAAACCGGACGTCGCGTATATTACACCACGCGAAAGACACTGACCGACGCCGAGTTACAAGCCGACATCGATCGACAAATTGCAAGCAACAAAGTTTTCTGGGATATGTTTGATACTCCGGAATCAGAGCGCCAGGAGATAATTGACGTAATCAAACAACAAACACCCCGTGTGCAGGACACTCAGCACCGGGCAGATTGGGCGAGCGATGGCAAAGGTGGTTATTCACGCGATAACAATCCATGCATTAACGGATTGAATGCAGGCGAAAATATTATTTCCTGCAGCGCAGGCGGTAATGGTGAAGGCTACGAGAAAGATATAACGGCCAAGCATCAGAAAGACAGCGGTTGGACGCCCTCATTGTCTGGCACGTTTTACACCTCGGAAAATGGCCGGGTCTATCTTCGCTACAGCGAGGCCATCCGTTACCCGAGTATGTTTGAAAGCACCATTGGCTTCTCCTCCTCGGTCAATCCCTGGGGCCTCAAGCCTGAGCATGCCCATAACTATGAAGCCGCCTACATCCATAACCTGGCCGGCTGGGGGGGCAGCGAAACCGCCGACATCAAGCTGAGCTATTACTACAACACCACCAAAAACGTGATCGAACGCGACCCACAACTGCGCTTCAGCAACTTGGAAAAGCAGGTCACTTCGGGTGTGGAGTTCCAAGGGCGCTACGATAATGGACGGTTTTTCACCGACATGAGCATTGGTCATGTCCTGAAAAACAGAGTCTGCGATGAAAACTCGGCTGTCTCCGTCAGCACCGACGGCAGTACCCCCAACTGCGTGGATGACGGATTTGTAGGCGGATACCTGGTGAGCATGGCAATGCCGGAGTGGACTGCCAACCTTGGTCTGGGTGCGCGATTCCTTGATCGAAAGCTGGAAGTGGGCGGACGGGCTATTTATTACCGCCAACATGAAAACAAGTTTTATGACAACTACCCCAACAGCGCCATGGTCAGTTATTACCTGAATACGCCTATGTCATGGGACAAGATCGTCACTTATGACGCCTACGTGAACTACAAGTTGACCGATGACGCATCCATCGAGTTAACCGGCACCAACTTGAGCAACCTTTATTACATCGACCCACTGACGCGTTCGGCCATGCCTGCGCCGGGTCGAACTTTGAAGCTCGGTTTCACCGCTACTTTTTAATCCTGGAGGTATTGCATGGGAGGCTAAGAAGAAATTGGCAAACGCTTGACGTGTTGACTTAATTTAAATCACTCAATGGATGATGAAATGAAATCTTTCAACTACACAGTATTGGCAATGGCACTTCTGGGTCTGGCTGGCGTTGCTCAAGCAGCCACTTCTTCTGGTCAAAGTTACGATGGCACGATCGTCGTTGACGGTTCCAGTGGCTCAGGCTCCACCAACCACCCAGGCTCCGCTGGCCAACCGGCCATTGGCGTCAAGGCTTTTTACAACGGCACTAAAGTCGCTTTCAGCGGTTTGAAAGGTATGGCTGCCACCGATGCCAATGGCGTCTCCACTATTACTACCGCGATGATGCCACCCTCTCACTCCACACTGGGCAACTTCGATTTCAAACAAGTTGCCAACCAACAGGTGTACTACGGAGAGTGGTCCCAGACTGGTGCCAACAATGACCCAAGCCGTGTCGTGTACTACTCCGGCGATACCGCTGGCCGCGTACTGCCAACGGCCAGCGTGACCTACGCGGTACAGGGCATCAACAACTACTCCGGGGCTAACATGCTGTCTGGCGACCTGACCGCCTCGTTCGGCAACGCTGCACCTACCTTGACCGGCTCACTGAGCAACAGCACGCTGAAAGTTCAAGTAACCGCCGCCATCGACACCGCCACTGCAGGCTTCGCCGGTACTGCCCAGGCGCGTAATACCGCAACCAACGCGCTGCTTTCGTCCGGGACCTCCCAAGGCAGCTTCTTCGGCGCAGGCTCCACCGCGTCGCTGGCCGGTATCACCACGTTCTCCAATCGCGACTACGACATCTCCTTCGGTGGCGTAGCCAAGTAATCGCCGGTTGAACCTGTTGTAGCACCACCCAAGCAAGTGCCTGCCCCCAGGCACTTGCTTTTGGCGTTTTGAAGCGATCCCGAGAGCCCGGTAATGCCCCAGCCCTACTGCAAGCGATCCCTCACGCTCCACGCTTTACCCTTTTCCCTGCTGCTGTTCATGGCCCCTGCGCTATTTGCTGCCGACCAGGACACCAGCTTGCGCCTGAACCAGACCATCGAGTACCGCGCCAATCAGCAAGAGCGCGAGTTGCTCAAGGATGAATTGCCCAGCGACGGCGCCGCGCCACTCTTGAACATCGACGGCCAGGACTACACCGTCGGCAACAACCTGGATGAATTGGGCCGCGCGGTGTACGTGTCCCTCTCACGCCAGAACTGGCCACAGGCCAGGGACTATCTCAAACGCTACACCGCCCTGCCCGGCCATGATCCGATGCTCACCGCCTATGCCAAGGGTGGCCTGGCCCGCGCCGAAGGCGACCTGGAGCAAGCCGAAGATTATTACCGCCAATTGCTGGCGATACAGTCCGACTTCCTGCCGGGCCGCCTGGAGCTGGCGCGGGTGCTGTTCGAGAACCGCAAGGATGGCGAGTCCAACGCCGTATTCCAACAGATCAGCAG
Source organism: Pseudomonas sp. 06C 126 (assembly GCF_001855215.1). Lineage (NCBI taxonomy): Bacteria > Pseudomonadati > Pseudomonadota > Gammaproteobacteria > Pseudomonadales > Pseudomonadaceae > Pseudomonas > Pseudomonas sp. 06C 126. The sequence continues at coordinate 103,686 of NZ_MIFU01000140.1, read as the reverse complement.
TGGCCTCAGCCCCTCCGACGCGCAGGCCATGGGCCTGGGCAAGACCGTCGACAGTTTCAAGCAGGCCCTGGATCACCGCGAAGACTGGCAAGGCTCCTTCGCCATTGGCCCGACCTGGGGCAAAAACCTCAATCAGTCCCCCGAAAGCACAGTGACGTATCGCTACGTCACTGCCGAAGAAACCATTCTGGTCCAACGCTCGCTGCCCAAGGCTGTGTCTGCCCACGGCGCGGATTACGAGGCCACGCTCAACAAACGCATCGCCCTCAGCGGTCATCACGGGGTGTTCATGCGCTCGCTGTTGTACGGCCAGGCGTATGAAAAGGAGAGCAAGTACAACGAAAGCACCCTTATCAACAACGCCGGCTACAGCTACCACGATGCGAAAAACCAGTACTCCCTCGGGCCATCGTATGAGTTCAACACCATCGCCGACAACGCCATGTACAGCGCCTGGGGGTTGCGGGGCGAATGGATTCACACGTTATCGGCTACGCGCATGTTCAAGCTGGAAGGCGAATACAAGGATATGGCCTACAAGCACGACCTCAACAGCAACCTCGACGGCGGCATCAGCTCGGTCTACGCCACTCTGTGGCAGGCCCTGCCCCAGCGCTGGACGTTGTTCGGCGGCGTCGACCTGAGCCAGCGCAACGCACGGGATCGCACCCAGGCTTACCTGCAAAAAGGTGTGCGGCTGGGCGTCGCCAAGGATTTCGAGGTGGGAGTCAGCGCTGTGCTGTTCGCGTCATACCGCAAACGCCAATACGATGCCTACAGCGCCCTCGTCGATGACCGACGCAGCGACGATGAACAGGGCTACACCTTTATCCTGCGCGCCCCACGCCTGGCGGTGATGGATGTGGTGCCCAGTCTGACGGTCAAATACAACAAGGTCGTAAGCAATGTCGACTGGCTTTATTCCTACGACAAAAACAGCATCAGCCTAAAGCTGGAAAAGCAGTTTTAACCGTCTTCACCGGGTTTTCTATTTCGCGGTTGCACTTATAGCGAGCTACTGTATAAAACGCCCCTATAAACCGCGCCATCTAGCATGAGGATCCCGGCCGTGGAAGAAGTTATCGAACAATTGCGTGAAGCCAACGAACCGGTACCGGTTCCTCTGGAACTGCCCGACGAAGACCAGTTGGTGGAAGTCGAAGAACAGCTGTTTATCAACATCCCGTTTGTGTTCAAGGAATTCCTGCTGACCGTCAGCGATGTGGTGTACGGCAGCCTGGAGCCGGTGACCATCACCGACCCACAGTCCCACACCTATCTGCCGGAAGTCGCGGCCAATGCCTGGGATATCGGCGTGCCTCGCGAGCTGATCCCGATCTGCCAGGACGGTGACGATTACTACTGCGTCGAAGAAGACGGCACGGTAGTGCTGTGGTCCGGCGAAGAAGAGCTGGTCACCGAAGAGTCCTGGGAATCGGTGTGGCACTGGGCGCGGGACGTCTGGCTAGAAAGCTGATCTCACAAACCCTGCGTACGGCTCCTACGGTGAGTCGTTCGCCAGAGGGGGGTGCTCAGTGCTCCGGGGTGTCCTTGTGGTTATCCAGGGTCTCCAGCAAGGCCACTTGCATGCGCGTATGTATGCGGATGAACCAGCGCCAGAGCACTGCGGCCACCGCAGCCGTGACCACGGCAATCAACACCAGCAGCTTGTTGGTCGGCAGGATACTGGCCGACAAGGCCGCCAATAGCAGGAAGATCACCAGCAGCGAGAGGATCGGGATCAGTTCGGCAATCACCCGCCGCACGCGCTGGGTATGACGCCCGGCCATTTCCGGCTTCACGCTCATCTCCGCCAGCAACATCGACAGCGCCTTGAGCTTGCGGTACGCGGCGATCAAAAATGGCAGCGACAGCAACAATGCACCGCCCCAGATCAATGCCTTCTGCCAACTCGGATCACTGATCCAGCCTTCCAGATACCCGCCAATTCGTGCCGCGAAGAAACTACCGGTAAAGAAAATCGCCACCACCAGTGCCAGGTTCACCCCTACCTGCAGGATGATCTTGCGGATCATCGACGCCAGCATCGCGCCCTCGCCTTGGGGCGAAATACTGCGCAGCCATTCGCCATACATGCCAAACACCCGGCTCAGGCGCTGCGGCATCACCGCTGCGATCTTCAATGACAACGGGTCGGCGCCACGGATCAGGTACGGCGTCAGCAGCGTGGTAATCGCGGAAACCGCCACCGCCACCGGGTAAAGAAAGTCGCTGGTGACCTGCAAGGTCATCCCAAGCGCCGCAATGATGAAAGAAAATTCGCCAATTTGTGACAGGCCCATCCCGACCCGCAACGAAGTCCGGCCGTCATTACCGGCGATAAACGCGCCAAGGCCACAGGACAGCATCTTGCCCAGCACCACGGCTACGGTAATGACCGCAATCGGCCAGGCGTATTGCAGCAGGATCTGCGGGTCGATCATCAAGCCGATCGCCACGAAGAAAATCGCGCTGAACATGTCGCGAACCGGCTCGATCAGACGCTCGATTTTCAGCAGCTGCCGGGATTCGGCCATGATCGCGCCGATCAGGAAGGCGCCCAGCACCATGCTGTATTCGAGCTTGACCACCAGCAGGCAAAAACCGAAACACAGGCCCAAAACGGTGATCAGCAGCATCTCGTTGCTTTCAAATTTGGCCACGTAGGCCAGCAGCCGAGGCACCAGCAGAATGCCGATCACCAGGGCCACGATCATGAACAGCGAGAGCTTGCCCACCGTGGAAAACACCTCGCCGGAGCTGACCGTGCCGCTGACGGCGATGCTCGACAACAAGGCGATGATGCCGATACCGAGGATGTCTTCGACGATCAGCACGCCAAAGATCAGTTGGGCAAAGCGCTGGTTTTTCATCTTCAGGTCGTTGAGCGCCTTGACGATGATGGTGGTCGAGGAAATCGCCAGGATCGCGCCGAGGAACAGCGAGTCCATGGTGTTCCAGTCGAACCATTGGCCAATTTCGTAGCCAATCCAGATCATCAGGATGATTTCCATGAAGGCCGCGATAAACGCCGTGGCACCCACCTTGAACAGCTTGCGCAGGCTGAACTCCAGGCCCAGGCAGAACATCAGGAAGATCACCCCCAGCTCGGCCAGGGTCTTGATGGTGTCCTCATCGTGGATCAGCCCGAAGGGCGGCGTGTGCGGGCCAATGATGAAGCCGGCGACGATGTACCCCAGGACGACCGGCTGCTTGAGACGATGGAACAGGATAGTCACCACCCCCGCCACGAGCATGATCACGGCCAAGTCCTGGATAAAGCTGATGGCGTGCATGGCGAGGGGCTCCTTGAGGGTACTGGCACTGTCCCGATTTCCACGCGGCCGCTACAACGGCGCGAAATGTGCGGAAGGAAAAGTCTGCCTTAATCGTAAGAAATGCCCTTGAAATGGGCTTTTCAAGGGTAACACCGCGACTTCCGGCAGAAAGCCGGTGCAATATATGGAAACAGATCGCCTTGGGCGTGACGGCAAACCCCGTCCCGGCGTCCCGTAAGGGATGGCGCTGTAATGATTCCAGCATCCGCAGAGGTGCCCCCCAACCAATGCCTACAACCGTGAGTGTGCTATGGAACCCGGAAACGCCCAGCTGTCGATGACGGTATTGATGACCCCTGACATGGCCAACTTCTCAGGCAATGTCCACGGCGGCACCCTGCTCAAGTACCTCGACGAAGTGGCCTACGCCTGCGCCAGCCGTTATGCCGGGCGCTATGTAGTCACGCTGTCGGTGGACCAGGTGATTTTTCGCGAGCCGATCCATGTCGGCGAGTTGGTGACGTTCCTGGCGTCGGTCAACTACACCGGCAACACTTCGATGGAAGTGGGGATCAAGGTGGTCACCGAGAACATCCGCGAGCGTTCGGTACGCCACACCAACAGTTGCTTCTTCACCATGGTCGCGGTCGACGACGACCGCAAACCGGCCGCCGTGCCGGCGTTGCAGCCACAGAACAGCGAAGACAAGCGCCGGTTTATCCAGGGCAAACAGCGCCGGCAGATCCGCCAGGAGCTGGAGAAGCGCTACCAGGAGATCAAGGCTGACGTGTAAACCCAATCAAAATGTGGGAGCGGGCTTGCTCGCGAAGACGGTGGATCAGTCAATACATGTGCTGACTGGTACAGCGTCTTCGCGAGCAAGCCCGCACACATTGGGTGGGTGGTGTTAGAGGCTGATCGGCGTGGCTTCGAAACGTACGCGCGGGTGGGCGATGCGGTCCTGGGCCCGCACCAATTCCAACTCGTAACTGGCGCACGCCTGGGTTTCCAGCAGGACTTCGTGAACAGCCGCCGCGGTGAACTCAAAGGCCGCCAGCAGGCTGTCGCCCAGCAGCACCCGCGCCAGGAACAACCCTGAGGTCAAGTCGCCCACTCCCACCGGCTGGCGCGGGAATGCCAGCAGCGGCCGACGCAGGTGCCAGCTGCCTTCGGCGGTCACCAGCAGCATCTCGAAACCGTCCGCCAGCTTGCCCGGGTAGTCCAGGTGCTTGACCAAAACCGCTTTGGGCCCTCGCGCCAGCAGGGCCCGCGCCATCCCCAGGCAATCGAACAGCGACTGCGGTTTACGCCCGGAAAAACTGTCCAGCTCCAATTGGTTGGGGCACAGGAAGTCGGCCATGGCCACCGCTTCGTCCAGCAGAAAATCACTGACTTCCTGGGGCACGATGCAGCCTTTTTCCGGATGGCCCATCACCGGGTCACACAGATACAGCGCCTTGGGGTTGATCGCCTTGATACGTGCCACGCCGGTCAGGATCGCCCGGCCCTGGGCGGCGCTGCCCAGGTAGCCGGACAGCACGGCATCACAGTTGCCCAGTTCGCCAATCGCCGCGATCCCCTCTACCAGCGCAGGAATTTGCTGCGGCGCCAACACTTCTCCCGCCCACTGACCATACTGGGTATGGTTGGAGAACTGCACGGTGTTGAGCGGCCAGACATTCACCCCAACCCGCTGCATGGGAAACACGGCGGCGCTGTTGCCGGCATGGCCAAAGACCACGTGGGACTGGATCGCAAGCAGATGAGGCGTACGTTTCATGCGGGGACTTCCGTAAAACCGTTAAATTCTGGCCGCGCAGTATGCGACTAAAAGCAGCCTGTACGACAGACCAGAGACACAGTTAAGCTGGCCTTACTTTGTTGGAGCAAATCGCATGCTGACCCTGGGAAATATCTTTGTGCTGATGTTGCTGGCGGCGGCTGCCGCCTGGGTGTGGCACAACCACGGCCTGCGCGAGCGGGCGTTGGAGAGGGTCAAACAGCATTGCGCCAAGCTCGATATCGAACTGCTCGACGGCGCCGTGGCTTTGAAACGCATCGGTTTCGTCAAGGACGCCAACGGCCGTCGGCGTTTGGCGCGGGTCTACAACTTCGAGTTCACCGTGACCGGCGAAGCCCGCCATCCCGGGACCATCACCCAGTTTGGTGCCCACAGTGCGCAGATCGAACTGGCGCCCTACCCGTTTGAAATAAAGACGCCACCGCCCAGTGCCGAAGTGATTGAACTGAGCCAGTGGCGTCAGGAGCACAGCAAGACCCGTCACTGACGGCAATTGGCCAAGGCTGTTTGCAGCATCGCCGCGTCCTGTTGCTCACTGAAAATCAGCTCGATACGTGAGTCCCGGCGCCATTCGCTGGGCTGCCAGGTGAGTGTGGAGTTATCCACAGCGTTGGCCGAGAACCAGCCATCGGCACTGTGGATAACCAATTTGGCGCGCTGCCAGTCCAGGCTCTCCAGCCATTGCCGGACTTTGCAGGTGTCGAACTGCTGGCTCGGATGCCAGCGCCAACCAATGCTCCACGCACCCGCCTGGGCCTGGTGCAGGCAAATCGGTACGCAGGGATCGCTCCAGACGGCCGGAATCTGCCCCAGCCCCTTGGGTGTCTCGAAGTTATCCACAGCCGCCCGCGCCTGAGCATTAAGGCCCGGCAGCCGGGCCAATGGCAGTTGCGCCTGTCGGGTCCAGAAAACCTCGCAAGCCGGCAGCGAACTTTCAATCTCACCGCGCTGTACGGCATCCAACCCTTCATCCTTGTTCAGCACCAGCAGCCCGGCACTGGCCAGAGCTTCACGCTGGGACTCGGGCAACGGCCTGCCTGCCGCCAAAGCCTGGCCGTCGAGTACCAGCACGCAAGGCTGGACGGCCAGCACGGTTTGCCAAGGCGCCTGGCGCAACTGCTCAAGCAATTGCGCCGGATGGCCAAGCCCCGAGGGCTCGATAAACAGCCGGTCAGGCTTGGCCTTACGCAACAATCGACCCAGGCCTACCTGGAACGGCGCGCCATTCACACAACACAAGCAGCCGCCGGCCACCTCACCGAGGGCAATGCCGTCGTCATCCTGGGTCAGCAGTGCGGCATCCAGGCCAATCTGCCCGAACTCATTGATCAACACCGCCCAACGCTCATTGGATGGGCGCTGGGCGAGCAGGTGCTTGATCAGGCTGGTCTTGCCTGCCCCCAAAGGGCCGGCAATCACATGGGTGGGAATGTTCTGCAGCATCGTGGACATTATTCAGGCCGTGTAGAGACGCTTGATCCTACCCGGTTATGCCAACCAATCCAGCGTCAGAATCAGCCGCCGTTCGTTGGCGGCCAACGCCGGCGAGCGATGAATCAAGCCGTAGCCTTCATTGCCGCGCCACTTTTCGCCCTTGAGCAGGGCGACTTCGCCACAGTGGATCTGCTCGATGCGCTCGCTGGGTTCCGCGTCTGCCTGGCTCAACTGGCGGCGGTCCATCACCCCTTCGCGCAGCCACTGACTACCGATGCCGGCATAGGTGGTGATCAGGCGCACGGGTACGTGATCGACATGAAAACGCGGGCACATGGCCTTGTCCAGCAGCCTCAGCCGCACACCGATGCGCTTGGCCCCCAACAGGCAGGCAAAGGCGCTGACCAGCCATGCCACATCGGCGATAAACCCGTCGTAACCTTCAAGGTCACGACAGCCTGCGGCCAGGCCCAGCAAGTTGGGCTCAGCTTCTTCGCTGTCCAACTCCACCACCAGCGACTCGGCAAGCGGCTCGTTCAGCGAGACCAGCAAGGCGCCAAACTCGGCGATATGCAGCGGCAACTGGCGTTGCCACAGCGCCAGGTTGACGCCGTTGTCCAGGATGTCGGCTAGCGCCAGCGGGGTTTCCCCACGGGTCTGGCGAATGACCGGACGCAGTTGAATCACAGGTGCCAGCATCAGGCGGCTGCCTCCTCGTACCAAGGGCCAAAAGGATCGACCAGCAGGCGCCAACCATCGACGCCCAGGGCCATTTCATCGTCGGTCAGCAGGCACCCATCCAGTTCAGCGCGCAGTTGCGCAAAATCGATGTTCTGCCCGATAAACACCAGTTCCTGGCGGCAGTCGCCGGTGCTCAGTTGCCAGTTGCCCATGATCGCCGCGACGCTTTCCTGGTCTTCGGGCCACTGGCTCTTGGGCACAAAGCGCCACCACCGACCGGCAAAACCATGGCGCATCAGGCCACCGGCCTGGGACCAACTGCCGGCATCGCGATGCTTGCTGGCCAGCCAGAAAAAACCCTTGGAGCGCAGCAACTTGCCGTTGCTCCACGGGCGGTCGATAAAGTCGAAAAAGCGCTGGGGATGGAATGGCCGACGCGCCCGATAGGCCGTGGAGGCAATGCCATATTCCTCGGTCTCCGGCACATGCTCGCCGCGCAACTCCTGCAACCAGCCCGGCGCCTGGGCCGCGCGCTCGAAGTCAAAACGCCCGGTATTGAGGATCTCGGCCAGCGGCACCTCGCCCATCACCATGGGAATGATGCGTGCCTGGGCATTCAGGCGTTCGAGGATGGCCACCAGTTCTTCACGTTCGTGGCTGCTGATCAGGTCGATTTTGCTGACAAGGATGACGTCGGCAAACTCGATCTGTTCGATCAGCAGGTCGGTGATGGAGCGCTCGTCGTCCTCACCCAGGGTTTCGCCCCGGGACGCCAGGCTTTCAGCGGCCTGGTAATCGAGCAGGAAGTTCATGCCGTCGACCACAGTGACCATGGTGTCGAGCCGTGCGATATCCGCCAGGCTCTGGCCGTTCTCATCGCGAAAAGTGAAGGTTTCCGCCACCGGCAGCGGCTCGGAAATGCCGGTGGATTCGATCAGCAGGTAATCGAACCGCCCTTCCTTGGCGAGCTTTCCTACTTCGATCAGCAAGTCTTCGCGCAACGTGCAGCAGATGCAGCCGTTGCTCATCTCCACCAGCTTTTCTTCGGCGCGATTGAGGCTGACGTCACGCTGGACAGCGGCCCCATCGATGTTGATTTCGCTCATATCGTTGACGATCACCGCCACCCGCAGGTTTTCGCGGTTGCGCAGGACGTAATTGAGCAGCGTGCTTTTACCGGCGCCGAGAAATCCGGACAGCACAGTAACGGGTAGTCGGTCGGTCATCAGGTGTTCCTCATCAGGTTGGCCGGTCAAATCGCCCGTTGATGGCGTTCGCGCAGCTCTTCACGTTCTTTGGCTTCAATACACAGGGTGGCCGTGGGCCGCAGCAACAGGCGCTTGAGGCCAATCGCCTCGCCCGTCTCGCGGCACCAGCCGTATTCACCGCGAGCGAGGTGCTCGAGGGCTTCATCAATCTTGTCCAGCAGCTTCTTTTCCCGCTCCAGCAGGCGTAGTTGCCAGTGGCGTTGTTCTTCGGCGCTGCCGACATCGGCGGGGTCGCTATTGGGCTCCTGCTCGCGCAGCACCATGAACTCGGCATCGATGCGCGTTTGCAGGTCAGAGCGCTGGGCCAACAACAGCTCACGGAAGAAGGTTTGCTGGGCCTCATTCATATACTCGGCGGGCGGCTGGGCGAGCAGGTCTTGTTCAGTCATGGGGGCGATTCACGGGTCAGGCTGTTTTTTGATGTTATAGTATAACAATACAAATAAGCCAATCCCCTCTTGCCCGCCACGACGAAGGGCGCAATCCTTGAGCCCGTCCATTCCCCGAGAAACCTTATGAGATATGTGTTGTGCGGCGTGTTGCTGCTGGTTGCGAGCCAGGCCAGTGCCCAAGTGTCCAACGCCCTGGCCACCTGCACGCGCAGCGCCACCCTGTTGGCCTGCATTGATGCCCAGGGCAATGCCTACAGTGCCGCGACCGTAGGCAACACCACGTATTTGCGCGGGTTCGAGGTAGACGGCAAACGCTACTGGGCGCAGACCAACAGCCGCTATGGCCAGTTGACGTTCTTCACCGGGCTGGCCTCCGATGGCGAGGCGTGGGTCGGCTATACGCGGCGCGTGGGCTGGACCACGATCAACCGGTTTTCCAGCTCCGGCGGTTCCAGCGCCAAGTTCACTTGTAGCCGGATCAGCGGTTGCTAGGCCTGGCCTTTTTGCTGCTCCTGAGCCCAGGCCATATAGCTGTTGATCGGTGGATTCTTCTGGAAGTAACGCTGCAATCCCTCAAACAGGCCATCCGCGATTGCCTGTTGATGGCGCGCAGTAACCAGCCGCTGGCTGTCGCGGACGTTGGAGATAAAGCCCGTCTCCACCAGGATCGACGGCACGTCCGGCGACTTGAGCACCGCAAACCCCGCCTGCTCCACCCGCTTTTGATGCAGCGTGGTGATACCCGCCAGGCTGCCCAGCACGGCATTGCCTAGTTGCAGGCTGGCGGCCAGGGTGGCGCTCATCGACATATCAAGAATGACCCCGGCGAGCATCGGGTCCTTGTCCTTGAGGTTGAGCAGGCTGGTGGCGCCCAATAGATCTGCGCCATTTTCCCGCTGCGCCATGAAGCGCGCGGTCGCCGAGGTGGCGCCGCCTTCGGACAAGGCATACACCGAAGCCCCTGACGCGGTCAGTCGCGGCGCCGCATCTGCGTGGACCGAAATAAACATATCGGCCTTGTAGCGCCGGGCGATCTGCACCCGTTTGCGCAGCGGCACGAAGAAGTCATCGTTGCGGACCAGCTTCACGGTAAAGCCCTTCTCGCGTTTGAGCCGCTTGGCCAGCAACTGCGAGATAGCCAGCACCACGTCTTTTTCCCGCTCACCCTTTGCCCCAACCGCGCCGGGGTCCTTGCCACCGTGACCAGGGTCGACCACGACGATAATGTCGCGCTTGGGATGCGCCTTCTCCACCGGTGCTTGGCGGGCGCCGCTGCTCAGGTCCAACACCAGGCGATGCCCCTGCCCATCCTGCGGCGGCAGGACAAAACTGTTGAGCTGCATCGGTTGAGCCAGATCGAGAACGATCCGTGTCCCGCCCGCATTCAGACGCCCTGAGCGAATCGCAGTAATGCCAGTGTTGGCCAATGCCAATTGGCTGAAATCCCCGCTCAGGCCTGCGCCGCTCAAGTCGATGATCAGCCGCTCGGGCGCGTTCAGGGAAAAGGTGCTGTAGCTCACCGCACCACTGAGGTCGAACACCAGTCGCAGCTTGTCGTTGGAGCGCCACAGGCGCGCATTGCGAATCTGCGTCGCATGCACCGCAAAAGGCAAAGTAAACACGGAGCTGGCCAGCAGCAGGCTTAGGAGTTGACGTCTGTGCATGACACTCACCGCAGAAAAATAATCGTCGATCTAATTGTTATACTATAACATGTCGCTTTATATCCAACGATGGACCTGCTTATGAATGCGCTGACTCTGCCGGATATCGCCGCGCAGGCTTCTCGCCAAGCCTTGCCACTCGACTGGGTGGGCATGTGTGGCATTGCCCTGCCAATCCTGATCGACGGCCAACGTTTGAGCGCCAAGGCCGATGCAGGAGTAAGCCTGGACGATGGCGAAGCGCGCGGCATTCATATGTCGCGCTTATACCTGGCGCTGGAAATGCTTGAGTCACAAGACCTGCAACCAGCGTTGCTGCGTCAGGTGCTCCAGCGTTTTCTCGATAGCCATGAAGGCCTGTCGAGCAGCGCGTACCTGCGGATTCATACCGACTTGTTGCTCAAACGTCCTGCGCTGGTCAGCCCGCTCGCCGGCTGGAAGAGCTATCCAGTGAGCATCGAAGCGCGCCTGGAAAAGCAGATGTTCCACGTGGAACTAAAAATTGACGTTACTTATTCCTCAACCTGCCCTTGCTCGGCTGCCCTCGCCAGGCAGTTGATTCAGCAGCAATTTATCGATGACTTTGCCAACACAACGCTGCAACACGAAGATGTGCTGGCCTGGCTTGGCAGCGCCAAAGGGATCATCGCCACGCCGCACAGCCAGCGCAGCACTGCGCAATTGTTGGTGGCTCTGCAAGCTGGGCAACCCACGCTGCCACTGACTGAGTTGATCGACCACGCCGAAGCCGCCCTCGGCACCGCCGTGCAGACCGCCGTCAAACGTGCCGATGAGCAAGCCTTCGCCTTGGCCAACGGCCAGAACCTGATGTTCTGCGAAGACGCCGCCCGCCGCCTGAACCTGGCGCTGCAACGCTCGATCGCGGTGCAAGCCTTTCACGTCAAAGTCATCCACGCCGAAAGCCTGCACGCCCACGACGCCGTGGCCGAAACCCGTTGGACGAGGGCTACCACGTGATCCGCTGCAATGCCCTGCGCTGGGGCGCACCAGGCCAACCGCTGACGCCGGCCATTGATATCGAACTGGGCAAAGGCAGCCTGACCGCTGTTATCGGCGCTAACGGGTCGGGTAAAAGCAGTTTGTTGAAAGTCATCGCCGGCCTGCAAAAGCCCCTGGCCGGCAAGGTCACCCTGGATGTTCCACGGCGCGGCGGCCTGTCATACCTGGCGCAGCAGCAACACCTGGACCGACAATTCCCCATCAGCCTGCAAGAGCTGGTGGCCGCAGGTCTATGGGGCACCCAACACTCCCAGCAGCAACGCAACCAGCGCTTGCAAACGGTACTGCAAGACTGGTGCCTCAGCGGTCTTGAGCTGCGCCCCTTGATGGCCCTGTCCGGTGGCGAGTTGCAACGCGCCCTGCTCGCCCGTCTCAGCCTGGCCCAAGCGCCTGTGTTGTTGCTGGATGAACCCCACGCCGCACTCGATGAACAAGGCCAGGCACTGCTGTGGAAACATATCCACGCCTGGCATGCCGAAGGCCGCACCTTGGTGGTGGTCTGCCATGACTTGGCCGCGGTGCGCCAACACCTGCCGCAAGCACTGCACATCAAAAGCAGCGGCTGCGTGCTCGCACCCAGCACACAGTTGATCCTTCAGCAGCCGCAGATGCAGGTCGCCTGATGCACCTCGCCGCCCAACTGTGGATGCCCTTCAACGACTTCGTGTTTATGCGTCGCGCCCTGCTCGGTGGCCTGCTGCTGGCGTGTAGCACGGCGCCGTTAGGGGTGTTCCTGATCCTGCGGCGTATGAGTCTGATCGGCGATGCCGTGGCCCACGGCATCCTGCCCGGCGCCGCACTGGGCTTCTGGTTTGCCGGCCTGAGCCTGCCGGCACTGACCCTCGGCGGTCTCGGCGCCGGCTTGGGCATGGCCGGCCTCGCCGCGTGGATCACCCGCCGCACCGGCCTGCGCGAAGACGCCAGCCTGGCTGCGATCTACCCGATTTCCCTGGCGGCCGGTGTGCTGATCCTCGGCCTGGCCGGCAAGCGCCTGGACCTGCTGCACCTGCTGTTCGGCTCGGCGCTGGCGGTAGACGGCCCGACATTGACCGGCATGGTGTGGGTGTCCGGTTTCAGCCTAATCGCCATGGCGCTGATCTACCGGTTGCTGGTGCTGGACACCCTCGACCCGCTATTCCTGCAAACCGTCAGCCGCCTCGGGCCTTTGGCCCATGGGGTGTTCCTGACCCTGGTCGTGCTGAACCTGGTGATTGGTTTCCAGGCCATCGGCGCCTTGATGGTGGTCGGCCTGATGATGTTGCCCGCGGCGGCGTCACGCTTCTGGAGCCGGCGGCTGCCGAGGTTGATTGCAGTCTCGGCCGTGCTGGGATGCCTGTCGGTATGGCTCGGGCTGTTGCTGTCGTTCTACTACTCGCTGCCCAGCGGCCCGGCGATTGTCCTGGTCGCTGGCGGCTTGTACCTGCTGTCCGTGGTGCTGGGGCCGGTACATGGCTTGCTGCGCCGCCCGCCCTTGCTTACATCCCAATGAGGTGTTTTCCGATGCGCGCTCTACTCGTGCTGTTCAGCGTCCTGCTCCCGCTGTCGTTCGCGACCGCACAGGACAAGCTCCAGGTGGTCACCAGCTTCAGCATTCTCGCCGACATAACCCAGCAGGTCGGCGGGGAGCATATCCAGCTCAGCAATATGGTCGGCCCCGACGCCGATGCCCATACCTACGAGCCGTCCCCGGACGATGCCAAGGCGCTGCTCAAGGCCCGTGTCATCATCAAGAACGGCCTGGGCTTCGAGCCGTGGCTGGATCGCCTGATTACCAGTACCGAGACCCAGGCGACAGTGGTCAACGCCAGCAAAGGCGTGATCGCTCGCACGCTGGAGGAAGACGGCGAGAAGATCCCTGATCCCCATGCCTGGCATAACCTGGCCAACGCCGAAATCTACGTCAGCAACATCACCCAGGCGTTGATCACTGCCGACCCGGCCAACAAGGCCGACTATCAACACAACAGCCAGGCATACCTGCAGAAAATCTACCGCCTGCTGGCCGAAGCCAAGGCCAAGTTTGCCGCGCTGCCTGCGGGCAATCGACGCATCGTCACCTCCCACGACGCCTTCGGCTACCTGGGCCAGGCCTACGGTATCGACTTCATGGCGCCCCAGGGTTTGTCCACCGAGCGCGAACCCTCGGCGGCCGAAGTCGCCGCGTTGATCACGCAGATCCGCCAGGCCCACGTCAAAGCGGTGTTTATGGAAAACATCAAGGACGCGCGCCTGCTCAAGCAGATTGCCGTGGAAAGCGGCGCCCATATCGGCGGCACGTTGTACTCCGATGCACTGGCTGCCAAAGGCCCGGCCAGTACTTTTACCGGGTTGTTTGAATACAACCTCAACACTTTGTACAACGCCTTGGGCACCCCATGACACTGTCGATGCTCGAGCTGGAAGCCGCGCCCATCGGCAGCCGCTTCCCCCTGGCCCACGTACTGGATGCCTTACCGTGGAACCGCGACGGCCTGATCGCGGCCATCACCCAGCAACAGCGCAGCGGTGAGGTATTGATGCTGGCCTGGATGAACCGCCAGGCCCTCGATGAAACCCTCGCCAGCGGCCGCGTCTGCTACTGGTCACGCTCGCGCCAGCGATTGTGGCGCAAGGGCGAAAGCTCAGGGCACATCCAACAGTTGATCGAAGCGCGCCTGGATTGCGATGGCGATGCCGTACTCCTGATCGTCGATCAACAAGGCCCGGCCTGCCACACCGGGCGCCCGACCTGTTTTTACAACGCGATTGAACACGACCAGGTGCATATCCTCACCGCACCCCTCAAGGAACCCGCAGCATGATCCGCAAGAACCCTTCCGGCGATCTGCCGGTCATCGCCGAGTCGGCCTACGTCGATAAAACCGCAATCATCTGCGGCAAAGTGATCATCGGCGAAAACGTATTTGTCGGCCCCTATGCGGTGATCCGCGCCGATGAAGTCGACGCCACCGGCGACATGGACCCGATCACCATCGGCGCCAACTCCAATATCCAGGACGGCGTGGTGATCCACTCCAAATCCGGCGCGGCGGTAACCATCGGCGAGTTCACTTCCATCGCCCACCGCTCGATTGTCCACGGCCCCTGCACCGTCGGCGACCGCGTGTTTATCGGCTTCAACAGCGTGCTGTTCAACTGTGTGGTGGGCGATGGCTGTGTGGTGCGGCACAACTCGGTGGTTGATGGCCGTGATTTGCCCGCTGCGTTCTATGTGCCCTCCACCACGCGCATTGGCCCCAACACCGACTTGTCGCAGTTCCCGCCAGTGAGCGTCAGCGCCTCGGAGTTTTCCGAAGACGTGGCGCGCACCAATGTCGACCTGGTGCGCGGCTACAAAGCCCTGCAAAACGAGTTCTGAACATGAGCCGCCTGCTGATCCGCAATGCCCGCCTGGTGAACGAAGGGCGAGAATTCGACGCCGACTTGCTGGTCGCCAACGGCCGTATCGAAAAAATCGCCAGCAGTCTCCAGGGGCAAACCGCCGACATCGAGATTGATGCCCAAGGCCAATGGCTGCTGCCGGGCATGATCGACGACCAAGTGCACTTTCGCGAACCCGGCGCCCCGGACAAAGGCAGTTTCTACAGCGAATCGCGCGCGGCGGTGGCCGGCGGCATCACCAGTTTCATGGACATGCCCAACACCCAGCCCGCAACCCTGACCCTGGAAGCACTGGCAGACAAGAAGCGCCGCGCGGCGCTGCACTCGGTGGCCAACTATGGGTTTCACTTTGGCGTCAGCAACGACAACCTCGACACCGTGGCTGCCCTGGATCCCCGGCAGGTCGCCGGGGTCAAGGTGTTCATGGGTGCCTCCACCGGCAATATGCTGGTGGATGACCCAAGGGTTCTGGAGCGCCTGTTTGCCGAGGTACCGACGATTCTCCTGGCACACTGCGAGCACACGCCCAGCATCCAGGCCAACGAACAGCGGCTGCGCGATCGCTTCGGCGAGCAGATCCCCGCGGTGGCCCACCCGCTGATCCGCGACGCCCAAGCGTGTTATCGCTCCTCATCCCTGGCCGTGGAACTGGCGCGCCGCCACAACACCCGTCTGCACGTGCTGCACCTGACCAGTGCCCGGGAGCTGTCGTTGTTCGAAGACAAGCCGCTGGCAGAAAAACGCATCACCGCCGAAGTGTGCCTGCATCACCTGCTGTTCGATGACCGTGACTACGCGCGCCTGGGCCATCAGATCAAATGCAACCCGGCGATCAAGACCCGCGCCGACCGGGATGCCCTGCGCCTGGCACTGCTGAGTAATCGGCTGGATGTGATCGGCACCGACCACGCACCGCATACCTGGGAGCAAAAACAGCGGCCGTACCGTGAGGCGCCGGCGGGGTTACCCCTGGTGCAGCATGCGCTGCCAGCCTTGCTGGAATTGGTGGCTGACGGGCTGCTGCCATTGACTGTGCTCGTGGCGAAAACCAGCCATCGCGTGGCCGACCTGTTCGCCATTCCTGACCGGGGTTATCTACGCGAGGGCTACTGGGCCGACCTGGTACTGATCAGACCCGAACCCGAAGGCATGCCGGTAAGCAGCCAGCCGATTCTCGCCCGTTGCGGCTGGACACCGTTTGCCGAGCGCAGCTTTCGCCACAGTGTGAGTACCACGTTGGTGTCAGGGCATTTGGCTTGGCATGACGGTCAGGTGATCAACAGTTGCCAGGGGTTGCCCCTGCACTTCTTGCGCTGACCAAATGTGTAGGAGCCGGCTTGCCGACTCCTACAGGGGGCTTCAAGCGCGCGGTTTTACCGTGCCGCAGTCGCTGCCCAACCATTGGGCCTGAGTATCGAGGCTGCCGTTCTGCTGGATACCGGTAGCGTTGAAGGTGCCGTTGACTGAGGTGGTGAATGCCTTCTGGCTCTGGAATGTGGCCACGCCAGAGCCTTGGGCTTTCGGGCAACTGAAACGGAATTTCCACTGGTTGCCAGTCTTGTCGGTCACCTCTTGCTTGCAACCCGATTGCGGGTCGGTCAGCGGGATGGCGTCGGAGGCCACCTGGGCCGGCGTCAGGCACACCTGCACGCCTTTGCCGGCCATGGTAATGCCTTGTTTTTCCAGCATGGCGCGCTGTTCCGGGGTCATCTGTTGCTTCAGTTGACCGAGGATCAACGACAAATCCGGCAGGTTCTGGTTATCGACTTTCATGTTGCTGGTGGTCAGTTCCCACAAGCCCGGCGCCAACATCTGCGCCTGCGCCGCCACCGGCAGCGTCAAACCAACAACCATGGCCAAACCAAGCAGACGAGCATTCATCGGGTAACTCCTGGGTAATTGTCGGCGTTAGACGTCGCAAAGCGGTCGGCGTTGCACGCTCAATAAAATAGCGACAATCGCTGCCGAACATGGTCTGTTACGCATTGGATTGTCAGGAGTAATGTTGTCCATGGATTTCTTCGGCCCGCACTTGCTCGGCTACTTCATCGCCACCCTGCATTTTCTCGGTTCCCTCGCCGCCCTGCACGCGGTGCTGACCGTGCGCACCGCCCAAGGCTCGATTGCCTGGGCGCTGTCGCTGATGTTCATGCCTTACCTGACGCTGATCCCATACCTGATCTTTGGCCGCAGCAGCTTCGATGCCTACATCCAGGCCCGTCGCCAGGCCAACCAGGAAATGCACAAGGCAATCACCGAGCTCAACTGGCGCCCCTGGGTCGAAGAAGCCCTGGCCGCGCGCAACTCCCATGCCTATGCCTCCCTGCGCGCCATGCCCAAGCTGGGACGCATGCCGTGCCTGGCCAACAACCAAGTGCGTTTACTGGTCAATGGCGATGCAACCTTCAACGCCATCTTCGACGCCATCCGCGCCGCCAAGACGGCCGTACTGGTGCAGTTCTTCATCATTCATGACGATGAACTCGGGCGCCGGTTGCATGACCTGCTCAAGGCCAAGGCCGCCGAAGGCGTGGCCATCTACGTGCTGTATGACCGTATCGGCAGCCACTCCCTGCCCCACCGCTATGTGCAATCGCTGCGCGACGCCGGGGTGCAGATCAAGGCGTTTGCCACCCGCAGCGGCTGGTTCAATCGCTTCCAGGTGAATTTCCGCAACCATCGAAAAATTGTCGTGGTCGATGGCCTGACCGGTTTTGTCGGCGGGCATAACGTCGGCGATGAATACTTGGGTAAGAAACCCCCGCTCGCCCCCTGGCGCGACACCCATGTGCAAGTCAGCGGCCCGGTGGTGGCCTGCCTGCAGGAGTCGTTTGCCGAAGACTGGTTCTGGGCCGCGCGCGAGCTGCCACCACTGATCCTGCCCGACACCTATGCCGATGACGGCGTGCTCTGCCAATTGCTGGCGAGCGGCCCGGCGGACCCGTATGAAACCTGCTCGCTGTTTTTCGTTGAAGCGATTCATGCAGCGACTGAGCGGGTGTGGATCACCAGCCCGTACTTCATCCCCGACGAAGCGGTATTCGCCGCGCTGCGCCTGGCGGTGTTGCGTGGCGTGGACGTGCGCCTGCTGCTGCCGTCACGCCCCGACCACCGTATTGTCTACGCCGCATCCAGCCTGTACGCGATTGAAGCAGTACGCGCCGGGGTCCGGGTGTTCCGCTACAAGCCGGGCTTTTTGCATCAGAAAGTGGTGCTGGTAGACCGCGAAATCACTGCCATCGGCAGTGCGAACCTGGACAACCGTTCGTTCCGCCTCAACTTTGAAGTGATGTTGCTCACGGTCGATGCAGCCTTCGCCAGCGAAGTGGAACATATGCTGCTGGACGACTTTGCCCAGGCCCACGAAACCAGCCAGGAAGAAAGCCAACAGACGCGCCGCCTGCAGCAATTGGGCATGCGCGTGGCGCGCCTGATTTCCCCGATCCTTTAGCCAGCACCAAACCAAATGTAGGAGCTGGCTTGCCTGCGATGCAGACTCCGCGTTCTTTCAGCTACCGCGCGGTGATGCAATCGCAGGCAAGCCAGCTCCCACACAAGCTCAGCTCCCGCATTCAGTCTTTCAGAGGGGGCAACAGTCTCAGCGGTAGAGATCTTCCCGCGTCCACGGCAACTCATGGCTGCCATCCGCATGGGGTTTGACCGCCAGGATCTGGTGCAGGTTGATCCAGCCTCGGGCAAACGCATACGCGCAACCCGCCAGGTACAGGCGCCAGATGCGCAATGCCTGGGCCGGCACCATTTTCGCCGCCGCTTCCAGGTTGTCTTCCAGGCGCTCGCTCCAGTGATCCAGGGTGCGCGCGTAATGCAAGCGCAGGCTTTCCACGTCGACCACTTCCAGGCCGACTTCGCTGATTTCGGCGCTGATCATCACCAGGTGCGGCAGTTCGCCATTGGGGAACACGTAACGCTCGATAAAATCCCCCGCACCACGCCCCACCGGGCGGCCATCGGTATGTTTGGCGGTGATGCCATGGTTGAGCACCAGGCCACCTTCGCGCACGGCGCCGAACAAGGTCTGGCAGTACTGCGCCAGGTTGGCGTGGCCGACGTGTTCGAACATGCCGACGCTGACCACTTTGTCGAACCGCCCGTCCTGGGGCAGGTCGCGGTAGTCGAGCAACGCCAACTCCACTTGGTCCTCCAAGCCCTCGGCGACCACTCGCTCCCTGGCCAATGCCAGTTGTTCCTTGCTCAGGGTAATACCGAACACCTTGACCCCGAACTCACGCGCCGCATAACGCGCCAGCCCGCCCCAGCCACAACCGACATCCAGCAGATACTCCCCAGGCTGCAGGCGCAGCTTGCGGCACAGGTGGCGGAATTTGTCTTGTTGGGCCTGGTCGAGGGACTCGCTGCCGGTCTCGAAATAACCGCAGGAATAGGCCATGTCACGGTCCAGCCACAGCTGGTAAAACTCGTTCGACAGGTCGTAGTGGTAAGAAATCGCGGCGGCATCCGTGGCCTTGTCGTGGATCGAGCGCACCGGTCCGGCCTGCTCATCGTCGTCGATCAGCGCGTGGCTCAATTCGTCACATACCCGGATTACATCGCTGATGGAGCCTTCGAGCTCCAGTTTGCCTTCGACGAAGGCAGCGCCCAGGGAGTCGAGCGTGGGATGGGTCAGTTGCGTCACCATCACCGGGTCCTTGACCACAATCGTGACGCTGGGCTCCGGGCCCAGGTTGAACTCATGGCCATCCCAGAGTCGCAGACGCAGCGGTAGCTGAAGATTCTGTAAGGCCGGTGGAAGTTGCGCGAGCATGAGTAGTCCCCCCTTGTTTCAGACGTCTGAAATGAGGGTAGACCATCCATAAAAAAGTAGCTGGCTATCGATTCAATAGCCGCCTTCTATGGTGCTCGACGTTGCAGCAAACCGTCCTCAACCCACTGTTTCAACCACGTAACAGCTTGCAGCGGCGCGCCCTCTTGATAAGTGACTGCCAATTCGGCGCACAGTTCTGAAAAAGTCCAACCCTGATCGGCCATCCCGGCCAAGGCGTACGCCTCGGTAGGCTCCAGGCTGCGGTAGCGACACACCTGCTGGTCACGCCAGATCAGGCATACCTCGGCCTGCTGCAACGCAACGCTGCCGGGAAACGCTGCCTGCGCCTTGACCGCACGCCAGATCTGCAGGCTGTTGAAGCGGCACAACACCTGCTGCACCGACGGCCCCCACTCGACCTGCAACGATGGCCAGGCCTCGGGTGCCAGCCGAGCCATGTCTTCCAGGGCCAGCGGCTGGCCCGCAGGCGCATCAAACGCCAGGGTAAACGCCCATTCCAGGCGTGCCAGCTCGGCCAACGGTGCACTTTGTGCGGCAACCAGGTACTCGCCGATAAAACCTTCAAACCGCTGCCCCAGCCAACGCAAGCTGAAATGCGCCGAGGGATAACGCTGTACATAAGCGGCCACCAGCCCGGCAAATTCATCATCCCCCAGCCAATGCCACACGGTCGGAAAATCCCCCTGCATCACTTCCAGCAAACGGGCCCGATAAGCGTTGTGGTAGATCGCAAGGCCAGTGTCCACGTCCAGGGTCGGGCCACCGATCAAGGTGCTGGCAAAACCGCCCTCGTCGGCGTCTGCCAATAGATGACGTTCAAATGCCAGTTGCCAATCGATCAGGCGCATAGCGACCTCCGGGCCAAGGCGCCAGCCCCCAACTCACGGGCCTTGGCCAATTCATCGAGTAGCTCGGCAAACGGCGGGAAATGGTCATCGCGCTCCAGTAGCGTCGCTACCGGGCCCAAGTGTTCCAGGGTCTGTTGAAACAACTGCCACACCGGATCGCAAACCGGATGGTCATGGGTATCGACCACATAGTCGCCATAGTCCATATGCCCGGCCAAATGCAGCTGGCGGATACTCTGCGGCGGCAGGTTGCGAATAAAGGTCCAGGCATCGAAACCGTGATTGCGCGAGCTGACATACACGTTGTTGATGTCCAGCAGCAGTTCGCAACCACTGAGGTGGCTCAAGGCGTTGAGGAATTCCCATTCGGTAAAGTCATCGGCCTTTGAGCGCACATAGCTGGAGACATTCTCCAGCACCAGCGGGCGCTGCAGCACATCCTGCACCTGCCGCACGCGGGCGGCGACGTGGTAGAGGCTTTCCTCGGTGTAGGGCAGCGGCAACAAATCATGCAGTTGATGGGCGTTGCCACGGCTCCAGCACAGATGGTCGGAGACCCACGCCGGCTTGACCCGGTCGGCCAATTGCTTGAGTTGCTTGAGGTAGTCCATATCGAGGGCATGGGGCCCGCCGATGGACAGGGAGACGCCATGCATCACCAGCGGATAGCGCTCGGCGATGGCGTCCAGGTAGTACAAGGCCTTGCCGCCCTGGACCAGATAATTCTCGGAGACGATCTCGAACCAGTCCACCTGCGGCGACTGCTCGATGATCTGCTGATAGTAAACGCTGCGTAGCCCCAGGCCGTAGCCCAGGCAAGGAACCGATACCGACATGACGAACTCCTGGAAAGTGTCCGCAGCGACGTGCACACCGCTGCAGGATCACGTACTCGCGGTTATTCGCCGACTTTGCCGCCAGCCGCATCACAAGCAGCCTGGGTCATCGCCTTGAAACCGTGCCCCTTGCACACGGCCTGGCCTTTACAGGCGTTTTCAGCAGTCTTGCAGTCGTTCATGCCTTTGCAGGAGGTCACGCCATAGCAATGCACGTTCGCTTCATCGGCCGCCTGGACCTGGGTCGCGACACCGGCAAACATCGTGGCGGCAGCAATGGCCAGGGCAGCACCGGAAACGGCGTTCTTGAAGTTCATTGTGGTATTCCTCATAGGTCTGTAGGGCGTCGGCTG
The DNA here is from genome assembly GCF_001855215.1 of Pseudomonas sp. 06C 126. Taxonomy (NCBI): domain Bacteria; kingdom Pseudomonadati; phylum Pseudomonadota; class Gammaproteobacteria; order Pseudomonadales; family Pseudomonadaceae; genus Pseudomonas; species Pseudomonas sp. 06C 126. Next base: position 81,926 of record NZ_MIFU01000140.1, on the reverse strand, counting down.
AACGGTTTGTCCAGTCCCGACACAGCACTAGAGTGAGGTGCCTGATGGGCGTTACAGCGTGATCGACATTTTTATGTGCTGCCGGCGGGCACTAGTGCCCACGGCGATTTATCGTCACACTCGCACCAGCTTTTTCGCGGGATCACGGACAAGGAAGCGTCACTCTCATGATTTCGATCTATCAGCTCAAACCGCGTTTTCAGAACCTGCTGCGGCCCCTGGTCCAGCGCCTGTACGACAACGGCACCACCGCCAACCAGATCACCGTGCTGGCGGGAATCGTGTCGCTGCTGGTGGGCCTGCTGGTGGCGGGTTTCGCCGAGCATGCGTGGGTGTTCGTGTTGATCCCGCTGTGGATGATCCTGCGCATGGCCCTCAATGCCATCGACGGCATGCTCGCCCGGGAGTACGGTCAACAGTCGCGCCTGGGCGCCTACCTCAACGAACTGTGCGATGTGATCGCCGACAGCGCATTGATCCTGCCGTTCGCGCTGATCCCCGGGGTCGGCCTGGCGCCGGTGCTACTGGTGACACTGCTGGCGGTGTTCAGTGAATACGCTGGCGTACTTGGGCCGATGGTCGGCGCATCGCGGCGTTATGACGGGCCGATGGGCAAGAGTGATCGGGCGTTCGTTCTCGGCGTACTGGCCACTGGCGTAGCCCTGGGTTGGCTCGGCGCCGGCTGGGTGGATGGCGTGATGTGGCTGGTGGCTGCATTGCTCGCCTACACCCTGGTCAATCGAGTGCGCCAGGGCCTCAAAGAACAACAAGAAACCCCTCCGACGGCATAAGGATCTTGCGATGCGCGAACAGCAACAGCACACCTTCAGCACCCATGACGGCGTAGCGCTTTTCTATCGGCACTGGCCCGCGACCACCGCGACCGGGCCTGAGCCACGCCAGGCGATCCTGCTGTTCCATCGGGGCCACGAGCATTCCGGGCGCATCGCGCACCTGGTGGATGAGCTGGACCTGCCGCACTTTGATTTCTTCGCCTGGGACGCCCGTGGCCACGGCCAATCCCCCGGCGAACGTGGCGACAGCCCCAGCTTTGCCACCAGCGCACGGGACGTGCAGACCTTCTGCGACCATATCGGCGCAACCTATGGCATTGAGCCCGCCAACCTCGCCGTCATTGCCCAAAGCGTCGGCGCGGTGATCGCCGCCACCTGGGTCCATGACTACGCCCCCAACATCCGCGCCCTGGTGCTTGCCTCCCCGGCATTCAAGGTCAAGCTCTACGTGCCCTTCGCTCGGCCAGGCCTGGCGTTGATGCGACGCTTTCGCGGCAACTTTTTCGTCAACAGCTACGTCAAGGCCACGTTCCTCAGCCATGACCCCGAGCGCGTCGCGTCCTACGACACAGACCCGCTGATCACCAAGGCGATCTCGGTGAATGTGCTGCTGGGCCTGTACGAAGCGGCCGACCGCGTAGTCGCCGATGCCCAGGCGATCCAAGTGCCGACCCAACTGCTGATCTCTGGCTCGGACTTCGTGGTGCATCGCAAACCCCAGCAACAGTTCTTCGAGCGCCTGGGCAGCCTGAAAAAAGAACTGCATATCCTGCCCGGTTTTTTCCACGACACCCTCGGCGAGCGTGACCGCGCCGTGGCACTGGCCAGCGCCAGGCGTTTTATCCTGCAAAACTTCGAACACCCGCTGGACCGCGCCAGCCTGCTGGATGCCGACAAGATCGGCGCGACCTGCGCCGAATCCGAATCCCTTGCCGCGCCGCTGCCGCGCAACTCGCTACGTGACCTGTACTGGCGCATGACCCGCGCCAGCATGGGCCTGGGCCGCCAGTTGTCCGAGGGCGTGAAGCTTGGCTTCGACACCGGTTTCGATTCCGGCAGTACCCTGGATTATGTCTATCGCAACAAGCCCACCGGCAAAGGTGCGCTGGGGCGGATGATCGACACCAACTACCTGAACTCCATCGGCTGGCGCGGGATTCGCCAGCGCAAACTGCATGTCGAAGAATTGCTGCGCCTGGCCATGGTCAAGCTGCGGGATGACGGGCGCGAAGTGCGCATCGTCGACATCGCCGCGGGGCATGGTCGGTACATTCTGGAAGCCTTGCAGGGCGTTTCTCCACTGCCGGAATCGATCCTGTTGCGCGACTACAGCGATATCAATGTGCGCGACGGTGGCGCGCTGATCCGCGAGAAAGGCCTGGGAGATATTGCGCAGTTCGTCAAAGGTGATGCCTTCGACCGGGCCGACCTGGCGGCGCTGGCACCCAAGCCGACACTGGCGGTGGTGTCCGGGCTGTACGAGCTGTTTGCCGATAACGCCATGGTCGGTGGCTCCCTCGCCGGCCTGGCCGAGGCCGTGGAGCCCGGTGGCTACCTGGTGTACACCGGCCAACCGTGGCACCCGCAACTGGAGCTGATCGCCCGCGCCCTCACCAGCCATCGCCAGGGGCAGGCCTGGGTGATGCGCCGCCGCAGCCAGGCGGAAATGGATCAACTGGTGGAGGCGGCGGGCTTTCGCAAGATCACCCAGCGCGTGGATGAATGGGGCATCTTCAGCGTCTCGCTGGCGCAGAAGATCTGAGCATGCGCGAACCGGGACTGTTCAAACCAGCTCTGCTGTGGCTGCTGCTGTTGGCACCGCTGTTTTTCAGCACCTACGGCTTTGCTACCTGGGTGACCAGCCAGCGCAGCGACGTCGGCACACTGGTATTCGCCTGGGAAACCCTTATTCCATTCTGGGCCTGGACCATCGTGCCCTACTGGTCGATCGACCTGCTCTATGGTTTCTCCCTGCTGCTGCCCAACAGTCGCCATGAGCTCAAGCAACATGCCCTGCGCCTGCTGAGTGCTCAGGTGATTGCGGTGAGCTGCTTCCTGCTCTGGCCGTTGCGCTTCACCTTTGAGCGCCCGGAAATGGACGGCGTGTTCGGTTGGCTGTTCGCCGTGCTGGCGGGGTTTGATAAGCCGTTCAACCAGGCGCCTTCGCTGCATATCGCCCTGCTGGTGATCCTGTGGGTGATGTACCAGCGGCATAGCCAAGACCTGTGGCGCTGGCTGGTGCATGGCTGGTTCGCGCTGATCGGCATTTCGGTGTTGACCACTTACCAACATCACTTTATCGACTTACCCACAGGCGTCCTGGCCGGCTGGCTGTGCGTGTGGCTATGGCCGGTAGATCATCCAAGCCCGCTGTTGAATGCGCGCCTGGCCAAAGATCCGAAACGTTGGCGCCTGGGTTTGCGCTACGCCGTGGGCGCCCTGCTGCTGGCGACAGCGGCCTTTACGGGGGGCGGCGCCTGGCTATGGCTGTGGTGGCCGGCCGTCGCGGTGTTGCTAGTGGCGCTCAATTATTGGCTGCTGGGTGCCGCAGGCTTTCAGAAGCGCGCCGATGGCCGGCTCAGCCCGGCGGCCCGCTGGCTGTACGCGCCTTATCTCGCGGCCGCGTGGCTCAACTCGCGGCTATGGACGCGCAAACACCCGCAACCCGATTTGATTGTGGATAACGTATGGCTGGGGCGAATTCCGACGACAGCCCAGTTGGGTTCATTCAACGCCGTGGTCGATCTGTGTGCCGAACTGCCGGTTTATCCACAAGGTCGCGCTTACCATGCCCTGCCCGTCCTCGACCTCACCGCCCCCACACCTGCGCAGTGCCTGGAAGCCGCCCAAGCCATTGAACGCTTGCGCGAACACGGGCCCTTGCTGGTGTGCTGCGCCCTCGGCTACTCCCGCAGCGCCAGTGCCGTGGCGGCATGGCTGCTGCACAGCGGGCGCGCCAGCACCGTGGATGAGGCAGTGGCTATTATTCGTACAGCACGACCGGATGTGGTCCTGCATGCCAATCACCGTCAAGCCTTGGGAGATCTGCCGTATGCCCGCTGATATGCAACTCCAGGTGGTCGCCAGCCTGCTGCGGCGTGGCCGCTCGCTGGATCAGTTATCCACAGGCCTGACCTTGCTCGGGGTGCTGTTTGGCCTGGCGCAACTGTTGATGGTCAGTATCACGCCGATCTGCCTGCTGCTCAGCCTGTGGATGATTATCCTTGGGCTGCTGCAAAAGTATTGGGCGCTGCGGGTGGCGTTCGATGCCGATCTGTTTGCGCTGATGGCCAAGGACATAGAGCGCACCGGCGAACTGGACCAGAGCCTGCAAACCCTGGGCTTGCAACCGGCCAACCGCGCCAGCCGACCCTGGACCGAGCGCCAGCGCGGCGCCCTCAAATTGCTGCGCAAACAGGCTTACCTGCTGGGCGCGCAAGTATTACTGACATTGGCCGTCATCCTGGCCAGCCCGTGGCTGCCCTTCGCCGGATAAGGAATTCCCATGTTCGAACCCGTGGTCGCAACCCTGATTACCTCCATGGCCCGCACAGTGACCGGCGCTCGCAGCCTGTGGCTGGGTTGTGCGCCAGAACCGGTGCAGCGCATCTACTTTGCCAACCACAGCAGCCACGGCGACTTTGTGCTGCTCTGGGCATCCTTGCCGCAGAACCTGCGCAAAGCCACGCGTCCGGTGGCGGGCACCGACTACTGGAACAAGAGCGCCTTGCGCCGCTACATCATCAACCGGGTCTTCAATGGGGTCCTGATCGACCGCGAGCGCAAAGACCCTGTGGATAACCCGCTGCAACCGATGCTCGAAGCCCTGGAACATGGCGACTCACTGATCATCTTTCCCGAAGGCACGCGCAACCTGGAGGATGGCCTGTTGCCGTTCAAAAGTGGCCTGTATCACCTGGCAAAGAGTTATCCACAGGCGCAACTGGTCCCGGTGTGGATCGCCAACCTCAACCGCGTGATGCCCAAGGGTCGCGTGCTGCCGCTGCCACTGTTGTGCACCACCAGCTTCGGCGCACCGCTGCAACTGCAGGACGACGAAGACAAAGCCCTGTTCCTCGCCCGCAGCCGCGACGCCCTGCTCGCCCTCGCCCCGGAGCATTCCTGACATGGATAGCCAAACCCTGATGTTGTTCGGCGGTATCGGCATGATCCTGGTGCTCGCCTCGCTGATCGGCCTGATCCTCAAGCTGCGCACCCGCGGCGCACCCAATGCGGTAATCGACAACCTCAACGCCCGCATCAATGCCTGGTGGGTGATGGTGGTGGTGATCGGCATCGCCTTCTGGCTCGGTACTGGCGCGGTGATCCTGTTGTTCTACGCCGTCTCGTTCTACGCCCTGCGCGAATTCCTCACCCTCACCCCCACCCGCCGCAGCGACTACCCAGCGCTGGTCGCCGCGTTCTACCTGGCCCTGCCCCTGCAATACCTGCTGATCTACTTTGACTGGTACGGCCTGTTCTCGATCTTTATCCCGGTCTACGTGTTCCTGCTGCTGCCCATCTTGGCCTCCCTGGGCGGCGACAGCACGCACTTCCTGGAGCGAGCCTCGAAAGTACAGTGGGGCCTGATGATCGCAGTGTTCTGCGTATCCTTCGTCCCCGCGCTGCTGACCCTCGACATCGTCGGCTACGAGGGCCGCAACCTCCTGCTGATCGCCTACCTGGTGATCGTGGTGCAACTCTCGGATGTGCTGCAGTACGTGTGCGGCAAACTGTTCGGCAAACACAAGATCGCGCCCAACCTGTCACCTTCGAAAACCGTCGAAGGCTTTGTTGGCGGAATCCTGCTGTCATCCCTGATCGGCGCGGCACTGTGGTGGATCACACCGTTCAACCCCTGGCAGTCTTTCCTGATTGCACTGCTGATCAACCTACTGGGCTTTGCCGGCGGGATTGTGATGTCGGCGATCAAGCGCGACCGAGGCGTGAAGGACTGGGGGCATATGATCGAAGGACACGGCGGGATGCTGGATCGGCTGGATTCGGTGTGTTTCGCCGCGCCAATTTTCTTTCATCTGGTGCGGTATTGGTGGACCTGAGCAGTACCCCGCAGTGCTGAAACGACAAGACCCGATGTCCGCCAGGGACATCGGGTCTTGTGGGTTTAGAGCGACTTACATCAGTGCTGCCGCTGGTAGAGCCCCAGGTTATCAACCTTGAAACTGCTGCAAGCGCCAGCATTGTCCAAATCGATCCGGATGCCTTTCACATGCTGCAACGTCAACCAACGCGGTGACGCATCCAACGGCACGATCAACGTCCCGTCCTCTGCATTGAAACGAACACTGGAGGCTTCGAACGGCCCTTGTTGCCCGTCTCCCCACCAGAACACCTGCATACGCGGCTCCGCAGCGCGGCCTGAGCAGCGGAACTCGAACTTGAGCAGGCCAGCGTCGTGGCCAGATAGATTCAGCGCCGCAAGATCGAAACTCATCGATGGATCACCACCCTCCACCCGGTAGCTGCTTTTTTGTACAACCAACTGGCTAAGGCTCGGCTTTACGTCAACCAGGTTATTGATCAGCGTCATCTTGTTGCCCAGGGAACCTTGGGAACGGCCCCAGGCGACAGGGATTTTCTTCAGGTCTGTTGATGCAAAAGCGCGCTGCAACAAGGCTGCCTGGTATTCGGCAATCGCTTCGGGGCGAGGTTCGATCAGCCGTGGGTGGCTTACCGGGTCAGCGTCGGAAACCTGCAACGCCGGACCCTCCAGCCATATGCTTTGACCCGCGACACGTATCTCGCGAATACGGCGCACCTCGCCCTGGTTGATCTGGATCTGATCACCCACCTTCAACGCCGCCAACATGCCCGGATCGGACACATAGAGCGCTGCGACCGTGCGATTGATGCCGTGGCTCCAGTTCGCGTCGGTAAAGTCCATCAAGGGAATCTCGATGCTGGCGACTGGCGCTGAGGCACTGCCCTTTTTCCGCCCGAGAATGAAACCATCCACATAGACCGGGTCGTAGTGATCGACAATGAACCGATACAGGTACGGATTACGCAGCGCCAGGCCGCCGCCGTCGTGAATGATGTTCATCCCTTCCAGCAAGGCGATGGTCGGCAAGTCTTGTTTCAGAGTCTCGATAGCCCGCAGTTGCTGGGCTGGCGACACCATGTTGTACGCCGCGGTGACCGGCAGCAGCGGCCGATAACCCAGGTAGAAGTACTGGGCGTTGCGCGAGCTCAGGTCCAAATAAGTTTCGCCCGCCGGAACATTGCCAGCCAACACTCGCGACAGACGGGTGAGTCTGTCCCAGTGAGGAGGCTGTACAAAGGACCGGCCAATATTCGGCAGGCCTGCCGCCACACCATCACTGATTCCCAACCCTTGGGTGCTGATAACAGCCGTGGTGGATTTGACCAGGTTATTGATCGACACCGGAGTGAAGCCCAGAGATGCGCTCATACTCGCGGCCAGGACAACCATGACCACTTTGCTGCGCGCACTGAGCATGCCCCAGCAGACGATAGGAAACAGGATCGCCCAACCGAAACTCGCCGCCAATCCCGGGCGAGACATGCCGCCAGGATCGACGCGGCCCATCGAATAAGGGATCAACAACAACGCAAAGAGGAACACCACCAGCAATGGCAGCAAGGTGTCGAGGCGCCGCTCTGGTGTTTGGAACCAGCGATGTACCAACATCAGGCACGCCAGTGGAATAGCGATCCAGGACATACGCAACGCTTCAAACACGAAACCTTTGCGCGCTCCCTCCCAGCTCAGTTCCCATGGCACGCCGTAGGCTACCTGGTTGATAGGTCCGTTTTCCAAGACATAACGGATAGCCCCCAACAGCATGATCCCCGCTGGCGTAACCACCGCCAGCACCAGGAGCACCACACCTGCAATCACAATGCCCTTCAGTTTCCGAGGGGGTGGCGCTTTCCAGAGGTGCCAGGCGTAATAAGCAGCCATCACCCCGGACGCCGCCGCAAGCAGCAGCCCTTGTGGCGGGATTCCGAGGACTACCAGTGGCGCCGTGATCATCCACACCAGCAGCCATCGCTCAGGACGCTGGCGCAACGACGGGTTCAACCACAGGCAGAGAAACGGGATCAGAAACAGCCAGATAATGTTCGCGGTCAGGAAGAAGATGGCGGCAAACGCTAGCCCGATACTGCGCGAAAAATAGTAGAGCGACAGGAAAGCGGCAAAAGACAACAATGCGATGCTGAGGTTACCGACATGAATAATGCTGCCGGCAGAACCGTCATAAAACACAAATGACAAGAACTGGGTCAGGTCATCACCGATGACGCCGTGGGCAGGAATATAGTCAATGTAGGGAACGGCACCTTGAATGTAGGACCACCAGCCCAACAGGCTTTCACCGAAGTGATAGTCGTCAGCGCTGATGTTGGGGAAAATGGTCGTTCCCATTTTCAATCCCACCAGCAAGCCGAAGAACGCGATAGGCGACAGCAACGTGGCAATGTCGCTGGTTGATGTATACCGACGGAAACGCCGCAGTACATCTATCACGCCCCAGGCCAGCATTCCGATAACCAGTACCTTCAACCAGACCGTGGTCTCGTACTTGGAAATACTGCCATCTGGCTCCTGTATTCGAGCGGGGTACAGCGCCAGGTAAAAGGTCGACAACCCCAACTGACCGGCCATCACCAGCCACGAGGCAACTCGTGCAAACCCCTTGGGGTTCCACAGGATATACGCCATACCCAGGATCCATCCGACGATGGCTATCCCATAAGTGGGCTTGGCGTATCTGGACAGCTCAATCCCTTCGGTCAAGGCAGCTGGCGCTCGGCCCAGCGCCAACACCACCTCTAGCTGTACCAGCGCCAGCAACAGGATACCGAGCGCGCCCAGGCCGAATACACGGGGGTCGACATTGACTTTTCTGACCACGCCAACCGTGGCCGCCAACGCGATAAACGAGACACCAAACACCGAGCAGTAGAGGACTTTCGGCTCCAAATCCGTGCCAAGCACCATGCATGCAATGGCGGTGATAGCCGGGAGCGACCACCACAACCATTGGTTGGATAAGACCAGTGCGCTGTCACTCCCGAATTGTTTTTTATGACGCCCCATCAAGGAGGTAAAAAACAGTAACGCGCAGAAAAGAACAGCGATGAATACCGGAGCAACCACCTGGTCCTGAAACTTGGTATCTGCGGTCCAACTGATGTAGCCCACGATGAAGTCGGCATACTTGGGTGCGGTCGAGATACCCAGACATAGCAACAGTGCAAACGCCGTGATAACCACGGTCGCCAGCACTGAAGAAACCCTTTCATTCATTTCCAGATGCTTGAACATTTCACGACCAGATCTTTAGTTGTACTTGCCAAAACAGGCTCGGAACAATACCGCCAGTACCGAAAGGTTGCCTTTTACGCTGCTGATCTTGGTCGGTACTTCACCTTGGGGATAACGACGTACTGTCGCCAGTTCCACGCAGCGATAACCCAATTTCGGCGCCCGGTATGACAGGTAGGCAAGCAGCTCATAGGTGGTGAACACATCACGGAAGATCGCCATCTTCGGATCAATCAGCATCTTGCGGCTGTAGGCGCGAAAACCCTGGGTGGTATCTGTCCACTTGAAGCCGGAAAACAGGCTCAGCATCGGCGCGTGGATAAAACGGATAGCAAAATCGCGGGACTTGGGGGTGTTCTCGGCAACACCACCCTCGACAAAACGCGAAGCCTGGACAAAATCCACACCCTGCTTGAGTGCTTCGATAAAGCGTGGGATGGCCTCTGGATCATCCTTGTCGTTGCCATCAATGGTCACGATACCTTCGTAGCCCTGGTCCAGGGCGAAGGCATAGGCGCAGCGCAGCTGCGCGCTCAACTTGCCCGGGGCCGTCTTGACCAGCAGGCCGCGCACACCCACCTGCTGCAGTGATTGCAACTCGAGCGAGCCGTCAGAACTGCCACCATCGACGATAATAATGTCGGCCATGTCCGCGATGTTGAACGCCGCCATACGAGTGAGCAGGTTCTTGATCCGGTCACCTTCGTTGATGACCGGGATGACCACGCACCAAGGGTGCTGGCGACCCAGCCAGAGTGGTGTGTCAAAGGAAGGTACCTGCCAGCCGGCACGGACATCGGGAGCAATATCAGAAGAAGTCATTTTAATTTCCATCAAACGACGCGAGCTGTGATCAGCCCTACGCCAGCAATAACCAGGGCGATGCCGACTCCCGTGGTCCAGTGAAAGGACTCACGGAAAAACAGCAGGGAAAACAGGGCGACCGTCGCAATAGCCCCGGCCGTCAGGACCGGGTGCGCCACGTTCAAAGGCAAACGGGCCAAGGCCGCGGCATAGAGCAGGAACGCAGCGCCATACAGGCCCAGCCCGACCCAGAACGGCCAGTTGCTGAGTGCCGCCATCGGGTCGCTCAAGGAAGGGAATTTGCGCGGGGGCATCATTGCCATCTTCACCAGAACGCTGGCGGAGGCGTTCGACAAGATACCCAGGATCAAAATGATCCATTTCATGCTCATGCCGTCACCTCGTCGGGGGTGCGGTAATACTCGCGGGCAACCTGCAGCGCACGCTCGATCGATTGCGCATGGGGTTCAGCCTTGGTAGCCACCATCTCAATGGTGACCACATGCCCCGGCAAGTATTGGGCTACGGCACGTGCCATTTTTTCGTGGTCAGTACCGCCGTCACCTAATGGGAGCAAGTCAGGTTCACTGGCGTGGATATGCCCGATCAACTCGGCACAATCATCAAGCACTGTGAACGGGTCTTCACCGTTGATTGCCAACGCCCCGGTGTCCAGTTGCATACGGATAGCCGGATGATCGATTGCCCGCACCACCCTCGCAGTTTCCGCACTGGTGGTCATGAAGTTCGCACCGTAGCAGGTGGGGTTAGGCTCCAGGCAGATCGTCACACCGCTCGCCTGGGCGATATCGCCCAATTGCCGGAAGAACGCCACAGCGGCATCCTGCGCCTGCTGATCGGTCAAACCACTGCGATCACGGTTCTTCGGTGAGCCAAACACAATCCGTGTTGCCCCCAGGCCCGCGCCAATGCGGCACACGCCCGCCAGGTGTTGCAGCAAGTCCGCCTGGCTTTGCACGGAGCCGAACACATTCAGGCCCGTAGTGCCGAACAGCAATGCCTGCATACCGGTCAACGCAATCCCACGCTGCGACCACCAATCCTTGACCCGCGCAATCTCTTCGTCCGTGGCCTTGGCAGGCTCCGGGAAGTATTTGCCCGGTGCAATATCAATTGCATCGACGGCAAACCGCGCAAGCAGTTCAGCAATGGCTTCGTCCTCGGTGGTCTCCCACGCGATATTGGAAATCGCCAGCCTCATGCCTGTGCTCCCGATGCGGCCTTGAGCGGCTCCGACTGCGCGTAGGCCCGCACGGCCTGCACGGTTTCACGAGCGCTGTACTGGTAACGCCCCGTGCCACCAAACAGCTGCGCATGCTTGGTCTGCATGTCATAGGTAGCGGCCGCATTGGCCAGGGTATTGGTGAAAGGCTTGCCGAAGCCCTTCTGCGAAATGTCCGCGACACTCACTGCCTGGGCAGTCAGGTGGACCAGCTTGAGTCCCGCATCGAGCGCGGTCTGGATGTCGTACCACAAGTTGATCATCGGGTAGAACTGGAACACGCCCCGGCTATCGATGGCCTGCAGGTTGTTGTCGTTGAGGAAGTCAAAAATCACGTTTTTACGCAATCCAGGCCCGACGAGCCCTGGCAGGCGAACGATCAAGTGATTCGGAAAATGACTTTCGACGAAGGTTTCCAGCAGCCTACGGTGCAGGCCATAGGCATGCAGGCCGGACTCATCGACCGGGGTGTCTTCATCAACGCCGATGGGGCTTTTGAACACATCAACCGTGCTGATCAGCACGAAAGTCTTGCACTGGATGGTTTTCAGATGGGCGATCAGTGCTTCGATCTTCTGGCGGTCGGCCTCAGGCTCGCGGTTGGCAATCCATTTTTGCGCCGGGGCGCCGGCACAGACCACGAGGTCGAAGGATTTGCCTTCTATCTCACTGATGTTGGTGGACCGGTACAAGTCCCCAAAGGAAGCCTGTTTAAGAAGCGTGCCCCCGACAAACCCGGAGAAACCAATAAGCGAATTCATCTTTTTCCGCTCCAAACCTGAAGTTTTATTGACCTTGATGGGAAAAACTCTCGGTATCCAGTTTTTCAAGCACATCGTAAATGTTGTCTATCTTGCCACCCAGCACAGAAAAGCAACCTGGCAACTCGGCGTGCTTCTCGAAAAGAATCGGGCGCCCATCATCACCTTCATTCTTCACCAGGATGGTCTTGACCTCGAACAGCGAATCCTTGTGTTGGGCCTTGAGCACTTCGGGGATATACCGCCCGACGTCCCTGACCATGCGGTCGACCCGTGAATCGCGCTCATAAAGCCGCAGCTTTTCGTAGGGATCGAGGCCTTTTTCATCATTCCAGTGCAAGTGCGGCGTATAGCGTACATGGGACAAAGTGTGCAGCCCACGGGCCGGAAACGGCATCAGTGAAAAGAACGGTCCATCCATCACCGTGACACCCAACCCCTCAAGGGATTCGGGCATCTGCATCAAGGCCATTTCCGTGATCTCTTGCTTGAGGCCGGTACTCACCCCCGCGAAATCACCCGCAAACTGATTGAGGCCACTGTACGTACAGTTGAAGACGTACCGGCAGGTCGTCAGCGCCTCCTCGCCCTGGGAGGTTTGGGTGACCACTTGCAAAGGCGCCGTCGCGCCCCTGGAAATCGAAGTGACACGTGTCTGATAGCGGATCTGCACACCGCTTTCTGCCAGCTCGCGAGCCGCCCAGGCCGCCAGGCGAGTGGTGTCGAACGCATATTCCTCGACCAGGAACACTTCTTCTATCAAGCGTGGCTCGAACAAGTCACGCAGCGCTGGATCGGCAGGTTTTAGGTCCGCACCGATGTCCCGGCAAAAGCGCTCGAACTGCTTGGCCGTGACCTTGGAGTTGCGGCGGGCAATGGCGTACAGCTTGGTAAAGTCCTGCTTGACCACCTGCGGCCAGTCCTGGACAAACCTGGGCAAGTTGACCCGGCTGCGATAAGCCGTCGTGAAGCTGCGCGGGTAGTGATAGCCGTTATGCACACGAGCCTGGTTGTTGTAACTGGCGCGCGTCATCAGTGCCGCCTCACGCTCTACCAACAGGATCCTTTTGAAACCCCTCTGCTTGGCCAGGTACACCGCAATGGCTGCACCGTAAAACCCCCCGCCGATAATGACGGCATCCTGCTCAGGCTGGCTGGCTTGGGTGCTCGACATCAGGAAGCTCGTTCGGTGGGATGGACCTGCGGCACGACCGAACCAGGTGCTGCCTCTTCAATATTCAGCTTCTCGCGCCGGGTCATGCGTGCGCTGGTGAACTCCTGGCCTACATGATAGAGCGGCCCTTCATTCGACAGGCTGGCCATGTTGAGGATGTATTCACCCAGCACCAGCAACACCAGGGAAATCAGGAAAAACATGCCCGACTGCTGGAGCGAGAAACTGATCCAGCCGGGCGCTACATCAGCCTTGAAGATACCTACCGAGATCACATAGACGCAGTACACCAGGTTGGCAACCGCGCCAAACAGCGAGAGGTAGGTCACCAGGCGCATAGGCGCGCGCGTGGTGGAAACCAGCAAGCGCACGCCACGATCGATACTGTCGCCCAGGCGCTTGGGGCTGCAGGCCTGGGGTACCGCGCTGTACTTGAGATAGGCCCGGGCAAAACCACCGGTGGCCGGTAGATGGCGGTAAGTCATCGAAGGCTGGGGGTGTTGCAGGATGAAGTTGATCACCCGCTTGCTCAGGATGCGGTACTGAGGCGCTTCCTTGGCAAGGTGAACCCCGTTGAAGCGGTTGTACATGCTGTGGAACACCGCGTTGGCCCAACGATAGGCCAGGCTCTGGGTGCTCTTTTGTTCGTTGTGGGCAAAAACAACATCGGCGCCACTGACCGCCTGATCAAGCATCTGTGGGACGAAGTTGATGTCGTCCACCAGCGGATCGATGACCGCGACATAGTCACCCAAGGCGTTTTCCAGGCCGACCCAGGAGGCGGTGTCGGTGTCCACTTCCTTGGTCAATGCATAGACCTGCAAGTTGGCCAGGCCTTTCTCGCTGGTCAGGCCCTTCAAGACCATGACACTGTCATCATCGGACGCGTTATCCACAACGATCAGCTCATAGTCACTGACTGTTTTCGCAATGACTTCGGCGGCTTCGGAGAGTATTTTTTCAATTTTATCGCCCTGATTACGAACGACAAAAACGACAGATAAAAAACAGGGAAAATAAGCCATCACCAACTCTCGCAAAAATTAATTAAAAGACTGGATGAGTCGTTTATCCGAGATCGCCATATATAGCCTGAATGTGTCACACCCTGACCGAGAGTTTCAGCGCCACAGGGTCATTGCCAAGATGGGGTAGCCATTACCAAACGTTCAAATCGCTCGTCCTTGAAGCACCAGGCCAAAACCACGCCTGAAACTTGGGGTAAGGCAGAATAGACAGAAGCTATCAGACCTTGCACCAGCCCAAAGATGCGCCGGATCATACCACAAAAAATGGGACCCTCCCGACGCCGAAAATAGCGTTATACCAGCGTTTAAAGCACGTAAACAAACACCTCGAAGCCCCTTGAAAAATCATGCTTTAAAAAGAGTTTAATAATTAAAAGATTATCTGTAGCCCTTACTTAAGTCAGCCATCCGCATTCAACCAGAATGATCTGTAAGTAGTTTCCCCAGATCAAGTTTGGTCTTAACACCGGGAATCTTCGAGATGACCAGCACAAATAAAACAGCCCGCGAAGGGGTGAGCATTACGGGGGTGCGGTGATCAATTCGTCGAGGGTTGTGCAAGACTTGAAGTTGATCCAGTCACAGTGAATTTAGAGAATTAAAACTGTTGCACCCAGTCTTCACACGACATCCACGGACATTTGATGGAGCCCCTCACGGCGAGCCTCTGGATCGGATCAAGGGCAGGGTTCGGTAAAACGATGATTTCCTCGAACTCTCCAGGCTGTTCGGCATTCCTCGCGTTATGTCTTAACATAGCCGGTTGCCGAAAGAACCGTCATGGCCATGACCATGGAGGGCTTCCGCCCTTTTCGACTACAAATAAGTGTGCTGAAGATGAACAAGCCTTTCATTTCGCTGTGCCCTGAAATTACTCGGGCGCATGCGCTGACGCTGATGGACTGGTTGGAGGATGAGCGCGTCACCTGCTACCTGAGCGATTCGCGTGATGTCTCCCGCTCCATCGAGCACGCCATCGATCGGACTCAATTGCCGATCCTGACCCATCTATTCAACCGGGGCGGGCGATTCTTCATGGCCTATGACCGGCATGACGCCCCGGTGGGCTTTGTCCGTCTCATCAAGACCGGCTCAGATTGCGAGATCGTCCTGGTCATCGGAGACAGCGACAAATGGGGCAGGAACCTTGGCGCCCGCACGATCCGCGAGGGCATGAAACTGGCCTTCCTCGACATGCGGGCCAAGAAGCTCATCGCCAAGATCCACCCGGACAACGCGCGCTCGCTGAAAGCCTTTCTGCGCAGCGGCTTTGTGCTTGAGAGCGAAACACCGACATTGAAGTCGTTTTCGATGACGGTGGGGCGCTATCTCCAGTCCTTGCGCGAAGGTGCCGTTGGCGACGCCACTAGGATCTACATCACTGAAATCGACAAGGCCAGGCTCGAGAGCCTGATCGTGCTCGAGCCTGGCCCGGCCGTTGTTGAACTCGAACACGAGCTTGAGCGAGCCATTGTCGTCAAGCCACAGCAGGTGGCGCGCAATGTCGTCACGATGAACTCCAGGGCCTTGCTGCAGCTGGACGACGAAGAGATCGAAGTGGCCCTGGTCTACCCCGAAGACGCGGACAGCAACGCAGGGAAGCATTCCGTGTATTCCGACATCGGCGCCGCCATTTTGGGTTATCAGGAGGGGGACGCCATCGACTGGCGGATTTCTGACCGGACCCGCCGGATTGAGATCAGGAAAGTGCTTTACCAGCCGGAGGCTGCGGGCGACTTCCACCTATAGAGATCGGGCCCAGGGTACTTCGTGTAGCCATTGAGGACGGTGGCGCGTCTGTAGCAGGCGCTGATCAGAACGGTCAGCTACCTGCGTCAGATTTGATTCTCTAAAACCACCCTATAGACGTTACTCAACCGTCACCGACTTGGCCAGGTTACGCGGCTGGTCAACGTCGGTGCCCTTGAGCACGGCCACGTAGTACGACAGCAATTGCAGCGGGATGGTGTAGAGGATCGGCGACAGGGTGTCGTGGATGTGCGGCATGTTGATGACGTGGGTGCCTTCACCGTTGGTCATGCCGGCCTTCTCATCGGCGAACACGATCAGTTGGCCGCCACGGGCGCGCACTTCCTGCAGGTTGGACTTGAGCTTCTCCAGCAGTTCATTGTTCGGCGCAACGGTGACCACGGGCATGTCGTCGTCCACCAGGGCCAATGGGCCGTGCTTGAGTTCACCGGCCGGGTAGGCTTCGGCGTGGATATAGGAGATTTCCTTGAGTTTCAGGGAGCCTTCCATTGCCACGGGGTATTGCGCACCACGGCCCAGGAACAGGGTGTGGTTCTTGTCGGCAAACAGCTCCGCGACTTTCTCTACCGTGCTGTCCATAGCCAGGGCTTCGCCCAGGCGAGTCGGCAGGCGGCGCAGTTCTTCTACCAGGGTAGCTTCGACGCCTGCGGCCAATGTGCCGCGCACCTGGCCCAGGGACAGGGTCAGCAGCAGCAGGCCCACCAACTGGGTGGTGAAGGCTTTGGTGGAGGCTACGCCGATTTCGCGGCCGGCCTGGGTCAGTAGAGTCAGGTCGGACTCACGCACCAGGGAGCTGATGCTGACGTTGCAGATCGCCAGGCTCGCCAGGTAGCCCAGCTCTTTGGCATTGCGCAGGGCCGCCAGGGTGTCGGCGGTCTCGCCGGACTGGGAGATGGTCACAAACAGCGTGTCGGGCTGCACCACGACCTTGCGGTAGCGGAACTCACTGGCGACTTCGACCTGGCACGGGATGCCGGCCAGTTCTTCGAGCCAGTAACGGGCGACCATGCCGGCGTGGTAGCTGGTACCACAGGCGACGATCTGTACATTGCGCACTTTGGCGAACAGCTCGGCGGCTTGTGGGCCGAACGCGTTGACCAGCACTTGCTTGTCGCCAAGGCGTCCTTCCAGGGTGCGTTGCACCACGGCGGGTTGCTCGTGGATTTCCTTGAGCATGAAATGGCGGAACTCGCCCTTGTCGGCAGCTTCGGCACCGTCGCGGTATTGCACGGCTTCGCGCTCGACAGAGTTGCCGTTGACGTCCCAGATCGCCACGCTTTCACGGCGGATGTCGGCGATATCACCTTCTTCCAGGTACATGAAGCGGTCAGTGACCTGGCGCAGGGCCAGTTGGTCGGACGCCAGGAAGTTCTCCCCCAGGCCCAGGCCGATCACCAGCGGGCTGCCACTGCGGGCGGCAACCACACGATCCGGCTGGCTGGCGCTGATCACGGCGAGGCCGTAGGCGCCATGCAGTTCCTTGACCGTGGCCTTGAGGGCGGTGGTCAGGTCGCTGTGGTCCTTGAGCTTATGGTTGAGCAGGTGGGCGATGACTTCGGTGTCGGTGTCCGAGGTAAACACATAGCCCAGGCCCTTGAGTTGTTCGCGCAGCACTTCGTGGTTCTCGATGATGCCGTTGTGCACCACCGCAATATCACCGGAGAAGTGTGGGTGTGCATTGCGTTCGCACGGCGCACCGTGGGTTGCCCAGCGGGTGTGGGCGATGCCCAGGCGGCCAGCCAGGGGCTCACCGGCCAACGCCTGCTCCAGTTCGCTGACCTTGCCCGGGCGACGCATGCGCTCAAGCTTGCCTGCGTTGCTGAAAACCGCCACGCCGGCACTGTCGTAGCCACGGTATTCGAGGCGCTTGAGGCCTTCGAGCAAAATGGCGGTAACGTTTCGTTCAGCGACTGCGCCTACAATTCCACACATGGTTTTTCTCCTAGATGACTGCCGCGCAAATCAGCGTAATGCCGCGGGCTTGAATCTGGTCGCGGGCCTCAAGCGGCAGGCGATCATCAGTAATAAGGGTATGGACGCTGCTCCAGGGCAGTTCCAGGTTGGGGATCTTGCGGCCGATCTTGTCGGATTCGACCATCACCACCACTTCACGGGCGACTTCGGCCATCACCCGGCTCAGGCCCAGCAATTCATTGAAGGTGGTGGTGCCGCGCTGCAGGTCGATGCCGTCAGCGCCGATAAACAGTTGGTCGAAGTCATAGGAACGCAGCACTTGTTCAGCGACCTGACCCTGGAACGAGTCCGAGTGCGGGTCCCAGGTGCCGCCGGTCATCAACAGCACCGGCTCATGCTCCAACTCACTCAGGGCACTGGCCACATGCAGGGAGTTGGTCATCACCACCAGGCCCGGTTGATGACCCAGCTCGGGGATCATCGCGGCGGTGGTGCTGCCGCTGTCGATGATGATCCGTGCATGTTCACGCAGCCGTTTGACCGCCGCCCGGGCGATCGCGCGCTTGTGCACAGAAATGGGCTGGGCAGGATCGCCCACCAGTTCCTGGGGCATGGTAATTGCGCCACCGTAGCGACGCAGCAGCAAGCCGTTGCTTTCCAGCGCGGCGAGGTCCTTGCGGATGGTCACTTCGGAGGTTTCGAAACGCTTGGCCAATTCGTCCACGCTCACTTCACCCTGCTCGTTGAGCAAGGTGAGGATGTTGTGGCGTCTTTGCGGTGTATTTCGTTTCGACATGGTGATGATAAGTTTCGATTCGAAAGATAACGAAGGCAATCAAAACCTATTGACGAAAGATCGTCAAGCAGAGAAATGAAATTTTATTGAAGCCCCAGATCAAAAGTGTGGGAGCTGGCTTGCCTGCGATAGCGGTGTATCAGTCGATGAAAACGTGACTGAAATATCGCTATCGCAGGCAAGCCAGCTCCCACATTGATGGGTGGTGCCTGAAGGTTGTGGATAACTCAGGTCTTTTTGATTTTGACCGGGCGTTTCCAGCCGTCGATATTGCGTTGGCGGGCGCGGGCTACTGCCAATTGTGACTTATCCACATCCTGGTTGATGGTTGAGCCTGCCGCGGTGTTTGAACCATCGCCAATGGTGACGGGCGCAATCAGTGAATTATTGGAGCCGATAAAGACGTCTTCACCAATCGTCGTCTGATACTTGTTGGCACCATCGTAATTGCAGGTAATGGCGCCAGCGCCAATGTTGCTGCGGGCCCCGATCACTGCATCGCCAAGGTAGGCCAGGTGCCCTGCCTTCGCATCGTCGCCCATCCGTGCGTTTTTCAGCTCAACAAAGTTACCCACATGGGCCCTGGCGCCCAGCACGCTGCCCGGCCGCAACCGCGCGAACGGCCCTGCATCGCTGCCCTCACCCATCACCGCACCGTCAATATGGCTGTTAGCCTTGATCACCACACCTTTGCGCAGGGTGCTGTCCTTGATTACGCAGTTGGGGCCAATCACCACGTCGTCTTCAATGATCACGCGGCCTTCAAGGATCACGTTGATATCGATCAGCACGTCACGGCCTACGGTAACCTCACCGCGCACATCGAAACGCGCCGGATCACGCAGCGTCACGCCCTGGGCCATCAAGCGGCGGCCTTCGCGCAGTTGGTAGTGCCGCTCCAGCTCCGCCAGCTGCTTGCGGTCGTTGGCGCCCTGCACTTCCATCGGGTCGTGGGGCTGCTCGGTGGCGACCACCAGGCCATCGTTGACGGCCATCTCGATGACGTCGGTGAGGTAGTACTCGCCCTGGACGTTGTTGTTCGACAGACGACTCATCCAGTCCGCCAAATGAGCTGCCGGTACCGCGAGAATCCCGGTGTTGCCTTCGGTAATTGCCCGCTGGGCCTCAGTGGCGTCCTTGTGCTCGACGATGGCGGTGACCTTGCCGTCGGCATTGCGCACGATACGGCCGTAACCGGTCGGGTCGTCCAGCTCGACGGTGAGCAACCCCATCTGGCCAGGCACCACGTGTTTGAGCAGGCGCTGCAGGGTTTCTACTTCGATCAGCGGCACGTCACCGTAAAGGATCAGCACAGTGTCAGCCTTGATGAACGGTACGGCTTGCGCCGTGGCATGACCGGTCCCCAATTGCTTGTCCTGCAATACGAAATTCAAGTCGTCGGCGGCCAGACGCTCACGCACCACGTCGGCGCCGTGGCCAATCACCACGTGGATACGCTGTGGCTCCAATTGCCGGGCGCTGTGGATAACATGGCCAAGCATGGAGTTGCCAGCAACCGGGTGCAGTACCTTGGGCAGGGCTGAACGCATGCGAGTGCCCTGGCCTGCGGCGAGAATGACGATTTCAAGAGACATGAATGGCTACCAATCCTGGGCGGTCCGGCTTCAGACCAAAGAAGTGTTTTGCAAAAAAAGAAAAAGGGTAGCCGAGGCTACCCTTTTTAATCAATCGCGCATGAAGCATGACGGCTTGGCCGCTTACTTCTTGCGGATCTGCTGGAGCGTGCGCAGCTGGGCTGCAGCCTCGGCCAGACGTACAGCAGCAGCGCTGTAGTCGAAGTCCGCACCCTTTTCGTTCAGGGCCTTCTCGGCAGCCTTGACGGCTTCCTGAGCGGAGGCTTCATCCAGGTCGCCAGCACGTTGCACGGTGTCGGCAAGTACTGTGACCTTGTTTGGCTGAACTTCGAGGAAACCACCAGAGATGTAGAACACCTCCTTTTCCCCGTTCTGCTGGGTCAAAGTAATCGGACCTGGCTTGAGATCAGTAAGTAACGGAGCGTGACCCATGGCGATACCAAGATCACCCAAGCCGCCGTGCGCTACTACCATCTCGATCAGGCCGGAATAGATTTCCCCTTCCGCGCTGACGATATCGCAATGGACTGTCATAGCCATCTGATTGCCTCAACCTGATGAGCGCCCGTTGCCGGGCGCCTGGATTACAGTTTCTTGGCTTTCTCGATCGCTTCTTCGATGCCGCCGACCATGTAGAACGCTTGTTCTGGCAGGTGGTCGTAGTCACCGTTGAGGATGCCTTTGAAGCCAGCGATGGTGTCTTTCAGGGAAACGTATTTACCCGAAGCACCGGTGAAGACTTCAGCCACGAAGAACGGCTGCGACAAGAAGCGCTGGATCTTACGAGCGCGGGATACCAACTGCTTGTCGGTTTCCGACAGCTCGTCCATACCCAGGATCGCAATGATGTCCTTCAGCTCTTTGTAGCGCTGCAGCACGTACTGAACGCCGCGAGCGGTGTCGTAGTGCTCCTGGCCGATCACGTTCGGGTCCAGTTGGCGCGAAGTCGAGTCGAGTGGATCGACCGCTGGGTAGATACCCAGGGAAGCGATGTCACGGGACAGTACGACGGTGGCGTCCAAGTGGGCGAAGGTGGTCGCTGGCGACGGGTCGGTCAAGTCATCCGCAGGTACGTATACCGCTTGGATCGAAGTGATCGAACCTTCCTTGGTCGAAGTGATACGTTCTTGCAGAACGCCCATCTCTTCAGCCAGGGTCGGCTGGTAACCTACTGCAGAAGGCATACGGCCCAGCAGTGCGGATACTTCAGTACCGGCCAGGGTGTAACGGTAGATGTTGTCGACGAACAGCAGAACGTCGTTACCTTCGTCACGGAACTTCTCGGCCATGGTCAGGCCAGTCAGTGCTACGCGCAGACGGTTACCCGGCGGCTCGTTCATCTGACCGTAGACCAGTGCCACTTTGTCCAGAACGTTGGAGTCCTTCATCTCGTGGTAGAAGTCGTTACCCTCACGAGTACGCTCACCCACACCGGCGAACACGGAATAACCGCTGTGCTCGATGGCGATGTTACGGATCAGTTCCATCATGTTTACGGTTTTGCCTACACCGGCACCACCGAACAGACCGACTTTACCGCCTTTGGCGAACGGGCAAACCAGGTCGATAACCTTGATGCCGGTTTCCAGCAGGTCGTTGCCGCCCGCTTGCTCGGCGAACGAAGGTGCTGGACGGTGAATGCCCCAGCGCTCTTCAGTATCGATCGGGCCAGCTTCGTCAATCGGGTTGCCCAGTACGTCCATGATCCGGCCCAGGGTCGCTTTACCGACCGGTACGGAGATGGCAGCGCCAGTGTCGACAACGTCCAGACCGCGCTTCAAGCCTTCGGTGGAACCCATCGCAATGGTACGAACTACGCCGTCGCCCAGCTGCTGCTGAACTTCGAGAGTCGTTTGCGCGCCTTGTACTTTCAGCGCGTTGTAGATGCTCGGTACGCTGTCGCGTGGGAATTCCACGTCGATAACGGCGCCGATGATTTGAACGATACGTCCGCTACTCATAGCTGGATCCTCTGAATATTTGAACCGTTAAACCGCGGCAGCGCCGCCGACGATTTCCGAGATCTCTTGGGTGATCGCAGCCTGACGCGCCTTGTTGTAGATCAGCTGCAAATCGCTGATCAGATCACCGGCGTTGTCGGTAGCGTTTTTCATCGCGATCATCCGCGCCGCTTGTTCAGCTGCGTTGTTCTCGACCACCGCCTGGTACACCTGCGACTCCACGTAGCGCACCATCAAGCCGTCAAGCAGCTCTTTGGCGTCTGGTTCGTAGAGGTAGTCCCAGTGGTGCTTGAGTTCCTGATCCGGGGTCGCCACCAGTGGAATCAATTGCTCCACGGTTGGCTGCTGGGTCATGGTGTTGATGAACTTGTTGGATACCACGGACAGGCGGTCGATCCGGCCTTCCAGGTACGCATCCAGCATCACCTTCACACTGCCGATCAAGTCATTGATCGACGGCTCTTCACCCAGGTGGCTGATAGCTGCAACGACGTTACCGCCGAAGTTGCGGAAAAAGGCCGCACCCTTGCTACCAACAACACACAGATCAATCTCGACGCCGTTTTCGCGGTTTACCGCCATGTCCTTGACCAGGGCCTTGAACAGGTTGGTATTCAAACCACCGCACAAACCACGGTCACTGCTCACTACCACATAACCTACACGCTTGACGGCGCGCTCGATCATGAACGGGTGGCGGTATTCCGGGTTGGCGTTGGCCAGATGCCCAATTACCTGGCGGATACGCTCCGCATAAGGACGGCTAGCAGACATGCGCATTTGTGCCTTGCGCATTTTGCTGACCGCCACTTTCTCCATGGCGCTGGTAATTTTTTGCGTGCTTTTGATGCTCGCAATCTTACTGCGAATCTCTTTTGCGCCTGCCATGTAACACCTATCAGGTTAGCAAGCGGGAGCCTTGCGGCTCCCGCTGCGGCTTACCAGGTTTGGGTGGCCTTGAACTTCTCGATACCAGCCTTCAGGCCAGCGTCGATTTCGTCATTGAAGTCACCCTTCACGTTGATCTTGGCCATCAAATCGGCATGATCTCGGTTGAAGTAAGCAATCAGCGCTTGTTCAAAGCTGCCGACCTTGGCGATTTCGACGTCAGTCAGGAACCCACGCTCAGCGGCATACAGCGACAGCGACATGTCAGCGATCGACATTGGCGCGTATTGCTTCTGCTTCATCAGCTCGGTAACGCGCTGACCATGCTCAAGTTGCTTACGGGTCGCTTCGTCCAGGTCAGAAGCGAACTGGGCGAATGCCGCCAGTTCACGGTACTGAGCCAGAGCGGTACGGATACCACCGGAGAGCTTCTTGATGATCTTGGTCTGAGCGGCACCACCCACACGGGATACCGAAACACCGGCGTTCACAGCAGGACGGATCCCGGAGTTGAACATGGCCGATTCCAGGAAGATCTGACCGTCGGTGATGGAAATCACGTTGGTCGGAACGAACGCGGAAACGTCGCCAGCCTGGGTTTCGATGATCGGCAGTGCGGTCAGGGAACCGGTTTTGCCGGTCACTGCGCCGTTGGTGAACTTCTCTACGTACTCTTCGGATACGCGCGATGCGCGCTCCAGCAGACGGGAGTGGAGATAGAACACGTCGCCTGGGTAGGCTTCACGGCCTGGTGGACGGCGCAGCAGCAGGGAAATCTGGCGGTAAGCCACTGCTTGCTTGGACAGATCGTCATAAACGATCAGCGCGTCTTCACCGCGGTCGCGGAAGAATTCACCCATGGTGCAACCGGAGTACGGTGCCAGGAATTGCAGCGCAGGAGATTCCGAAGCACTGGCAGCCACGATGATCGTGTTGGCCAGGGCGCCGTTTTCTTCCAGCTTGCGAACCACGTTGGCGATGGTCGATTGTTTCTGACCGATTGCTACGTAGACGCAGAAAATGCCGCTGTCTTTCTGGTTGATGATCGCGTCGATCGCCAGAGCGGTCTTACCGATCTGACGGTCACCGATGATCAGCTCACGCTGGCCACGGCCGACTGGGATCATGGCATCGACAGCTTTGTAGCCAGTCTGTACAGGCTGGTCTACCGACTTACGCCAGATCACGCCTGGAGCAACTTTCTCGACCGCGTCGGTCTCGGTGTTGCCCAGTGGACCTTTACCGTCAACAGGGTTACCCAGTGCGTCGACAACGCGACCCAGCAGTTCCTTACCAACCGGAACTTCGAGGATGCGGCCTGTGCACTTGGCGCTCATGCCTTCAGCCAGACTGGTGTATGCGCCCAATACAACGGCACCTACGGAGTCTTGCTCCAGGTTGAGGGCCATACCGTAGACGCCGCCCGGAAACTCGATCATCTCGCCGTACATTACGTCGGCCAGACCGTGAATCCGCACGATGCCGTCAGATACGCTGACGACAGTGCCTTCGTTACGGGCTTGGGAGGTCACATCGAGCTTGTCGATGCGGCCCTTGATAATTTCACTTATTTCGGAAGGATTGAGTTGCTGCATTGCTCTGCTGCCCCTTCAAACTCAAGATTTCAATGCTTCGGCAAGATTCGCGAGTTTGCCGCGAATCGAGCCATCGATAACCAGGTCGCCGGCGCGAATGACAACACCCCCAATGAGGGATGGGTCTTCCGCAACTTGCAGGCGCACTTCCCGGTCGAGTCGTGCACTGAGAACCTTGGCGAGTTTGTCTTGCTGTTCTTGGTTCAATGCAAAAGCACTGGTCACTTCAACGTCTACCGACTTCTCTTGTTCGGCCTTGTACAGGTCGAACAGAGCGGCAATCTCCGGCAAAAGCAGGAGACGGTCGTTTTCGGCAATGATGTGGATGAAGTTCTGCACTTTCACATCAAACTTGTCGCCGCACACGTCAATAAACGTGGCGGCCTTGTCTGCGCTCGTCAGTCGCGGGGCCTTGAGCACGCGCTGCATGGTGTCGTCTTGCGACACTGCTGCAGCCAGGCCGAGCATGGCTGACCAAGAGGCCAGCTGCTGGTGGGCCTGGGCGTGCTCGAAGGCTGCCTTAGCGTAAGGTCGGGCCAACGTGGTCAATTCTGCCATGATCGCCCTCGCTTAAATTTCAGCAGCCAGTTTGTTTACCAGCTCCGCGTGCGCGTTTTGATCGATTGTGGCACCCAGGATCTTCTCAGCACCGCCGACGGCCAGAGCACCCAGTTGGGCACGCAGCGCATCTTTGACACCGTTCAATTCCTGTTCGATCTCGGCCTGAGCCTGAACCTTCACACGGTCAGCGTCGATACGGGCTTTTTCAACAGCCTCTTCAACAATCTGGTTACCGCGTTTCTTGGCTTGCTCAATGATTTCAGCTGCCTGAGCCTTCGCTTCGCGCAGTTGCTGACCCGCTTTATCTTGGGCCAACTCCAGGTCGCGAGCTGCTCGTGCGGCAGCGTCCAGTCCATCCGCGATCTTCTTCTGACGTTCGTGCAAAGCCGCGATGACCGGAGGCCATACGAACTTCATGCAGAAAACAACAAAAATCAAGAACGCTAAGGACTGACCAATAATGGTTGCATTAATGTTCACGCCAATACCTCGCTCGTTCGTTGCACAACACACCAATCACTCGAAAAAACGAGTGATTAACCGGCGAGTTGACCAACGAAGGGGTTCGCGAAGGTGAAGAACAGAGCGATACCAACACCGATCATGGTCACGGCGTCGAGCAGGCCGGCAACGATGAACATTTTAACTTGCAGCATTGGAACCATTTCTGGCTGACGCGCTGCGCCTTCCAGGAACTTGCCGCCCAACAGGCCGAAACCAATGGCAGTACCCAGGGCGCCCAGGCCGATCAACAGTGCAACAGCGATAGCGGTTAGACCAACTACAGTTTCCATCTTTCCTCCCGACTTTTACGTCGTATGGTTTAGGTTTTTTAGATTTTAAAGCGGTAAAACAAATCGTTTCATAGCCCTTGGGGGCCACCTTCCCGTTTCACCGGGAAGGACATCAGACTAGTCGAGACTGGTCTTAATGGTTCTCTTCGTGCGCCATCGACAGGTAGACGATGGTCAGCATCATGAAGATAAACGCCTGCAGGGTAATGATCAGGATGTGGAACACAGCCCACGCCCACTGCAGAACAATGCCCAGGCCGCTAAGCCAGAGCAGGCCGCTGCCGAACATCACAGCGATCAGAATGAACACCAGCTCGCCGGCATACATGTTGCCGAACAGTCGCAGAGCCAGGGAAATCGGCTTGGCGATCAGGGTGACGAATTCCAGCAGGAAGTTCACCGGGATCAGCAGGGCTTGAACGAAGATGTTCTTGCTGCCGAACGGGTGCAGGGTCAGTTCGCCGATGAAGCCGCCAATGCCCTTGATCTTGATGCTGTAGAAGATGATCAACGCGAACACCGACAGGGCCATGCCCAGGGTAGCGTTCGGGTCAGTGGTCGATACCGCACGGAATGGGATGTGCGGGTCGCCGCTGATCCACATGGCCACTTGCGGGATCCAGTCCACCGGGATCAGGTCGACGGCGTTCATCAGGAACACCCAGACGAAGATGGTCAGTGCCAGCGGTGCAATCACCGGGCTACGGCCATGGAAGCTGTCTTTCACGCTGCCATCGACGAATTCGACCAATACTTCAACGAAGTTCTGCAAAGCACCTGGCTGACCGGAAGTCGCCTTCTTTGCCGCCATGCGGAAAATCAGGACGAAGATCAGACCCAATGCGACCGACCAGCCCAGAGTATCCAGGTGGAAAGCCCAGAAGCCCATTTCTTTGGCCTCTGCTGCGGAGTGGGCAAAGCCCCAGCCGCCGTTGGGAAGCTGACCGAAGGTCAGGTTCTGCAAGTGGTGCTGGATATAGCCCGAAGCGGTTGTTTCTGCCATGGTTGCCTCAAACGCCCTAAGGTTTCGAAAGTCTTGTTTTCATTAGCAGGGGAGCGAACCAGCTGACCAGTTGGGTCAACACGAAGACGCCGAATACAGCTAGCGGCGCCAATGGCTTCACACCTGCAAAGGTCAGTGCAAACAGCACTGCCGTCAAAATCAGTTTCCCTGCTTCGCCGGCATAAAAAGACCGGACGATAGCCTGGGCTGCTCGGGCGCCGGAAAACCGAAAGGCCCTGTGAGCAAAATACATATTGGGCAGCAAGGCTATCAGGCCTCCGCAGAGTCCTGAATACCCGGCTACGACCCCATGCCAATACCAAAGCGCCAATGCGGCGATCAGCAGAATGACAAATTGGGCCAATAAAACCGGGAAAACGGCCAAGCGATGGAACGGCAACGTGTTTGGCGTGCGGGTTTCCATCACTCTTGCTCCTCAATGGTCGGCTGCCGGAAATCAATAACTTGGCATAATTTGTGCCGACAAAATGCGCGCAGAGTATAGGGGCGGTTCTGCCCCTATTCAACTGCCGGGTAGTGATTTCCGACTGCACGCTACATAAGCAAATGTTTCAGCGGATGTGGGAAAGAACGCCCTGAAGCTCATCGAGGGAGTTATATCCGATAACCAATTGCCCTTTACCCTTCTTACCGTGGCGAATTTGCACCGCAGAGCCCAGCCGCTCGGCCAGGCGCTGCTCAAGGCGCGCAATATCCGGATCAGTTTTGGCGGTTTCAACCGGTGCAGGTTTGCCGCTGAGCCACTGGCGAACCAGGGCCTCGGTCTGACGAACGGTGAGACCTCGTGCGACAACGTGTCGCGCCCCTTCAACCTGTTGATTTTCCGGTAAACCGAGCAAAGCACGGGCATGACCCATTTCCAGGTCACCGTGGGACAACATGGTCTTGATCACTTCTGGAAGCGCGATCAGACGCAACAGGTTGGAAACCGTGACACGGGATTTGCCCACCGCATCGGCCACTTCCTGCTGGGTCAGCTTGAATTCCTGCTGCAAGCGCTGCAGGGCAATGGCTTCCTCGATGGGATTGAGGTCTTCGCGCTGGATATTCTCGATCAATGCCATGGCAATGGCAGTTTCATCCGGCACATCGCGCACCATCGCCGGGATGGTTTCCTGGCCGGCCTGCTGACTGGCGCGCCAGCGGCGTTCGCCGGCGATGATTTCAAACCGACCGCCACCAATGGGGCGCACCACAATCGGCTGCATCACGCCCTGGGCCTTGATCGAATTGGCCAGCTCTTCCAGCGCCTGCGGGTCCATGTCCCGGCGCGGCTGGTACTTGCCACGCTGGATCAGGTCCAACGGCAAGTGTTGCAGCTCACGGGAGTCGGCCTGCACCGCCTGTTCTTCCAGCGAAGTGACAGTCGGACCACTCAGCAGTGCATCCAGTCCACGTCCGAGACCTCGTTTCTTGACGGCCATGGGGATTCCTTAAGTTGGCTGGGCTGCAGCGGTGCGTGAGTTGCGGCGTTGGCGACGAACCATCTCGCCGGCCAGCGCCAGGTAGGCAATGGCACCACGGGATGACTTGTCGTACGCCAGCGCGGGCATGCCATAGCTTGGCGCTTCGGCCAGGCGGATGTTCCGTGGGATCACTGTGTCGTAGAGCTGGTCGCCAAAGTGCTCCTTGAGCTGCGCCGACACATCGTTCATCAGGCTCAGGCGCGGGTCATACATGGTCCGCAGCAGGCCTTCGACTTTCAGGTTCGGGTTGAGCAACTCAGCGATGCGCTTGATGTTATCCACAAGGTCGCTCAAGCCTTCGAGGGCGAAGTACTCGCACTGCATGGGGATAATCACCCCATCGGCGGCGACCAACGCGTTGAGCGTCAGCATAGACAGCGACGGCGGGCAGTCGATCAAAATGTAATCGTAATTCTCGCGGATCGGCGCCAGGGCGCTGCGCAGACGGCTTTCTTTCATCTGCATTTCCAGCAGCACCACTTCCGCCGCGGTCAGATCGCGGTTGGCCGGCAGCAGTTGATAACCGCCGTGCTCGGAATAGTGCATGGCCTGGGCCAGGTCGCACTCGCCAATCAGCAAGTCGTAGACCGAGTTTTCCAGGCCGTGTTTATCCACACCGCTACCCATGGTGGCGTTGCCCTGTGGATCGAGATCGATCAACAGCACCCGACGCTTGGTAGCGACCAGGGATGCTGCGAGGTTGATGCAGGTGGTGGTTTTGCCCACGCCACCTTTCTGGTTCGCTATCGCGAATACCTTAGCCATTCTTGCTTGTGTTCCCAATCATGCCGTGCGGCGCAGTATCAGCAGATGGCGTTGGCCTTGGCAACCGGGTACGGCCAAGGCGTGTTCGCTATCGAGGTGGAAGTCTGCCGGCAATGCTAACAGCTCGTCGCTTGGATGAACGCCCTTCATTGCCAGCCAACGGGTGTTCAGGTCGCCCAGGTGGCGCGTCCAGTTGCTGAAGTTCTCCATGCTGCTGAAGGCCCTGGAAACAATTCCCTTGAAGGGCTGCTCAGGCGTGAAGGCTTCTACGCGGCTGTGGATAACTTGCAGGTTGTCCAGCTTGAGTTCGAGTTTGACCTGGGTCAGGAAGCGGGTTTTCTTACCGTTGCTGTCCAGGCATGTCACTTGCGACTCGGGAAACAGGATGGCCAGCGGGATGCCAGGCATGCCTCCGCCACTGCCAACGTCCAACCAGCGCCCGTTTTCGATGAATGGCATCACGCTCAAGCTGTCGAGCAAATGCCGCGAGACCATTTCGTCCGGATCGCGCACCGCAGTCAGGTTGTAGGCCTTGTTCCATTTGATCAACAGGGCCAGATAACCCAACAGCAACTCATGCTGGGCTTCGGTCAGTTCCACGCCCAATTGGCGCGCACCTGTGGATAACTCTTCGGCGTGTTGCGAGGTGACCAACGAACTCAAGCGCTTTGCTCCAACTGACGGCCCGCGCCGCGTTTTTTCAAATGAATCATCAACAGCGAAATGGCTGCCGGGGTGACGCCCGGGATACGGGAAGCCTGGCCCAGGGTCTCGGGACGAGTTATCCCCAGCTTGCTTTGAATTTCTTTCGACAGGCCGGAAATCCCGGTGTAATCGATATCCACAGGCAGCTTGGTATCTTCACTGGCGCGCAGTCGAGCGATCTCGTCCTGCTGACGGTCAATGTAACCGGCATATTTGGTCTTGATTTCGACCTGCTCGGCCACCTGTGGATCTTCTGCGCCGCCGCCAGTGACTTCGACCAGACCAGCGTAGTCGATTTCCGGACGGGACAGCAGGTTCAACAGGTTGTACTCGTGGGTCAGCGGCGTGCCAAATTTTTCGGCAATGGCATCGCCTTGCTCAGTACCCGGACGCACCCAAGTACTTTTCAGGCGCTGCTCTTCCAGTTCGATGCTTTCACGTTTTTTGCAGAACGCTGCCCAACGCGCGTCATCGACCAGGCCCAGCTCGCGACCTTTTTCGGTCAGGCGCAGGTCGGCGTTGTCTTCGCGCAGGATCAGGCGATATTCGGCCCGGGAAGTGAACATCCGATACGGTTCCTGGGTACCCAGGGTAATCAGGTCGTCAACCAACACCCCGATGTACGCTTCATCGCGACGCGGGCACCAGCTGTCTTTGCCCTGGGCGCGCAATGCCGCATTGGTCCCGGCCAGCAAACCCTGGGCGCCGGCTTCTTCGTAACCGGTGGTACCGTTGATTTGCCCGGCGAAGAACAGGCCGCCGATCACTTTGGTTTCCAGGCTGTATTTCAAGTCCCGTGGATCGAAGTAGTCGTACTCGATGGCGTAGCCAGGTCGCACGATGTGCGCGTTTTCCATGCCGCGAATCGACTGCACGATCTGGATTTGCACGTCGAACGGCAGGGAAGTGGAAATCCCGTTCGGGTACAGCTCGTGGGTAGTCAAACCCTCCGGCTCGATAAAGACCTGGTGGCTTTCCTTGTCGGCAAAGCGGTGGATCTTGTCTTCGATCGACGGGCAATAGCGCGGGCCGATGCCCTCAATCACCCCGGAATACATCGGCGAACGATCAAGGTTGGCCGCGATGATTTCGTGGGTACGCGCATTGGTGTGGGTAATCCAGCAACTCACCTGTTTCGGGTGCTGCTCCTTGGACCCCATGAACGACATCACCGGGATCGGCGTATCCCCGGCTTGCTCGGTCATTACCGAGAAATCCACAGAACGCCCGTCGATACGCGGCGGGGTCCCGGTTTTCAGGCGACCGACACGCAGTGGCAGTTCGCGCAGGCGATGAGCCAGGGCAATGGACGGTGGATCACCGGCACGGCCACCCGAATAGTTCTGCATCCCGATGTGGATAAGTCCACCGAGGAAGGTACCGGTGGTCAGCACCACGGATTCTGCAAAGAAACGCAGGCCCATTTGCGTGACAACGCCGCGAACCTGGTCCTGTTCGACGATCAGGTCGTCAGCAGCTTGCTGAAATATCCACAGGTTGGCCTGGTTTTCCAGGGTTTCGCGTACTGCCGCTTTGTACAGAATGCGGTCGGCCTGTGCTCGAGTAGCGCGCACGGCCGGGCCTTTGCGGCTGTTGAGCACACGAAATTGAATACCACCCTTGTCGGTAGCCATGGCCATCACACCGCCAAGGGCGTCGATTTCCTTGACCAGGTGGCTTTTGCCGATCCCACCAATGGCGGGGTTGCAACTCATGGCACCAAGGGTTTCCACGTTGTGCGTCAGCAACAGGGTTTTGACCCCCATGCGGGCTGACGCCAGTGCTGCCTCGGTACCGGCATGACCGCCGCCGATGACGATCACTTCAAAACGGGAAGGGAAATCCACCACGCACCTCGTGCCTGCTTATGTAGGTAATCAGGAATTGTCTGTTGAAAGAGTTTTGGAGCTATGGCGGCAAGTATAGGGACTTAGCCCTTCCTAAAGAACCCTTTGCACAAAATTTAACCAGCTGTGGATGAATCAGAGGTAATAGAAATTAAAAGAGAGAAATTTATTAAATCTTTGTTTTTATGTTTATTTCTACTGAGCCTACTTTCTGTGGATAGATCTCTATAGGCCTTTATTTACGTACTGTACAGAGATTCAAAAGTCTGTGGTTAGGTGCCAATGAGGCCGTTGGATAAGTGCTTTAAGCCTGTGGATTAAACAGGTGCTTATCCACAGGCGGGTTTTTACTCAGGTTTCGAGCCCTGTTATCAACTGGGCACAAGGGCGGTTATTCACAGGGCTTAATCCACAGAAATGTGTCACACACGGCAAATTTCACCCACGGCAAGGCAGCCTCGGGGGAGGTAAATTTGAGGAAATGCGAAGGTGTGCCCTGAAACGGACGAAACAGACAGGCACCCATTGCCTGTCTGTGAACAGCGAAGGGTTATTTACCGATGCAGAAGCTGGAAAAGATCCTGCCGAGCAGATCATCAGAGCTGAACGCCCCGGTAATTTCCCCCAGCAGTTGCTGGGCCTGCCGTAAGTCTTCGGCCAGCAGCTCTCCCGCGCCCGCCAGCGTCAGCTGTGCTCTGCCGTGCTCAAGGGCGGCGCTGGCATGGCGTAGGGCCTCAAGGTGCCTGCGACGAGCGCTGAAGCTGCTCTCCGAGGTCTGTTCATAACCCATGCACGCCTTGAGATGATCGCGTAGCAGTTCCAGGCCATCGCCGGCAGACTTGGCGCTGAGGCTGATCGTGACATGGCCATCGTCGCTGACTTCCAGGGCAATGGCTTCCCCCGTCAGGTCGGCTTTGTTGCGAATCAGCGTGACTTTGGCCGGGTCCGGCCGTTGTTCAAGGAATTCGGGCCACAGGGCAAAAGGATCCACAGCCTCAGGTGCTGTGGCATCCACCACCAACAGCACCCGATCTGCTTCACCGATGGCCTTGAGCGCCCGTTCCACACCGATTTTTTCCACCTGGTCATCGGTATCACGCAAACCGGCGGTATCGACCACGTGCAGCGGCATGCCATCGATATGAATGTGTTCGCGCAGGATATCCCGGGTGGTACCGGCAATCTCGGTGACAATGGCCGCTTCACGCCCCGCAAGAGCGTTGAGCAAACTCGACTTGCCGGCGTTGGGCCGGCCAGCAATCACCACTGTCATACCGTCGCGCAGCAATGCGCCCTGCCCGGCTTCCTTCAGTACTGTGGATAACTCATCGCGGACCTTATCGAGCATGGCCAAGACATGGCCATCGGCAAGAAAGTCGATTTCTTCTTCCGGGAAATCAATGGCTGCCTCGACATAGATGCGCAAACTGATCAGTTGCTCGGTGAGGTTATGCACACGCAGGGAAAACGCCCCCTGCAACGAGCGCAGGGCATTGCGTGCGGCCTGTGCAGAACTGGCCTCGATCAGATCGGCGATGGCCTCGGCCTGGGCCAGGTCGAGCTTGTCATTGAGGAACGCCCGCTCGCTGAATTCACCCGGCCGGGCCAGGCGGCAGCCCAATTGCAGGCAGCGCTGCAGCAGCATGTCCAGCACCACAGGACCGCCATGGCCCTGCAGTTCCAGCACATCTTCGCCGGTGAACGAGTTAGGCCCGGGAAAATACAGGGCCAGGCCTTCATCCAGCACCTCGAGGTCTTCAGCAAAAAAGGGCCCGTAATGCGCATACCGGGGCTTCAGCTCGCGCCCGCTGATAGCCTTGGCGGCAATGCCGGCCAGCGGTCCGGAAATTCGAACGATACCGACACCGCCCCGGCCCTGGGCGGTGGCGACGGCAGCGATGGTTTCACGAGGAGCGCTCATCAGCGGTTTCCCAGACAAAAGTGACAGAATGCAAAACGCCCCACGAGGGGGCGTCTTGAGTGGTTATCCACAGAGTAAGTTACGCCTCGGCTTTTTTGGCAGCCGCTTCGATCTTACGTGTGATGTACCACTGTTGAGAGATCGACAACACGTTGTTGACCACCCAGTACAGGACCAGACCAGCCGGGAACCACAGGAAGAAGAAGGTGAAGATGATTGGCATCATTTTCATCACCTTGGCCTGCATCGGATCCGGAGGAGTCGGGTTCAGACGCTGCTGGATGAACATGGTCGCGCCCATGATGATCGGCAGGATAAAGAACGGGTCTTTGATCGACAAGTCAGTTATCCACAGCATGAACGGCGCCTGGCGCATTTCCACGCTTTCCAGGAGCACCCAGTACAGCGACAGGAACACCGGCATCTGTACCAGAATCGGCAAGCATCCACCCAACGGGTTGATCTTCTCTTTCTTGTACAGCTCCATCATGGCTTGCGACATCTTCTGCCGGTCATCGCCATGTTGCTCTTTCAGTGCAGCCAGTTTCGGTGCAACCGCACGCATACGGGCCATCGATTTGTAGCTGGCAGCCGACAGCGGGAAGAAAATCCCTTTGATCAGCATGGTCAGGAAGATGATCGACCAGCCCCAGTTACCGACGATGCTGTGGATATGTTGCAGCAACCAGAAGATTGGCTGGGCAATGAACCACAGGATGCCGTAATCCACAGTCAGTTCCAGACCTGGGGATAACTCCTTGAGTACCGCTTGGCTTTTCGGGCCGGCATACAAGGTGGCACTGGTTTCAGCCTTGGCACCTGGTGCAACGGTCAACGCCGGGCCAGTGAAACCAATGATGTAGTTGCCCTGGTTGTCCTTGCGGGTCTGAACCAGGTTGGCTTCACCCTTGTTCGGGATCCACGCGGTTACAAAGTAGTGTTGCAGCCAGGCTACCCAACCACCTTGCACCGTTTCTTTCAGCGCGGCCTTGTCGATATCTTTCATCGACACTTTTTTGTACGGCTCGTTACTTGTCCACAGGGCAGCGCCCAGATAAGTCGCGGTGCCAGTGGCAGTGCTGGAAGAAGGATCGGAGCTGCCGTCACGCTTGAGCTGGGCAAACAGGTTGCCAGTCCAGGCTTTTTCGCTGGTGTTGTCGATCAGGTAGGTGACTTTCAGATCGTACAAACCGCGAGTGAAGCTGAAACGCTTGATGTAATTGACGCCGTCGTGACTGAATTTCAGGTCGACGTTCAACTGGTTTTGGCCATCAGCCAGTTGATAAGTCTTCTGTTCGGTCGAATAAACCGGACGACCGGTAGCACGAGCATCAGGACCATCAGTGCCAGTCAGGCCGCTTTGCGCCAGATAAACACGTTCGCCACCGTTATCGAACAACTGGAATGGAACATCCGGATGGTCTTGGCGACGTGGATACAGTGGCAATTTCAGCTGGGCAATATCGCCGCCCTGTGGATCGATCGCCAGGTCCAGTACATCCGTTTTGACGTGGATGAGGTCTTTATTGGTGATGACCGCGTTGTCTACAGGGGTGCTGGTATCGGCATTCGCGCTGGGTACATCGGCACTGGCGGAAGCATTGTTACCCAACGGTGCATCTGCAATAGCAGGGGCAGACTGATTGGTAGCAACATTCTGAGTCGGCAGGGCAGCCTGGCCATAGTCCTGGTTCCATTTCAGAACCATAACGTAGGACACGATTGCCAGGGCGACGATCAGGATCGTGCGTTTAATATCCATGATTACTCGGCCATCGAAGAAGAACGGGAGGTAGGGATAGGCGGAACCGGGTCATAACCACCGGGATTCCACGGATGACAGCGACCTAAACGACGAAAGGTCAGCCAGCCACCGCGCAGAAGGCCATGATTTTCTATGGCTTCATACGCGTAGCAGGAACAACTGGGGTAGAAACGACAGTGGCTGGCCATCAGCGGACTGATGGCATAACGGTAAAACTGGATCGGAACGAGGGCCAGTTTACGCATCAGTGCTGTCTACCCCTACAGTTTCGGGGCTGACTGCTGGGGTCGGCTTGCTGGTGCGAGCCAAACGTTTCCAGAGCTTGCCGAAATGCTGAATCAATTCGGGGTTTTCTACGTCCCCCAAGCCTTTGCGCGCGACGATAACAATATCCCAACCAACCAGAGTGTCCTGGTGGAGGCGAAACGATTCGCGCATCAGACGCTTGAGGCGATTGCGCTCAACGGAGAGCTTTACGCTCTTCTTGCCGATCACCAACCCGAGACGGGGGTGATCCAGATCGTTGTTACGCGCAAGGAGCAGGAGATTTTTCCCCGGAACCTTGCCGGTGGGGGAGTCAAAGACTGCCTTGAAGTGCCGGGGGGTTAGCAGACGCTTTTCCCGACTGAAGTCCTGACTCACCACCAGTACCGGATTATCAAACTGCCAGACGCGCACGACCTTTGGCGCGGCGACGCGACAGGACAGCACGGCCGTTCTTGGTAGCCATGCGAGCACGGAAACCGTGAGTACGGGCGCGTTTGATGGTGCTTGGTTGGAAAGTACGTTTCATGGCGTGTTACCTGGTTCGTCCACAACGGGCCGGAATGGCCCCCGTTTTAAGAGACCGGGGATTCTAGAGAAAGCAAGCCTCTAGGTCAATTTCCAACCAGCTATTCCTTCAATTAGATATCTGCAGGCCCTGGGACCGATTCCATGAGGTTCGGCTTTCACGAGCAATGCCATAGATATAAAAATAAAGAAGGAAGTTATTTAAAGCTTTTCTGTAAAGCTTATAAAAGCTAGGGAGCCGATCATCTGTGGATAACTGGCTTGAGACCATATTCCACGTGCTGTACAGAGGATGACAACACGGGGGAGAAGCAGTGCTCTGCCTGTGCTGCGCTGTCGGATAAGCTGTGTGTGGAATGGCTACTTATCCACAGGCCAGTTACCCACAGACTTTCGACCCCACTTGTACAACGAGCTTAGGGGCGCTTATCCACAGAGCTTATGCACAGACCATTTGTCGCCTTTTTTACGGTTAAGGCATTGATTCTTGGCGGCCTGTGAGCAACCTACATGTGGATAAGTGGCCCGCTCGCCGCTACAATGGCGGCTGTTTTTGCCTCACCGGCTTTCAACTTAGGGGATATCCGTGTCAGTGGAACTTTGGCAGCAGTGCGTGGAGCTTTTGCGCGATGAGCTGCCTGCCCAGCAATTCAACACCTGGATCCGTCCACTACAGGTCGAAGCCGAAGGCGACGAGTTGCGTGTCTACGCACCCAATCGTTTTGTTCTCGACTGGGTCAACGAGAAGTACCTGAGCCGCGTTCTCGAATTGTTCGACGAACATGGCAATGGGATGGCTCCTGCGCTCTCCTTATTAATAGGCAGCAAACGCAGCTCCGTACCTCGCGCCGCCCCCAACGCGCCGCTTGCCGCCGCTGCGTCGCAAGCCCAGGCTGCCTCTGCCCCGGTCAATCATGCGCCGGCGCCCGCTGCGTCTATGCCGACGAAATCCGCCGCGCAGAAAAACGCGCCAGTCAGCGAAGAGCCCTCCCGCGACAGTTTCGACCCGATGGCAGGAGCCAGCTCCCAGCAGGCGCCGGTACGTGCCGAACAGCGCACGGTCCAGGTCGAGGGTGCGCTCAAGCACACCAGTTACCTGAACCGCACCTTTACCTTTGAAAACTTCGTCGAAGGTAAATCCAACCAGCTGGCCCGCGCTGCGGCCTGGCAGGTAGCTGACAACCCCAAGCATGGTTACAACCCACTCTTCCTTTACGGCGGCGTTGGCTTGGGTAAGACGCACTTGATGCACGCTGTGGGTAACCACCTATTAAAGAAGAACCCGAATGCCAAGGTCGTGTACCTGCACTCGGAGCGCTTCGTGGCCGACATGGTCAAGGCGTTGCAACTCAATGCGATCAACGAATTCAAACGCTTCTATCGCTCCGTCGATGCGCTGCTGATCGATGACATTCAATTCTTCGCGCGCAAGGAACGTTCCCAGGAAGAGTTTTTCCACACGTTCAACGCCCTGCTTGAAGGTGGCCAGCAGGTCATCCTCACCAGCGATCGCTACCCCAAGGAAATCGAGGGCCTGGAAGAGCGTCTCAAATCGCGCTTCGGTTGGGGCCTGACCGTTGCGGTAGAGCCGCCGGAACTGGAAACCCGGGTCGCGATCCTGATGAAAAAGGCCGACCAGGCGAAAGTCGATCTGCCTCACGACGCCGCATTCTTCATCGCCCAGCGCATCCGCTCCAACGTGCGTGAGCTCGAAGGCGCGCTCAAGCGCGTCATCGCTCACTCGCACTTCATGGGCCGCGATATCACCATCGAGCTGATTCGCGAATCCCTCAAAGACCTGCTGGCGTTGCAAGACAAACTGGTGAGTGTGGATAACATTCAGCGCACTGTGGCCGAGTACTACAAGATCAAGATTTCCGACCTGCTGTCCAAGCGCCGCTCGCGCTCGGTAGCGCGTCCGCGTCAGGTGGCCATGGCGCTCTCCAAGGAGTTGACCAACCACAGCCTGCCGGAAATCGGCGATGTATTTGGTGGCCGCGACCACACCACGGTCTTGCACGCGTGCCGCAAGATCAACGAGCTTAAGGAATCCGACGCGGATATTCGCGAGGACTACAAGAACCTGCTGCGTACACTGACAACTTGATGAACACCAGCGCAGCTTATTAAGGCAAGGGACTAGACCATGCATTTCACCATTCAACGCGAAGCCCTGTTGAAACCCCTGCAACTGGTCGCAGGCGTCGTCGAGCGCCG
Organism: Pseudomonas sp. 06C 126; assembly: GCF_001855215.1. Taxonomy (NCBI): domain Bacteria; kingdom Pseudomonadati; phylum Pseudomonadota; class Gammaproteobacteria; order Pseudomonadales; family Pseudomonadaceae; genus Pseudomonas; species Pseudomonas sp. 06C 126. The sequence goes on along the minus strand of NZ_MIFU01000140.1, from coordinate 43,432 downwards.
ACAGACCTTGCCGGTACTTTCCAACGTACTGTTGGTTGTCGAAGGCCAGCAGTTGTCGTTGACCGGTACCGACCTGGAAGTCGAACTGGTTGGTCGTGTACAGCTGGAAGAACCCGCTGAGCCCGGTGAGATCACCGTGCCTGCGCGCAAGCTGATGGACATCTGCAAAAGCCTGCCCAACGACGCGCTGATCGACATCAAGGTCGATGAGCAGAAGTTGGTGGTCAAGGCCGGGCGCAGTCGTTTCACCCTGTCGACCTTGCCGGCCAACGACTTCCCGACTGTGGAAGAAGGCCCGGGTTCGCTGACCTGCAGCCTGGAACAAAGCCGTCTGCGTCGTTTGATCGAGCGCACCAGCTTCGCCATGGCCCAGCAGGACGTGCGTTACTACCTCAACGGCATGCTGCTGGAAGTATCTGAAGGCATCATCCGTGCCGTGGCCACAGACGGTCACCGCCTGGCCATGTGCTCGATGAAGGCTGATATCGGCCAGCCGGATCGCCATCAGGTGATCGTGCCGCGCAAAGGTATCCTGGAGCTCGCGCGTCTGCTCACCGAGCCGGACGGTAACGTCAGCATCGTCCTGGGCCAGCATCACATCCGTGCGACCACTGGCGAGTTCACCTTCACCTCCAAGCTGGTAGACGGCAAGTTCCCGGATTACGAGCGTGTGCTACCCAAAGGTGGCGACAAGCTGGTGATCGGTGATCGTCAGGCGCTGCGTGAAGCGTTCAGCCGTACCGCGATCCTGTCCAACGAAAAGTACCGGGGTATTCGCCTGCAATTGGCCAACGGTCAGCTGAAAATCCAGGCCAACAACCCGGAGCAGGAAGAAGCTGAAGAAGAAATCAGCGTTGATTACAACGGCGGCTCGCTGGAGATTGGTTTCAACGTGAGCTACCTGCTTGATGTGCTGGGTGTGATGACCACTGAGCAAGTGCGTCTGATCCTGTCCGACTCCAACAGCAGCGCCCTGGTGCAAGAATCCGATAACGACGACTCGGCTTATGTTGTTATGCCGATGCGCCTGTAATCATGTTCAGCAGAAGCTAGATGTCCCTCAGTCGCGTCTCGGTCACCGCGGTGCGCAATCTGCACCCGGTGACCTTCTCCCCCTCCCCCCGCATCAATATCCTCCACGGCGCCAACGGCAGTGGCAAAACCAGCGTGCTGGAAGCCATTCACTTGTTGGGCCTTGCTCGTTCCTTTCGCAGCGCCCGCCTGTTACCGGTGATTCAGTACGAGCAATTGGCGTGCACCGTATTTGGCCAGGTTGAACTGGCGCAAGGCGGGCATAGCAGCCTGGGGATCTCTCGTGATCGCCAGGGGGAGTTCCAGATCCGTATCGATGGGCAGAATGCGCGCAGTGCGGCGCAACTGGCGGAAATCCTGCCACTGCAATTGATCAACCCCGACAGCTTCCGCTTGTTGGAAGGCGCCCCCAAAATTCGCCGGCAGTTCCTCGATTGGGGAGTGTTCCACGTGGAACCGAGGTTCATGGCCACTTGGCAGCGCCTGCAGAAGGCCCTGCGGCAGCGGAACTCATGGCTGCGGCATGGTACACTTGACGCCGCTTCGCAAGCGGCCTGGGACCGTGAACTGTGCCTGGCCAGCGACGAAATAGATGAATACCGCCGCACCTATATCAAAGCCTTGAAACCAGTCTTTGAACAGACCTTGAGTGAGTTGCTGGAACTCGAGGGGCTGACGCTGAGCTACTACCGTGGTTGGGACAAAGAGCGTGACTTGAGTGCAGTACTCGCCACCTCTTTGCAACGGGACCAGCAAATTGGCCACACCCAGGCAGGACCGCAACGCGCTGATTTGCGCCTTAGATTAGGTGCTCATAACGCCGCGGATATCTTGTCCCGTGGTCAGCAGAAGCTAGTGGTCTGCGCGCTGCGTATCGCCCAGGGGCACTTGGTTAGCCAGGCCCGACGCGGTCAATGTATTTATCTGGTGGATGATTTGCCGTCCGAACTGGACGAGCAACACCGCCGCGCGCTATGCCGCTTGTTGGAAGACTTACGCTGCCAGGTATTTATTACCTGTGTAGACCACGAATTATTGAGGGAAGGCTGGCAGACGGAAACGCCAGTCGCTTTGTTCCACGTGGAACAAGGCCGTATCACCCAGACCCACGACCATCGGGAGTGAAGGCATGAGCGAAGAAAACACGTACGACTCGACCAGCATTAAAGTGCTGAAAGGTTTGGATGCCGTACGCAAACGTCCCGGTATGTACATTGGCGACACCGATGATGGTAGCGGTCTGCACCACATGGTGTTCGAGGTGGTCGACAACTCCATCGACGAAGCTCTCGCCGGCCATTGTGACGACATCAGCATCATCATCCACCCGGACGAATCCATCACCGTGCGTGACAACGGTCGCGGCATTCCGGTAGATGTGCATAAAGAAGAAGGCGTATCGGCGGCAGAGGTCATCATGACTGTGCTCCACGCCGGCGGTAAGTTCGACGACAACTCTTATAAAGTATCCGGCGGTTTGCACGGTGTAGGCGTGTCGGTAGTAAACGCCCTGTCAGAAGAGTTGATCCTGACCGTTCGCCGTAGCGGCAAGATCTGGGAACAGACTTACGTGCATGGCGTACCTCAGGCACCCATGGCGATCGTCGGTGACAGCGAAACCACCGGCACCCAGATTCACTTCAAGCCTTCGGCCGAGACTTTCAAGAATATCCATTTCAGCTGGGACATCCTGGCCAAGCGGATTCGTGAACTGTCGTTCCTCAACTCCGGTGTGGGTATCGTCCTCAAGGACGAACGCAGCGGCAAGGAAGAGCTGTTCAAGTACGAAGGTGGTCTGCGTGCATTCGTTGAATACCTGAACACCAACAAGACTGCGGTCAACCAGGTGTTCCACTTCAACATCCAGCGTGAAGACGGCATCGGCGTGGAGATCGCCCTGCAATGGAACGACAGCTTCAACGAGAACCTGTTGTGCTTCACCAACAACATTCCCCAGCGCGACGGCGGTACTCACTTGGTGGGTTTCCGTTCTGCACTGACGCGCAACCTGAACACCTATATCGAAGCCGAAGGCCTGGCCAAGAAGCACAAGGTCGCCACCACCGGTGACGATGCCCGTGAAGGCCTGACTGCGATTATTTCGGTCAAGGTTCCGGATCCCAAGTTCAGCTCCCAGACCAAAGACAAGCTGGTTTCTTCTGAAGTGAAGACCGCTGTTGAACAGGAAATGGGCAAGTATTTCTCCGACTTCCTGTTGGAAAACCCTAACGAAGCCAAGTTGGTCGTCGGCAAGATGATCGATGCGGCACGGGCTCGTGAAGCGGCGCGTAAAGCCCGTGAAATGACGCGTCGTAAAGGTGCGCTGGATATCGCTGGCTTGCCGGGCAAACTGGCGGACTGCCAGGAGAAGGACCCTGCCCTCTCCGAACTGTACCTGGTGGAAGGTGACTCTGCTGGCGGTTCCGCCAAGCAGGGTCGTAACCGCCGCACCCAGGCAATCCTGCCGTTGAAAGGTAAGATCCTCAACGTCGAGAAAGCCCGTTTCGACAAGATGATTTCCTCCCAGGAAGTTGGCACCTTGATCACCGCCCTGGGCTGTGGCATTGGTCGCGACGAGTACAACATCGACAAGTTGCGCTATCACAATATCATCATCATGACCGATGCTGACGTCGACGGTTCGCACATCCGTACCCTGCTGCTGACCTTCTTCTTCCGTCAGTTGCCGGAGCTGATCGAGCGGGGCTACATCTATATCGCCCAGCCACCGTTGTACAAAGTGAAAAAGGGCAAGCAAGAGCAATACATCAAAGACGACGACGCCATGGAAGAGTACATGACGCAGTCGGCCCTGGAAGATGCCAGCCTGCACTTGAACGATGAAGCCCCGGGGATCTCCGGTGAGGCGCTGGAGCGTCTGGTAAACGACTTCCGCATGGTGATGAAGACCCTCAAGCGTTTGTCGCGCCTGTACCCTCAGGAGCTGACCGAACACTTCATCTACCTGCCAGCCGTCAGCCTGGAACAGTTGGGCGATCACGCAGCGATGCAAGATTGGCTGGCCCAGTACGAAGTTCGCCTGCGCACCGTTGAGAAGTCTGGCCTGGTTTACAAAGCCAGCCTGCGTGAAGACCGTGAACGTAACGTTTGGCTGCCAGAGGTCGAACTGATCTCCCACGGCCTGTCGAACTACGTCACCTTCAACCGCGACTTCTTCGGCAGCAACGACTACAAGACCGTGGTTACCCTGGGCGCGCAACTGAGCACCCTGCTGGACGACGGCGCTTATATTCAGCGTGGCGAACGCAAGAAGCAGGTCAAGGAGTTCAAGGAAGCACTGGACTGGTTGATGGCGGAAAGCACCAAGCGCCATACCATCCAGCGATACAAAGGTCTGGGCGAAATGAACCCGGATCAACTGTGGGAAACCACCATGGACCCAGCGCAGCGTCGCATGCTGCGTGTGACCATCGAAGACGCCATTGGCGCGGACCAGATCTTCAACACCCTGATGGGTGACGCGGTCGAGCCACGTCGTGACTTCATCGAGAGCAATGCCCTGGCAGTGTCCAACCTGGACTTCTGATAACGCATTTGCGAAACAAAAAAGGCCAACGTTTAACGTTGGCCTTTTTTATTGCACATTTTTAAATGCTCCACGTGGAACATCTGTTATGCCGTAGCGGCAGTCACGCTCTCCAAACGATAGCCGTAGCCGTAGATGGTCAGCAGCTGCCAGCCTCGTTCCGGCGTCAGCCCAAGCTTGTTTCGTAGGCGATAAATATGGGTGTCCAAGGGCCGTGAAGACACCATTTCTTCATGGGTCCAGAACCGCTCATAGAGATATTCACGTGACAGCGGCCGCGCCAGGTTGGCGAACAGGCAGCGTGCCAGGCGGTACTCCCTTTCGGTCAGGTTGATCGGATCACCGGCGCGGCTGACGGTCAGCTCGGCATCGTCGAAAGTCAGGTCGTTGAAAACCAGCACTTCCGAGGCAGCCGATTTCTGCAGGCCGTGACGGCGCAGGACGGCACTGACCCGTGCCTTCAGCTCGTTGGGACGAAACGGCTTGCTGACATAGTCATCTGCACCGCTGTTCAGGGCCTGGACGATATCGCTCTCGGCGTCGCGGCTGGTAAGCATGATCACCGGAGGTGGCGCCTCCATGTGCTCACGGGTCCAGCGCAGGATCGCGATACCGCTCAGGTCCGGCAATTGCCAGTCGAGTACCAGCAAGTCGAAGGTTTCTCGGCGCAGTTGGCGCAGCAAGTCTTCGCCACGCTCGAAGCAATGCAGCGTCCATGGCTGCTCCGAGGCACTTGGGATTTGTCGCAGAGTCTGTTCCACCCGCCGCAATTCGGCAGGTTCGTCATCCAGTATCGCGACACGCATGGCAGGGTCCTTTCTTTTTGAAGAGTGTTGCAGCGGTTGAAGAGAACATTGGTTCGCCGTTGAATCTGAACAATTATGGCCAGTTTCTCAAGCTCCCTGCATCTCTCGGTACGCTGATATCAAATAGCCCTAAGGCCGTTAAACATCGCGTACCCAGCTGGAAAGATACCGGCTCAAGCCCCTCAGGAAAAGGATCAATGGCAATCAGGTTTTATGCGCTGTCGGGACAGGTGAGTCTTGTGCAGAAGGTCAGAGTGTGGGGAAAGATGTTAGTGCTGGTTGCGGCAACAGGTTTTGGCACGGAAATGGTGGATGCGTGTAGCCCGGCGCCGTCTGCCCCCCTTAAAGAAATGTCGGTGTATGCCGAATCGGTAGACGGCCTTGGTTACGCCGGACTCAGGGAAGTTGATGCACCCAATGCCTTTCAACACGGTAGCGTGCTTGACCAGGAGCAACGGTGGATCTTCTAAATCTGAACAAATGTTGCGCTGCGCCCCTGTGCACCACTCTTGTAGGTAAATTCTCTTTCGCTGAGTGACACATGGAGGGCGTGCGCGGGAAGCGCTCTCGATACACGGACGTATCATCTGTAGTCCGCGGTTCGCTACGGACTGCTGTCGGAGGGATGTGAGGGACAGTATTTCTTCGATGTACATCCGGTTCGGCCTCGTCGATCCGGCAGACACAGGGATGTGTCACCTTTCCGAGCACCTCATCCCTGCCACTACGGCTATCGAGTTCGATGCGTCATCGGGTATCGTAGGCGAGATTCAAGGTCCTGCCGCGGCAAGACGCTTTCTGAACGTACAGTCTGACGGACCTTTAGAACTAGAACCTTGATGAGCGCCATGACCCTCTTTCCTCGCCGCTATTCCCTTTCCTCTCTATTCGGTTCAAGCCTGGCCCTGGCGCTTGTGATCAACAGCCCACACGTTCTAGCCAAGCCTGCCCCTGTGCGTGCGCCCTACATAGATGACAACCTGATGTGCCGGGCACAGCCGCTGCCGGCAGTCGTGCAGCACCTGACCGGTGAAGCCTGGAAGCTAGATGCCAAGGGACGCCCCAGCGTGTTGGAAGAAGGCATGCTGATTGATGAGCAGGAAAGCGTAAAAACCTCGCCCTCGGCGTTTGTCAGCTTGTTGCTCGGTGACGGCTCGCGGGTTGTCCTGCCCTCCAGCTCCGAGGTGCGTCTGCACTTGGTGGAAGAACAGGCGATTCCCCAGGTGATCCTGCAACAAGGGCAAGTGGAAGCCTACGTACTCAAGCGCGCCAGTGACTATGACCGTTTTCAGATCGTGACCCCGGTGGGCGTACTTGGCGTGCGCGGGACGCACTTCCGTGTGCGTAACGACGATCAGCAATCGGTTGTCGAAGTGCTCAACGGCCAGGTGGCCGCCAGCCGCAGCGAGTCGCAACCGCTGGGTAAACAGCTCAAGAAAAAACCGCAGACGGGACCGGTGGACGGTGAGCTGAAGGTTGGCGCTCGACAAGGGTTGTTGCTCAAGACCCAGGGCGAGTTGAAGACGGTCGACTTATTGCCTGCTCCGCGGCTGATGGGCCAGGACGGCCAGAAAGGCGATGCGCCGGTCTGGACATTGATCCTGCACCCGCAACCGGGGGCCCAGCGCTACCGTGCGCAGGTGGCTACCGATAAAACCTTCATGAACATCAAGCAGGAAAACTTCTCCAGTGAACCGCGCTTGAGCTTCACTGGACTCAAGGCCTCGTTCTATCACGTGCGCGTGTCGGCCTTTGATGACCAGGGACTGGAAGGAGAAACAGGTGTTTATGACATCTTCTATTACCCACCTGCCACCCGTGTGCAGTAGCACCGCGGTGATGGGACGGTGAAGTGGTGGCGGCGGGCTGAACAACGTCAGCCGAGCCAGGCCCAGCGCCTGTTCAATGGGCTGGTCAGGGAATGGCTGTGGATCAGCCTGCTCCTGCTACCGATGACGGCCTTGCTGTCCCTGAGCCCTGGCCTGTCCCTGAATAACCTGTTGTACGACAGCTTGCGGCGCATGGCGCCGTTGCAGGTGGACCCGCGCATCCTGTTGGTGAGCATTGATGACATGAGCCTCAGGGAGCTTGGCCAATGGCCTTGGTCGCGGCGTCTGCATGCCGACCTGATCGACCAATTGAGTGCCGCAAAACCTGCCGGGATCCTGCTCGATGTGATCTTCAGCGAACCGGCGCGCGAGCCGGCCAATGATCAGCGCCTGGCCCAGGCGATCTGCAAGGCCGGCAATGTGCTGCTGCCGTTGATTCGCGAAGGCACGCCGCGCTTGGGGCAACCCCTCACGCAAATCCTCCCCGTGCTGCCACTGCGCGACTGTGCCAGGGCGGTGGGTCATATCAACGTGGAGGCGGACAGCGACGGTATTGTGCGCAGCCTCTATTTGCGTGAAGGGCCGCCGGGGCAACTGGTCCCGCAGTTGGCGTGGCTGGCCTTCGAACTGACCGGCCAACAGGCCGACATGCCGGGGCTGCCAGCGTCTTCTGAACCCAGTGATTGGCAACGGGACAATGCCATCCGCATTCCATTTATCGCCGCCGATAACGGCTTTCCCAGCGTGCCCTATGTCAGCGTGCTGCGCGGTGAAGTCCCGGCCCAACTGTTACGCGATCGGATCATCCTGGTGGGAGCCACCGCGCCAGGCATGGGCGATCGCTACGTGACACCGCTGTCGGCCAGCGTTGGCACGACCCCAGGTGTCGAGATCCAGGCCAACATTCTCAACGGCCTGCTGCAAGGGCGCAGCATTACCGTGTTGCCTGGCTGGCTGGCCACGCTGCTGTCTACCTCGCTGGTGGCATTGCTGCTGGGCCTGCTGCTGTTGCGCCCGCGTTATGCCCTGTGGCTGAGCCTGGGTTGTATGGTGGGTGCCCTCCTCGCTTCCTGGGGCTTGTTGCGCCTGGGGCTCTGGTGGTCGCCAGCAGCCACGTTGGTCGGCATGTTGCTCGGCTACCTGATCTGGAACTGGCGTCGCCTGAGCGTAATCCTGGCCTATTTCGGCTGGGAGTTGGCGCGCCTCGACAGTGAGCCCAAGGTGCTGCCGGAACGCCGTCGTGCCGCCGTCAGCAAGGGCGACGTATTGCAGGGCCGTATCGTGGCCCTGGAGCAAGCGGTCAGCCGTACCCGCGACACCCGGCGTTTTATGGCCGACGGCCTGGAGTGCCTGCCGGTCGCTACGCTGATTACCGATCCCACGGGCGAAATCCTGCTGGCCAATCGCATCGCCCGGGATGTATTTGGCAACGAACTGATTACCGAGAACCTGCTACAGCAACTCAAGGCATTGGGCTACCCGCCCTTGCAAGGCGGGGTGAGCACGCCGCTGTCAGCCCTGGAAATCGTCGAGTTCCGCGACACCCAGCAACGCAGCCTGCGCCTGGAGTTGGCACCGTTGTTACCGGTCGACGGTGATGTGGCGTTGGGTTGGCTGCTGAGCCTGACTGACCTGAGTATCGAACGTGACGCCCAACAGCAACGTGAAACCCTGCTGCGCTTCCTCTCCCATGATCTGCGGGCGCCCCACTCGGCCATTCTGGCGTTGTTGGATGTGCAGCGACATGAGGCCTCTGACGTCTGGCAGGTATTTACCCAGATCGAACAGCAAGTGCGGCGGGCACTGAGTTTGACCGAGTCGTTCGTTCAATTGGCCAAGGCCGAGTCCGACGGCTACCAGTTTGAGCCCAGCCTGTTTGCCATGCTGGTGCTCGATGCGTTTGACCAGGTAGCGCTGCTGGCCCAACTGAAAAAGATCCAATTGGTCCACGACCTGGACGAGGCGGGTGAGGACATGGTCCTGGCGGATCAATCCCTACTGACCCGAGCCTTGTTCAACCTGATGGAGAATGCGATCAAGTACAGCCCATCCGGCACCACAGTGACGGTGCGACTCGAACGCAAAGGCCAATGGTTGGCCTGTCATATCCAGGACCAGGGGCCCGGCATCGCGGCCCAGGAGCTTCCCGAACTGTTCAGCCAATACCGACGTTTTGCTTCGTCCCAGGGCAGCGAAGGCCTTGGGTTGGGCCTGACCATGGTCAAGGCGGTCATGGACCGCCATGGGGGCCGGATCGAGTGTGCGAGTGAGGTCGGGCAAGGCACGGTTTTCAGCCTGCAGTTGCCGTTGTGGGAAGAGTAAACAGCTGTGCATAAAAAACCGGCCGCAAGGGCCGGTCTTCAACGGTCGAAAAAACTTATGCACGTTTTTCGGTGTTTTATTAGCTTAAGAAATATGTAATCAAATCATAAGCCTATAAGCCAAAAACTGCTTTTCGCCAACAAACCGTACACAGGTTATCCACAGAACGTCAGATCACCGCGCGGTCTTCGGCAACCGGCAGTGGCGGCAGCGAACCCATGGCCCGTTGCTGCGCTTCATTCCAGGCTGCAGCGCGGTCATTGAGCGCGGCAATTGCACGCGGTCCTTCCCCTTCGGCATACATCGGCTCGCCGATCACCACAGTGATGGTGCCCTTGCGCTTGGCCCAGCCTTCCTTGGGCCAGAACTTGCCGGCATTGTGGGCAATCGGCAGCACCGGCAGATTGGCGTTGACCGCCAGTGCCGTACCGCCCCGGGAGAACTTGCCGACCGTGCCAAAGGGAACGCGGGTGCCCTCAGGGAAGATCAGGACCCAAACGCCGTCCTTGAGCAGTTCGTCACCTTTCTTGGCCACATGCTTGAGCGCGGCCTTGGGGTTGTCGCGGTCGATGGCAATCGGGCGCAGCATGGCCATGGCCCAACCAAAGAACGGTACGAACAGCAACTCACGCTTGAGCACCTGGCTCAGGGGCGAGAAGTAGGCAGAAAGAAAAAACGTCTCCCAGGTGCTCTGGTGGTTCGACAGGATCACGCACGGCTGGTCCGGGACATTCTCGGCGCCCTTGACCTCGAAACGGATGCCCAGGAACACCTTGGTCAGCCACAACGCGCAGCGGCACCAATAGACGTTGATAAAGCGATAGCGCGCCTTGAATGGCAAAAAGGGCGCAATAAAAAAGCTCAGGGTGCACCAGAGAAACGAGCTGGTGCCCAGCAGCAGGTAAAAGAAGAAGGTTCTGATGGCCTGCAAAATCGACATGGCAGCATTTACCGTTGCGGGACAACGCCCGCCTGTTAAAAGTGCACTCCCGAACAATCCTTGGTCAGGAAGTCGAGGGCGACTAGTTGTTGATAAGTTCTGCGGCAACCGCCGCCAGATCGTCAAAAATCAAGGTGCCTACCGGCAGGTTTTTCGCCTGGGTCTTTTCGCCTTTTCCGGTCTTTACCAAAACTGGCTGAGAGTCGACGGCTTTGGCCGCCTCCAGGTCACCGAGACTGTCCCCGACGAACCATATCCCAGCCAGGGGCACCTTGTAATGTTCTGAAATGATTTTCAACATGCCAGGCTTGGGTTTGCGGCAATCGCAGCCCTCGTCCGGCCCGTGGGGGCAATACACCACCAGCCCCACCTCACCGCCCTGCTCTGCCACCAACGTGCGCAAGCGCGCGTGCATGGCGTCCAGGGTGGCGATGTCGTAGTAGCCGCGGGCGATGCCGGACTGGTTGGTAGCAATGGCTACCGTCCAGCCGGCCTTGCTCAACTGCGCGATGGCCTCGATCGAGCCGGGCAGCGGGATCCACTCCTCTACCGACTTGATGTAAGCGTCGGAGTCATAGTTGATCACCCCGTCCCGATCGAGAATCAGCAGTTTCAACATGATCAGCTCAGCGTCGAAATGTCAGCGATGTTGACGAACAAACCGCGCAGACGCGCCAGCATGGCGTAGCGGTTTTTCCGCACGCCAGCATCTTCGGCATTGATCATCACCGCTTCGAAGAACGCATCCACCGGCTCACGCAAGGTGGCCAGGCGCGCCAGTGCTTCGGCGTAGTTGCGCTCGGCGATCAGCGGTTTCACTGCGTTTTCTGCCTTGGCGATAGCCGAGTTCAGCGAGAACTCCTTGGCATCGGCAAACAGGCCAGGATCGACGTCGCCGGTGCCCAGGCCTTCGGCCTTGCTCAGCAGGTTCGAAACGCGCTTGTTCACGGCGGCCAGGGCATCGGCTTCCGGCAGCTTGCGGAAGGCCTGTACGGCTTGCACACGTTGGTCGAAGTCCAGTGCCGAACCCGGTTGCAGGGCACGCACCGAAAGGTAGACGGAAACGTCCACGCCTTCGTCTTCGTAGCGCGCACGCAGGCGGTCGAACACGAACTCCAGCACTTGCTCGGCCAAACCGGCTTGCTTGACCTTGGCCCCGAACTGACCAACTGCAAACACCACGGCCTGGGTCAGGTCCAGGTCCAGCTTCTTGTCGATCAGGATGCGCAGCACGCCCAGGGCCGCACGGCGCAGGGCATACGGGTCTTTGCTGCCGGTGGGCAACATGCCGATACCGAAGATCCCCACCAGGGTATCCAGCTTGTCAGCGATGGCTACGGCCGCGCCGGTCAGGGTGGTCGGCAGTTCGGCGCCAGCACCGCGTGGCATGTACTGCTCGTTCAAGGCCAGGGCGACGTCTTCAGGCTCGCCGTCATTGAGCGCGTAGTAGTAACCGGCAACACCTTGCATTTCCGGGAACTCGCCGACCATCTCGGTGGCCAGGTCGCATTTGCACAACAGGCCAGCGCGGGCGGCCAAGGCCGCATCGCCGCCAATACGTGGCGCGATGTAGGCCGCCAGCTTGGAAACCCGCACAGCCTTGTCGTAGACGCTGCCAAGTTTTTCTTGGAACACCACGTTCTGCAGGCGCAGGTTGAAGTCTTCGAGCTTCTGCTTCTTGTCTTGCTTGAAGAAGAACTCGGCATCGGTCAGGCGCGGGCGTACGACTTTTTCGTTACCGGCGATGATCTGCTGCGGGTCCTTGCTTTCGATGTTGGCCACGGTGATAAAGCGCGGCAGCAATTTGCCGTCCACATCCAGCAGGCAGAAGTACTTCTGGTTGTCCTGCATGGTGGTGATCAAGGCTTCTTGTGGCACATCGAGGAAGCGCTCTTCGAACGAGCACACCAGCGGCACCGGCCACTCGACCAGCGCGGTTACTTCGTCGAGCAGGCTTGGCGGCACGATGGCGGTGCCTTCCTGCAAACGAGCCAGCTCTTCGGTGCGCTTGCTGATCAGCTCGCGACGCTCGTTGGCATCCGCCAGCACATAGGCTGCACGCAGGTCTTCGAGGTAGCTGGCCGGCGAACCGATGCGCACGTTTTGCGGGTGGTGGAAGCGATGGCCACGGGAGTCGCGGCCGGCCTTCTGGGCGAGGATGGTGCAATCGATGACTTGATCACCGAGCAGCATTACCAACCATTGGGTCGGACGGACGAACTCTTCCTTGCGTGCGCCCCAGCGCATGCGCTTGGGGATAGGCAGGTCGTTCAGGGAGTCTTCAACGATGGTCGGCAGCAGGCTGGCGGTCGGCTTACCGGTAATGACCTGGCTGAAACGCAGTTTCGGGCCACTTTGGTCGATCTCGCTCAGCTCGACGCCGCACTTCTTGGCAAAACCCAGGGCGGCCTGGGTCGGGTTGCCTTCGGCATCGAAAGCGGCCTGGCGTGGCGGGCCGTCGAGGTTGATGTTGCGGTCCGGCTGCTGGGTTTGCAGCGCGGTCAGCAACACCGCCAGGCGACGTGGCGCGGCGTAGACCTTCTTGGCTTCAAACTTCAGGCCGGCAGTCTGCAGGCCTTTTTCGATACCGGCCAGAAATGCGTCGGCCAGGGTGTTGAGGGCCTTGGGTGGCAGCTCTTCGGTGCCCAGTTCAACCAGGAAATCTTGAGCACTCATTGTGCAGCCTCCAGCTTAGCCAACACTTCATCACGCAAATCCGGGGTGGCCATCGGGAAGCCCAGCTTGGCGCGAGCCAGCAAGTAGGCTTGGGCGACGGAACGCGCCAGGGTGCGTACACGCAGGATGTATTGCTGGCGCGCGGTTACCGAGATGGCACGGCGAGCGTCCAGCAGGTTGAAGGTATGGGACGCCTTCAGGACCATTTCGTAGCTCGGCAACGGCAGCGGCTGATCCAGTTCGATCAGGCGCTTGGCTTCGCTTTCATAGAAGTCGAACAGTTCGAACAGCTTCTCGACGTTGGCGTGTTCGAAGTTGTAGGTCGACTGCTCCACTTCGTTCTGGTGGAACACATCGCCATAAGTCACTTTGCCGAACGGGCCGTCAGCCCATACCAGGTCGTAGACCGAATCCACGCCCTGCAGGTACATGGCCAGGCGTTCCAGGCCGTAGGTGATCTCGCCGGTCACCGGGTAGCACTCGATGCCGCCCGCTTGCTGGAAGTAAGTGAACTGCGTCACTTCCATGCCGTTGAGCCAGACTTCCCAGCCCAGGCCCCAGGCGCCCAGGGTTGGCGACTCCCAGTTGTCTTCGACGAAACGGATATCGTGGACCAGCGGGTCCAGGCCGACATGTTTCAGCGAGCCCAGGTACAGCTCCTGGAAGTTGTCCGGGTTTGGCTTGAGGACGACCTGGAACTGATAGTAGTGCTGCAGGCGGTTGGGGTTTTCGCCGTAGCGGCCGTCAGTCGGGCGACGACTGGGCTGCACATAAGCGGCGTTCCAGGTTTCCGGGCCGATGGCCCGCAGGAATGTTGCGGTGTGGAAAGTGCCGGCGCCTACTTCCATATCGTAGGGCTGAAGTACCACACAACCTTGCTCGGCCCAGTATTGCTGGAGGGCGAGGATCAAGTCTTGGAAGGTACGCACGGCTGGCGTAGGCTGGCTCACAAAATTCACCTGTTACTTGGGCTGCGATTTAAAGGGCGGCAGTATACCCGATTCGGCCTTGCCACCACTCCCTGGAGCCTTATGCCACGCTGCTTTTGGTGTTCTGAAGATCCGCTGTACATGGCTTATCACGATCAGGAGTGGGGAACGCCGCTGCGCGATGCGCAGGGTTTGTTCGAGTTGCTTTTGCTCGAAGGGTTCCAGGCGGGCCTGTCCTGGATCACCGTTTTACGCAAACGCGAGCATTATCGAAAGGTCTTGTTCGGTTTTGATCCCCAGCGTCTGGCGCAGTTGAGTGATGCCGAGATCGAGCAGTTGATGCTCGACCCAGGCATCGTGCGCAACCGCTTGAAACTCAATGCCACCCGGCGCAATGCCGCCGCCTGGCTGGCGCTAGAGGACCCGGTGGGGTTGCTCTGGGCGTTTGTCGGCGGCGTGCCCAAGGTCAATCATTTCAAGGATTGCAGCCAGGTTCCGGCGATTACGCCAGAGGCCGAAGCCATGAGCAAAGCGCTCAAGAAAGCCGGCTTCACGTTCGTCGGGCCGACCATCTGCTATGCGTTCATGCAGGCCTCGGGCATGGTCATGGACCACACTCAGGATTGCGACCGTTACGCGGACTTGGTCAACGCCGGGTAGAATGGCGCACTTTGCGCACCGCACAACATCAGGAGTGACCTGTGGAAAAGTTAAAAGGCGCCTTGCTGGTAGGCGCTCTGCGATTGTTTGCCCTGCTGCCCTGGCGCGCCGTCCAGGCGGTGGGTACGGCCATTGGCTGGATCATGTGGAAAACCCCCAACCGCTCCCGCGATACGGTGCGGATCAACCTCTCCAAGTGCTTCCCGGACATGGACCCGATCGAGCGTGAGCGCCTGGTCGGCCAAAGCCTGATGGACATCGGCAAGTCCCTGACCGAAAGCGCCTGCGCCTGGATCTGGCCGGCCCAGCGTTCCATCGACCTGGTGCGCGAAGTCGAAGGCCTGGAAGTGCTGCAGCAAGCCCTGGCCTCAGGTAAAGGCGTGGTAGGCATCACCAGCCACCTGGGCAACTGGGAAGTGTTGAACCACTTCTATTGCAGCCAGTGCAAACCGATCATTTTCTACCGCCCGCCCAAGCTCAAGGCGGTGGATGACCTGCTGCGCAAGCAACGCGTGCAGTTGGGCAACCGGGTGGCGGCCTCCACCAAAGAAGGCATCCTCAGTGTCATCAAGGAAGTGCGCAAGGGCGGCCAGGTGGGGATTCCCGCTGACCCGGAGCCGGCAGAGTCGGCCGGGATCTTCGTGCCGTTCTTCGCCACCCAGGCGCTGACCAGCAAGTTCGTGCCGAACATGCTCGCCGGTCACAAGGCGGTCGGGGTATTCCTGCATGCCCTGCGGCTGCCGGATGGCTCGGGCTACAAAGTGATTTTGGAAGCGGCGCCAGAAGATATGTACAGCACCGACACGGCCACGTCCTGCGCGGCGATGAGCAAGGTGGTGGAGCGTTATGTGGGCGCTTACCCGAGCCAGTACATGTGGAGCATGAAGCGCTTCAAGAAACGCCCGCCGGGCGAGGCGCGGTGGTACTGATACCCCCCCTCATGAAGATCACATGTGGGAGCTGGCTTGCCTGCGATGGCATCACCTCGGTTTGACTGGAAGACCGAGTTGCCTGCATCGCAGGCAAGCCAGCTCCCACAGGGGTCACCTCAAGCCTGGCGGTCGAGTTTCTTCAGGAACACCGTCATCTCTTTTTCGGCCTGCTTGTCGCCATGGGCCTGGGCCGCTGCAATCCCCTGCTCCCACGCCTGTCGCGCCGCGTCTTTATCGCCCAGCGCAGCCTGCGCCTTGCCCAACAGCTTCCACGCCGCTGAATACTTAGGATCGAACTCGACGCATTTTTGCAAATGCGCCGCCGCCTTGGCGTTGTCTTTCAGGTCCAGATAACCCTTGCCCAAACCAAAACGCAGCAGCGAGTTATCCACACCCTTGGCGAGCATGTTTTCCAGGGATTCGAGCATGTTGGTCTCTCCGTCAGATCAAAAAAAGCTCAACCCCACGTGGAACAGTTTCTCCACATCGCGGATATGTTTTTTATCCACCAGGAACAGAATCACATGGTCCCCCGTGGCGATCACCGTGTCGTCGTGGGCGATGATCACTTCTTCATCGCGAATGATCGCGCCAATGGTGGTGCCCGGTGGCAAGCCAATATCGCGGATCGCCCGGCCGATCACCTTGCTCGACTTGGAGTCACCGTGGGCAATCGCCTCGATGGCTTCCGCCGCGCCCCGGCGCAGTGAGTGCACGCTGACGATATCGCCGCGCCGCACGTGGGCCAGCAACGTGCCGATGGTCGCCAATTGCGGGCTGATGGCGATATCGATGTCGCCGCCCTGGATCAGGTCCACATAGGCCGGGTTATTGATGATCGTCATGACCTTCTTCGCCCCCAGCCGCTTGGCCAGCAGCGACGACATGATATTGGCCTCGTCGTCGTTGGTCAGGGCCAGGAAGATATCGGCGTCGGCGATGTTCTCTTCCATCAGCAGGTCACGATCCGAAGCGCTGCCTTGCAGTACCACGGTGCTGTCGAGGGTGTCGGACAAATGCCGGCAGCGTGCCGGGCTCATCTCGATGATCTTCACCTGGTAGCGGCTTTCGATAGCCTCGGCCAGGCGCTCGCCGATCTGCCCGCCGCCGGCGATGACGATGCGTTTGTAGCTCTCGTCGAGCCGGCGCATTTCGCTCATCACTGCGCGAATGTTGGCCTTGGCAGCGATGAAGAACACTTCGTCGTCGGCTTCGATCACTGTGTCGCCCTGGGGCAGGATCGGCCGGTCGCGGCGGAAAATCGCGGCCACGCGGGTTTCCACATTCGGCATGTGTTCGCGCAGCTGACGCAGTTGCTGGCCCACCAGAGGCCCACCGTAGTAAGCCTTGACCGCCACCAGTTGCGCCTTGCCTTCGGCGAAGTCGATCACCTGCAGTGCGCCGGGGATTTCGATCAGGCGCTTGATGTAGTGGGTGACCACCTGCTCCGGGCTGATCAGCACGTCCACCGGAATCGCGTCGTTGTCGAACAGCCCGGCGCGGGTCAGGTAGGCCGCTTCACGCACTCGGGCGATCTTGGTCGGGGTGTGGAACAGGATGTGGGCGACCTGGCAGGCGACCATATTGGTCTCGTCGCTATTGGTCACCGCCACCAGCATATCGGCGTCGTCGGCGCCGGCCTGGCGCAGCACGGTGGGGAACGAGGCACGGCCCTGGACCGTCCGGATATCCAGGCGATCCCCCAGGCCACGCAGGCGTTCGGCGTCGGTGTCGACCACGGTAATGTCGTTGGCTTCACTGGCCAAATGCTCGGCCAGCGTACCGCCGACCTGGCCTGCGCCAAGGATGATGATCTTCATCCGGTCACTCCCTTAAAAACCATTCAACCGCGTGCAGCGGCAATCTTGATCAGCTTGGCGTAATAGAAGCCATCGTGCCCGCCTTCCTGCGCCAGTAGCTGGCGGCCATGGGGCTGCTTGATGCCGGCTGTGGTGGCAATGTCCAACTCCCGCGCGCCGCTGGTGCGGGCAAGGAAGGCTTGGATCACTTCGGTATTCTCGGTGGGCAATGTCGAGCAGGTGGCGTAGAGCAGGATGCCACCGACTTCCAGTGTCGGCCACAGCGCGTCCAATAGCTCGCCTTGCAGCACAGCCAGGGCGGCGATGTCGTCGGGTTGGCGGGTCAGTTTGATATCCGGGTGGCGGCGGATCACCCCGGTGGCAGAGCACGGTGCGTCGAGCAGGATGCGCTGGAACGGTTTGCCATCCCACCAGGTGGCGGTGTCGCGACCGTCGGCGGCAATCAACTCAGCTTCCAGGCCCAGGCGTGCGAGGTTTTCGCGCACCCGCACCAGGCGCTTGGCTTCCAGATCCACGGCCACCACGCCGGCCAGGTTGGGCTGGACTTCCATGATGTGGCAAGTCTTGCCACCAGGCGCGCAGCAGGCGTCCAGCACCCTTTGGCCGGGCGCCAGGTCGAGCAGGTCGGCGGCCAGTTGCGCGGCTTCGTCCTGCACGCTGATCCAGCCCTCGGCAAAGCCTGGCAGGCTGCGTACATCGCCAGCCGTTTCGAGGACGATACCGTCCTGGCTGTACACACAGGCGCTGGCGTTGATGCCGGCATCTGCCAGCAGCGTGAGATAGGCATCGCGGCTGTTGTGGCGGCGATTGACCCGCAGAATCATCGGCGGGTGCGCATTGTTGGCGGCGCAGATGGCTTCCCACTGCTGGGGCCAGAACGCCTTGAGGGATTTTTGCAGCCAGCGCGGGTGTGCGGTGCGCACTACCGGGTCGTGTTCCAGCTCGGCCAGCAACCCTTCGCTTTCGCGTTGGGCGCGGCGCAGCACGGCGTTGAGCAAGGCCTTGGCCCAGGGTTTTTTCAGCTTGTCGGCGCAGCCCACGGTTTCGCCGATGGCGGCGTGGGCCGGCACGCGGCTGTAGAGCAACTGGTAAAGCCCCACCAGCAGCAGCGCCTCGACGTCGGCATCGGCTGCCTTGAATGGCTTTTGCAGCAACTTGGACGCCAGCGCCGATAGACGCGGCTGCCAGCGCGCGGTACCAAATGCCAGGTCCTGGGTGAAGCCGCGATCACGGTCTTCGACCTTATCCAGTTGCACCGGCAACGAGCTGTTCAGGGAAGCCTTGCCATTGAGCACGGCGGCCAGGGCCTTGGCGGCGGCCAAACGCGGGTTCATCAAGCGTCCACTCCGAGGATGATGCCGGGGGCAAATTTCTCACGACGGCTATTGAACAAATCGCTGAAGTTCAGCGCCTTGCCACCGGGTAATTGCAGACGGGTCAGACACAAGGCCTGCTCCCCGCACGCAACCAACAGACCTTCCTTACTGGCACCGATGATTTCACCGGGGGCACCGTGGCCTTCGGCCAGGTTGGCGGCGAGGACTTTCAAGGCTTCGCCATTGAGGGTGCTGTGGCAGATCGGCCATGGGTTGAACGCGCGTACCAGGCGTTCCAGCTCCACGGCCGGGCGGCTCCAGTCGATGCGCGCTTCGTCCTTGTTCAGCTTGTGGGCGTAGGTGGCGAGGCTGTCGTCCTGCACTTCGCCTTCCAAGGTGCCAGCCGCAAGGCCGGCAATGGCCTGGATCACCGCAGGCGGGCCCAGCTCGGCCAGGCGGTCGTGCAGGCTGCCGCCGGTGTCTTGCGCGGTGATGGGCGTGGTGACCTTGAGCAGCATCGGCCCGGTGTCGAGGCCGGCCTCCATGCGCATCACCGTCACGCCGCTTTCGGCGTCACCGGCTTGCACCGCGCGCTGGATCGGCGCGGCACCGCGCCAGCGTGGCAGCAGCGAGGCGTGGCTGTTGATGCAACCCAGGCGCGGGATATCCAGCACGGCTTGCGGGAGGATCAGGCCGTAGGCCACCACCACCAACAGGTCCGGCTTCAGCGCGGCCAGTTCAGCCTGGGCTTCGGCGTTGCGCAGGGTGGGCGGTTGCAGCACGACGATGCCGTGCTCCAGGGCCAGTTGCTTGACCGGGCTGGGCATCAGTTTTTGCCCACGGCCGGCCGGGCGATCCGGCTGGGTGTACACCGCGACGATTTCATAAGGGCTGGCAAGCAGGGCCTTGAGGTGTTCGGCGGCAAATTCGGGGGTGCCGGCAAAAACGATGCGCAGTGGCTCGGTCATGGGAAACGTCTCACAAAAGAAAAAGGCTTGCCGGAGCAAGCCTTTGGAAGAAGGGAATCAAGCTTGCTGGCGATGCTTCTTTTCCAGTTTCTTCTTGATCCGGTCGCGTTTGAGCGTGGACAGGTAATCGACGAACAGCTTGCCGTTGAGGTGGTCGCACTCGTGCTGGATACACACGGCCAGCAGGCCTTCGGCAATCAGCTCGAAGGGCTTGCCGTCACGGTCCAGGGCCTTGATCTTGACGCGCAGCGGGCGCTCGACGTTCTCGTAGAACTCCGGCACCGACAGGCAGCCTTCCTGATACTCGCCCATCTCGTCGGTCAGCGGCTCGAACTCGGGGTTGATGTACACCATCGGTTCGCTGCGGTCTTCGGACAGGTCCATGACCACCACGCGCAGGTGCACATTGACCTGGGTCGCGGCGAGGCCGATGCCCGGGGCTTCATACATTGTTTCAAACATGTCATCGACCAACTGACGAACCTTGTCGTCCACTACGGCCACCGGTTTGGCGATAGTGCGCAGGCGCGAGTCCGGGAATTCGAGGATGTTCAAAATAGCCATAAGCGTAATTGCTGCACATGTGAGGTAAAGGCAAGTCGGCCTCGGGACAACCCGCACGACCGGTGTGAAACGCTCGCAGGCCGCGAAGGCCAAGGCATTTCACGCGAACCGACATAATAAAGGAGATTGCGCCCATGAGGAAATCGCTACTCGTCTTCAAAATGCAGTGGCCGGTTGGGCGGCGATGACCCGCTGCAATAATTAGCCTGCTACAGAAGTTACCAACAGAGTTATCCACAGCTTGTTCCTGATCAAGGATGATCATATGCCAGTAATCCATACCCCGGATATTTCCCCCGCCGAGCTGGAAGCCCGTCTGCGTTTGCATCGCATGCCGGAGCTCGGTCCCAGGCGTTTCAAGACATTGATCGAGGCCTTTGGCTGCGCCTCGAAAGCCCTCGGCGCCCCGGCCAGTGCCTGGCGTTCGCTGGGGTTGCCGGCGGCCTGTGCCGAAGCCCGGCGCAGCGTGCAAGTGCGCGATGGCGCCAGCGTCGCATTGGCCTGGCTAGAGCGTCCGGCCCAGCATTTGCTGATGTGGGACCAACCCGATTACCCAGCCTTGCTGGCCGAGCTGGATGATGCACCACCGTTGTTATTCGTAGCCGGCAGCCCCGCTATCCTGGAAAAACCGCAGTTGGCCATGGTCGGCAGCCGCCGCGCTTCCCGGCCCGGAATGGATACGGCGGCCGCCTTTTCCCGCAGCCTGGCAAGCGCCGGTTTTGTCATTACCAGCGGCTTGGCCCTGGGTATCGACGGGGCGGCCCACCAGGCAGCATTAGATGTCGGGGGTCAGACTATCGGCGTGCTGGGCACCGGTCTGGAAAATTTTTATCCACAGCGCCACCGCCAGCTCGCCGAGGCGATGATTGCCCAAGGCAGCGCGGTGGTTTCCGAGTTCCCGCTGGACGCCGGTCCCCAGGCCGGCAACTTCCCGCGGCGCAACCGTATTATCAGTGGCCTGTCCCTGGGGGTTCTGGTGGTGGAGGCCAGCGTCGCCAGCGGCTCGCTGATCACCGCGCGGCTGGCCGCCGAACAGGGGCGCGAGGTGTATGCAATACCGGGGTCGATTCATCATCCTGGCGCCAGGGGCTGTCACCAACTGATCCGCGACGGGGCGGTGCTGGTGGAAACCATCGAACACATCCTTGAAGGGTTGCGCGGTTGGCAGGCGTTATCGCGGCCCGCGCCGGTGGCGGTAACCCATCCACTGGTGGCGCTGTTGCATGCGGCGCCCCAGACCAGTGAAGGCTTGGCCATCGCCAGCGGGCAGAGCCTGTGCCAGGTGCTGGCGAGCCTCACCGAACTGGAGCTGGAGGGCCGGGTGATCTGTGAAAGTGGCCGCTGGTTTGCACGCAGTTAGGTTTTGTAACGAACATCGGTAAACTGCGCAGAGCTTTAGTCCGGAGAGTGAGTAATGGTCAACAGGTGGCGTGTGCAAGAAGCCGCACGAGAAATTCGCGCAGGCGCGGTGATTGCCTATCCGACCGAGGCCGTCTGGGGCCTGGGCTGCGACCCGTGGAACGAGGAAGCGGTGGATCGCTTGCTGGCGATCAAGGGCCGGTCGGTGGATAAGGGGCTGATCCTGGTCGCCGACAATATCCGGCAATTCGACTTTCTGTTCGAAGACTTCCCCGACACCTGGATCGACCGCATGGCCAGTACCTGGCCGGGGCCCAATACCTGGCTGGTGCCCCATCAGGACCTGCTGCCTGAATGGGTGACTGGTAAGCACGACACCGTGGCATTGCGGGTCAGCGATCATCCGCTGGTGCGCGATTTGTGTTCACTGGTGGGGCCATTGATCTCCACCTCTGCCAACCCCCAAGGCCGGCCGGCCGCGCGCTCGCGGATCCGGGTGGAGCAGTATTTCCGTGGTCAGGTGGACCGGGTGCTGGGTGGCAGCCTGGGTGGGCGCAAGAACCCGAGCTTGATTCGGGATCTGGCCACGGGTGAGGTTCGGCGCCCGTCTTGAGACCGTGGTACTGCCATCGCGGGCAAGCCCCACATTCGACCGATTTCCAACCTGGGAATGCGTTCGAATGTGGGAGCGGGCTTGCCCGCGATGGCGGCATTCCAAGCAGCCGAAATGTTACGGCAGCAAAATGGTCGACCCAGTGGTCCGCCGCCCCGACAACTCCACCTGCGCCTTCGCCGCGTCCGCCAGGGAATACCGCTGGTTGATATCAATCCGCACCTTGCCGCTTTCGATCATGGCAAACAGGTCGTCGGCCATGGCCTGCAGGTTCTGCGGATTGTTGGCGTAGGTCGCCAGTGTCGGCCGGGTCACGTACAGCGAGCCTTTCGCCGCCAGAATCCCCAGGTTCACCCCGTCCACCGCACCTGACGCATTACCGAAACTCACCAGCAGGCCCCGGGGCGCGACGCTGTCCAGCGAGGCGAGCCAGGTGTCCTTGCCGACGCCGTCGTACACCACCGGGCATTTCTTGCCGTCGGTCAGTTCCAGTACGCGCTGTGGGACGTTTTCCTTGCTGTAGTCGATGGTTTCCCAGGCGCCGAGGGATTTGGCCAGGGCGGCTTTTTCCGGCGAACTGACCGTACCGATCAACTTCACACCCAGGGCTTTGGCCCATTGGCAGGCCAGGGAGCCGACGCCACCGGCAGCGGCGTGGAACAGGATGGTTTCACCGCCTTTCAATTCATAGGTCTGGCGCAACAGGTACTGCACGGTCAGGCCTTTGAGCATGGCCCCAGCAGCCTGTTCGAAGCTGATCCCATCCGGCAGATGCACCAGGTTGGCGGCCGGCAGCACGTGCAGTTCGCTGTAGGCACCCAGCGGGCCGCTGCCGTAGGCCACGCGGTCGCCGACCTTGAACTGGCTGACTTCGCTGCCCACCGCATCCACCACCCCAGCGCCTTCCGCGCCCAGGCCCGAGGGCAAGGCCGGCGGTGCATACAGGCCACTGCGGTAATAGGTATCGATAAAATTCAGGCCAATGGCCTGGTTACGCACACGTACCTGTTGCGGGCCCGGTTCTGCCGGCGTGTAGTCCACATACTCAAGTACTTCGGGGCCGCCATGGGCGCTGAACTGGATACGTTTGGCCATCTGCTCTGTCCTCAAGTCTGTTTCGCGAAAGGCTCCTATCGGACTCCTATGCTTGATCTTCGTCAACTGTGGCAGCGCCCGACGCGGTGGTATCCTGTGCGCCCCTTTGCCGCCGACGCCCAATGGCCTCGCGTAGCTTTGCCCGATTCAAGGTGATGCCATGACTACTCGCACCGAGGCTGTAAAAGCCTACCTGCTCGACCTGCAAGACCGCATTTGCAGTGCCCTGGAAACCTTCGAGGCGGATACGCGCTTTATCGAAGATGCCTGGACCCGCCCAGCCGGTGGCGGTGGCCGCACGCGGGTGATTGAGAACGGGGCAGTGATCGAGAAAGGCGGCGTCAACTTTTCCCATGTTTTCGGCAGCGGCCTGCCACCGTCCGCCAGTGCCCACCGTCCGGAACTCGCCGGTCGTGGTTTTGAAGCCCTTGGCGTGTCACTGGTGATCCACCCGCATAACCCCCATGTGCCGACTTCCCACGCCAATGTGCGATTTTTCATCGCCGAGAAAGAAGGCGAAGAGGCTGTCTGGTGGTTCGGTGGCGGCTTCGACCTGACGCCCTACTACGGCAACGAAGAAGACTGCATCCACTGGCACCGTGTGGCCGAGCAGGCTTGCGCGCCGTTTGGCGCAGACGTTTACCCGCGCTACAAGGCCTGGTGCGACAGCTACTTCCACATCAAGCATCGCAACGAGCCCCGTGGGATCGGCGGTCTGTTCTTCGATGACTTGAACGAGTGGGACTTCGACACCTGCTTCGCCTTTATGCGCGCCATTGGCGATGCCTACATCGACGCCTACCTGCCCATCGTCCAGCGTCGCCAGGCGCTGGCCTATACCGAGCAGCAACGCCAGTTCCAGGAGTTGCGCCGTGGGCGCTACGTGGAGTTCAACCTGGTGTATGACCGTGGCACGCTGTTTGGCCTGCAATCGGGCGGGCGCACCGAGTCGATCCTGATGTCGCTGCCACCGCAAGTGCGCTGGAGCTATGACTGGAAGGCTACCGCCGGCAGCGAAGAAGCACGTTTGACCGATTATTTCCTGCAAGACCGTGACTGGCTCGGCCTTGCTGCGCCCCAGGTGGCCAGCTGATGGATCGTTATGTGGTGTTCGGCAACCCCATCGGCCACAGCAAGTCGCCGCTGATCCATCGCCTGTTTGCCGAGCAGACGGGCGAGGCGCTGGACTACAGCACGTTGCTGGCGCCGCTTGAGGATTTCACCGGCTGTGCCCGGGAGTTTTTCCTGCATGGGCGCGGCGCCAACGTCACCGTGCCGTTCAAGGAAGAGGCCTATCGCCTGGCCAGCGCCCTGACCGAGCGCGCGCAACGCGCAGGCGCGGTGAACACCCTGAGCAAGCTGGCCGACGGCAGCCTGTTGGGTGATAACACCGATGGTGCTGGTCTGGTGCGCGACCTGACCGTCAACGCCGGCTTGAGCCTGGCGGGCAAGCGCATCCTGCTGCTCGGTGCCGGTGGCGCGGTGCGTGGGGCCTTGGAGCCGCTGCTGGCGCAACAGCCAGCCTCGCTGATCATCGCCAACCGTACCGTGGAAAAAGCCGAGTTGCTGGCCGAACTGTTCGATGACCTGGGGCCGGTGTCTGCCAGTGGCTTCGATTGGCTGAGTGAGCCGGTGGACTTGATCATCAACGCCACCTCCGCAAGCCTGTCAGGCGATGTACCGCCGATTGCCAGCAGCCTGATCGATCCGGGCAAGACCTTTTGCTACGACATGATGTATGCCAAGGAACCGACGGCATTCTGCCGCTGGGCCACTGAACACGGCGCGGCAGTGGCGATGGATGGCCTGGGCATGTTGGTGGAGCAGGCCGCGGAAGCCTTCTACCTGTGGCGCGGCGTGCGCCCGGATTCGGCGCCGGTGCTGGCCGAGCTGCGGCGCCAGTTGGCCCTGTAATCGCGCCCCTGTAGGAGCCGGCTTGCCGGCGATGGCGATTTCAAGGCCGCCATCGCCGGCAAGCCGGCTCCTACAGAAAAGCGGTATTCAGTCTTCGAAATGGATGGGGCACTTGTCGGCCCCTTCCAGCTTTTTCAATTCTTCGACCACCTGCGGCCGCGCCCGGCGCAACGTCAGGCTGCGCCCCAACCCGCGCAAACGGCGGGCCTCCTGGTGCAGCATCTCCACCCCTGAATAGTCGATAAAGTTGATCTGTTGCGCCTCGATCACCACCCGTTGGCCTTGCAGGCGCTGCAAGCGCACTTGCAGGTAGTGGCTGGCGCCAAAGAAGATCGAGCCGCCGACCCGCAGCACATCATCGTCACCGTCGCGCCACTGTTGCACCCGTGGCTGCGAGGTGCGCTTGAGGTAGAAGAACAGCGACGCCAGCACGCCTGCATAAATCGCCGTTTGCAGCTCTAGCAGCAAGGTGGCCAGGCATGTCAGGCCCATCACCACAAACTCCGCACGGCTGACCCGCCACAGTGCGCGAATGCCCCGATGATCCACCAGGCCCCAGCAGATCAGCAGGATGCTGGCGGCCATGCTCGGGATCGGGATGTGCGCGATCAGGACCGCACCGAACAGCGCAAACAGCGCGACCCACAACGCAGAGAACACCCCCGCCAGTGGCGAGCAGGCGCCCGCCTCGTAGCTCAGGCCCGAGCGGGTGAAGGATCCGGCCGACAGGTAGCCGGAGAAAAATCCGCCGACGATATTGGATAAACCCTGGGCGCGGACCTCCTGATTGGCGTCGAGCAACTGCTGCGAACGCGCCGACAGCGAGCGGGCAATCGACAGGCTGGTCACCAGCCCCAACATGCCGACTGCCACGGCGCTGGGCAGCAGGCGCAGGATCATATCCAGGTCCAGCGGCAACGGGCTGAACGGCGGCAATTGGCCGACAAATGAGCTGACCCGCGCCACATGCCCGAACATCGCCGGCCACGCCCACGCCACCAGGCTGCCGAGGACCAGGGCAATCAGCAGGCTCGGCCAGCGCGGCACGCAGTATTTGAGCAGCACGCCCACCAGCAAGGTGCCGAGCCCGAGGGCCAGGGACGGGCGATCCCATTCGCCGCTGTGGTCGATCAGCGCCAGCAGGCTGTTGAACGCCGTGCCCTGGCTGGGCAGGTCGAGCCCCAGCAGGTTGGGCAATTGGCCCAGGGCAATGACAGCTGCCGCGCCAAGGGTGAAGCCGAGGACTACGGAGTGGGAGACGAAATTGACCAGCGCGCCAAAGCGCAACATGCCCAACAGCCATTGGAATACACCGGCGAGCAAGGTCAGCAACAGGATCAAGGTGATGTAGTCCTGCGAGCCGGGCACCGCCAGCGGGCTGATGCTGGCGTAAAGCACTATGGAAATCGCCGCCGTCGGGCCGCAGATCAAGTGCCACGAAGAGCCCCACAGGCAGGCAATCAGCACCGGGACGATCGCCGCATACAGGCCGTATTCGGGAGGCAGGCCGGCGATCAGGGCATAGGCGATCGATTGCGGCAAGGCCAGCACTGCGCCGCTGAGGCCAACAATCGCATCCCGGCCAACGCTGGCGCGGGTCTGGCGCGGTAGCCAGCGCAGGAATGGGAGCAGAGTGTGGGGCCGGGACATGGATCGCTCGAAATACTGTAGGAGCGAGCTTGCTCGCGAAGATGGATAACGATAACGCGGGTTGCCTGAAAAAACGCGGCGTTTTCGAATTCTTCCCCGGCAAGCCGGCTCCTACAGGGTGATAGGAAGACCTGTAGGAACCAGGGCAATATTTAGAGTTTGGCTTTGACCGCCGCCAATGCATCCTGGCCATCGAGGGTTTCAACCCCCTCCAGCCACTTGTCCAATACCGCCGGGTTGGCCTTGATCCACGCCTTGGCCGCATCGCTATTGCTGACCTTGTTGTTCACCACCTCGGCCATGATGCTGTTCTCCATGTCCTGGGTGAACTTAAGGTTGGTCAGCAGCTTGGCCACATTCGGGCAGGCCTGTGCATAACCTTTGCGCGTCAGGGTGTACACGCTGCCGGTGTCGCCGAAGTATTTTTCCCCGCCCTTGAGGTAGCGCATCTTCAACTGCACGTTCATCGGGTGCGGTGTCCAGCCGAGAAAGGTGACGAAACGCTCGCGTTTCACCGCCCTGGACACTTCGGCCAGCATCGCCTGCTCGCTGGACTCGATCAGCTTCCATTGGCCGAGGTCGAAGTCGTTCTTCTGGATGATTTCCTTCAGCGAAAGGTTGGCCGGCGCGCCGGACCCGATGCCGTAGATTTTCTTGTCGAACTTGTCGGCAAATTTATTCAGATCGGCAAAGTCATGCACGCCGGCCTCCCACACATAGTCCGGCACCGCGAGGGTGAACTCCGTACCTTCAAGGTTCTTGGCCAGTTGCACCACATCGCCGTTGGCCACGAACTTGTCGTAGAAGCCCTGATGCGCTGGCATCCAGTTGCCCAAAAACACATCCACCTGGCCGTCCTTGAGCCCGCCATAAATGATCGGCACCGCCAGGGTATCGACCTTGGCCTTGTAACCCATGCCGCTGAGTAAAAAGCCGGCGATGGCGTTGGTGGCGGCAATGTCGCTCCAGCCGGGGTCGGCCATCTTCACCGTCTCGCAACGGGCGTCGGCATACACGTGGGTGGCACTGAGCAACAACGCGGCACTGACGACTGTGGATAACTTTTGCATGGCCTTCCCCTTACTGGATTTATTGGTTTTGGCAGGGTTGTGGATAACGAGCCTTGCGCTCCAGATCGTCGAGGTCGATATGGTTGCGCATGTACTGCTGGCTGGCGTCGACCAGCGGCTGGTGATCCCAGCTCTTGAGTTTGCCCACCGCCAAGGCTTCGCATACCAGACGCCGGCGGCGCTGGCTGGCGAGCACTTGCCGGTGGATCGCGGGCATGTCCCATTTGGCCCGCGCCTCGGCCAGGAAGGCTTCGAACAGCGGGCGATGGGCTGGCGACTGACTGAGTTCTTCCTGCTCACGAGGGTCGCGGTGAACATCGAACAACAAGCAGGGATCGTCCTCGCTATAGATGAATTTGTAGGCGCCGCGGCGAATCATCATCAGCGGGCCGATGGTGCCTTCGGCCATGTACTCGCCGAACACTTCGTCATGCCCGCCCTGCCCTTGCAAGTGCGGGACCAGTGAGCGGCCGTCCAGAGGCAGGTCGGCGTCCAGTTCACCGCCGGCCAACTCCACCAGAGTCGGTAACAGGTCGGCGGTGGACACCGCCGCACTCACCCGCCCGGCCTGGAATTGTCCTGGCGCACTGACCAGCAGCGGCACGCGGGCGGCCATTTCAAACCAGTGCATTTTGTACCAGAGCCCACGCTCGCCGAGCATGTCGCCGTGGTCGCCGGAGAACACGATGATCGTGTCTTCGGCCAGGCCAGTGTCTTGCAAGGTTTGCAGGAGTTTGCCGACATTGCTGTCGATGTAGCTGCACGCGCCGAAGTAAGCCCGCCGTGCATCGCGGATCTTATCCACTGGCAGCGGCTTGTCCCACAGGTCGTAGACCTTGAGCAGACGCTGGGAGTGCGGATCCTGGTCGGCCTGGGCCGGCGTTGTAGGTATCGGGATGTCTTTATCGTCGTACATATCCCAGAACGGCTTGGGAATGGTGTACGGGTCGTGGGGGTGGGTCATGGAAACCGTCAGGCAGAACGGCTGGTCGCCGTCCTCGCGAATATGGTCGAACAGGTATTGCTGGGCCTTGAACACCACCTCTTCGTCGAAATCCAGTTGGTTGGTGCGCACACATGGGCCGGCTTGCAGCACCGACGACATATTGTGATACCAGGTGGGGCGCACGTCGGGCTCATCCCAGTTCACCGCCCAACCGTAGTCGGCGGGGTAGATATCGCTGGT
The DNA here is from genome assembly GCF_001855215.1 of Pseudomonas sp. 06C 126. Classification (NCBI taxonomy): domain Bacteria; kingdom Pseudomonadati; phylum Pseudomonadota; class Gammaproteobacteria; order Pseudomonadales; family Pseudomonadaceae; genus Pseudomonas; species Pseudomonas sp. 06C 126. The sequence goes on along the minus strand of NZ_MIFU01000140.1, from coordinate 14,204 downwards.
GAGGCGCTCTTCGTAGCCGTGCAACTGGTCCGGCCCGCAGAAATGCATCTTGCCCGACAGCGCCGTGCGATAGCCGAGGCGACGCAGGTAGTGGGCGTAGGTCGGTACATCGGCGGGGAAATCCGCCGCGTTGTCGTAGGCGCCTATCTTGCTCGGCAACTGGCCGCTGACCAGGGTAAAACGCGACGGCGCACACAGCGGGCTGTTGCAGTACGCGGCGTCGAACACCACGCCTTGGGCGGCCAGGCGGCTGAGGTTGGGCAGTTTGATTGGCGAAGGACCGTAGAACGGAAGCAACGGCGCGGCCATTTGATCGGCCATGATGAAAAGAATGTTCTTGCGCTTCATGGTTTCGCGGCATTCCATAGTCAATATTTATGCGATTGAGCATGGGGGCCATGGAATACGTGGTAAAGCCCATACAGAGCAATGTCTAGGATAAGTAACGCTTATGTATAAAGCCCTGGGTAACCTGTCGCTGGACCTGCTGCGGGCCTTCGAAACCGCCGCCCGTCACCGCAGCTTCACGGCGGCGGCGATGGAGCTGGGCACCACCCAGCCGGCAGTCAGCCAGCAAATCAAGCGCCTGGAAGAACAACTGGCGGTGCGGCTGTTTGACCGTATCTACCGGGGCATCGAATTGACGGATGCGGGCAGGCTGTTGTTCGAGCACGTGCAGGCTGGGTTGCAGAGCATGGATGCGGGCCTGGGGTTGATCACCCAGCAGGACCAGCACGAAGTGTTGCAAGTGGCGACCGACTTCGCCTTCGCCGCCTACTGGCTGATGCCGCGCCTGCATCGCTTTCATGAGGCCAACCCGCAGGTGGATGTGAGCCTGGTCACCAGCGAGCGTAATCACGCGACCTTGCGCAGCGATATCGACGTAGCCGTGTTGTTTGGCGATGGGCGTTTTCGCCAGGGGCACAGCCAGTGGTTGTTCAGCGAAGAAGTGTTCCCGGTGTGCAGCCCGCAACTGCTCAAGGGCCGCACCACGCCGCTGTCGCTGCAGAGCCTGCAGCAATTGCCGTTGCTGCACCTGCGCCAGGAAAACAATAGCCAATGGTTCGACTGGAACGGGGTCTTTCGCGAACTGGGGATCAGCGCCGCACCGACCCCGGGACCGCTACGTTTCGACAATTACACGCTGCTGATCCAGGCGGCGATTGCCGGCCAGGGCGTGGCCATTGGCTGGCGCCACCTGGTGGATAACCTGCTCGAGCAGAACTGGCTATGCCGGCCGATTAGCGACACGGTGATCTCGCGTTTTGGTTATTACGTGGTATTGCCCCAGCGCAAACGGCGTGGGCAGTTGATCGAGCGGTTTGTCGACTGGCTGGCGGCCGAACAGTCCAGCAGCCTGATGCCGCCCGATTGAGGGGGCTTGTCCCCTTGCCACAGCGTTGCCTCATCGCTGAGCCTCCCAGGCTTGGCCTGCCGTCGATTGCGGTCTAGGATCGGCCGATCAACCAGTCCGGAGCCAGTCATGCAACGTATCAAGGGTTATCACGCCCATATCTACTTCGACGCCAGCACGCTCGACCAGGCGCGCAAGCTCTGTGAAGAGGCGGCGGCCATCTTCCCGGTGCGCGTGGGGCGCATGCATGAGCGTGCGGTGGGGCCGCATCCGGACTGGAGCTGCCAGTTGGCCTTCGACCCGCAGTACATCGGCGTGGCGTTGCCGTGGTTGGCCCTCAATCGCAACGGTTTGGTGGTGTTTCTGCACCCGGATACCGGCGATGACCTGAAGGACCATACCGACTACGCGATCTGGATGGGGGCCATGCGTCCGTTGGATTTGTCTATTTTTTAACCAGTTTCTGTCGGTCGAATCCTCACGTTCATGTGCGTAGAACAGCACGGGGACGTGGGGATTTTTTCTACGTTGTTCCACTATATGGGATCAGTATTTATATATTGAGATATCCAGAGCCTTAGGTTTATAGTCGGCCATCTGCCACATTCCAGGTGAAGCAATGCCAGCGCACTTGATCGCGCTCGATTGGGGAACCAGTTCCCTTCGTGCTTATAAACTCGGCCCCGATGGCCAGGTCCTCGAACAGCGCTCGCTGGCGTCGGGGATCATGCATTTGCCCAGTGAACCGCGGTTGATTGCCGGCGTTCACTGCAGTGATGGTTTTGAGCTGGCCTTTGATGCCGCGTGCGGCGACTGGCTCGACGCGCAGCCCGGTCTGCCGGTGATCGCCTGCGGCATGGTCGGCAGCGCCCAGGGTTGGAGCGAAGCGGCCTATCGCCATACGCCGGTCGACGTTGCCAGCCTGGGCCTGGCGCTACACAAGGTGCGCAGCCTGCGCGGTGTCGATGTGCATATCGTGCCCGGTGTGATCGAGCAGGTCGGCTTGCCCAACGTGATGCGCGGCGAAGAAACCCAGGTGCTCGGCGTGCTGCAAGGCTTTGCGGCCAGCGCTGAGTTATTGATCGGCCTGCCCGGCAGCCATTCCAAATGGGTCGAGGTAATCGCAGGTCGCATCACCCACTTTGACACCTTCATGACCGGTGAGCTGTTTGCGGTGCTGAGCACCCACAGCATTCTCGGGCGCACGCAAAAGATCGCCGGGCAGTTCCAGGCTGAGGCCTTTGACCGAGGCGTGCGCGTGGCGCTTTCACCGGACGGCCAACGCGGTGTGCTGTCGACGCTATTCAGCGCGCGCACCCTGGGGCTGACCGCCGAACTGGCTGCCGAGCAGCAGTCGGACTACCTGTCCGGCTTGCTGATTGGTCATGAACTGGCCGGCTTGCCCGACCGTACTCGCAACACGCCGATCATCCTGGTAGGCGCCACCGCCCTCTGCGCCCGTTATCAACGCGCCCTCGCCCTGTGTGGTTTCAGCCAAGTCAGCCTCGCGCAACAAGCGACCGAGCGCGGCCTGTGGCAATTGGCGCTGGCCGCCGGGCTCACTCAACCTGCAATCGAGGCCTGACATGCTCAAGCAAGCACTCACACACAACGGTTTGATCGCGATCCTGCGGGGCCTGCGCCCGGATGAGGCCGGCGCTGTCGGCCAGGTGCTGTACCAGGCCGGGTTGCGGGTAATCGAGGTGCCGCTCAACTCGCCCGATCCCTACACCAGCATCCGCACCCTGCGTGAGACGTTGCCCGCCGATTGCCTGATCGGCGCCGGCACGGTGATGACGCCCGAGCAGGTGGAACAGGTGAAGGCGGCCGGTGGCCAGGTCATCGTCATGCCCCACAGCGACGCCAAGGTGCTACGTGCGGCAAAAGCTGCGGGCCTGTACCTGTCGCCCGGCGTTGCGACCCCCACCGAAGCCTTTGCCGCCCTGGCCGAAGGTGCCGATGTGCTGAAGCTGTTCCCGGCCGAGCAAATGGGCCCAGCGGTGGTCAAGGCCTGGCTGGCGGTGTTGCCGGCCGGCACGGTATTGCTGCCGGTGGGCGGGATTACCCCAGACAACATGCAAGTGTTCGTCGACGCCGGGGTCAAGGGGTTTGGCCTGGGTTCCGGGCTGTACAAGCCCGGCATGACGGTCGAGCAGGTGGCGAGCCGTGCCCAGGCGTATGTCGCTGCCTGGAACGCCCTGAACTGAGTGTGCCTGGCACCCCAGGTGCCGCATCCGACAAGAGAGAACAAGAAGATGAAAATCACCAAACTGACCACCTTCATCGTGCCGCCGCGCTGGTGCTTCCTCAAAGTGGAAACCGACCAGGGCGTGACCGGTTGGGGCGAGCCCGTGGTTGAAGGCCGCGCCCACACCGTGGCGGCCGCTGTCGAGGAACTGTCCGACTACTTGATCGGCAAAGACCCACGCAACATCGAAGACATCTGGACGGTGCTGTATCGCGGCGGCTTCTATCGCGGTGGCGCGATCCATATGAGTGCGCTGGCGGGCATCGACCAGGCGCTGTGGGACATCAAGGGCAAGGCCCTCGGTGTGTCGGTCAGCGACCTGCTGGGCGGCCAGGTGCGGGACAAGATTCGCGTCTATTCGTGGATCGGCGGCGACCGCCCGGCCGACACCGCCCGCGCCGCCAAGGAGGCCGTGGCCCGTGGGTTTACAGCGGTGAAGATGAACGGCACCGAGGAGCTGCAGTTTCTCGACACCTTTGACAAGGTCGACCAGGCCCTGGCGAACGTAGCCGCCGTGCGCGATGCAGTCGGGCCGAATGTCGGCATCGGCGTGGACTTCCATGGTCGCGTGCACAAGCCCATGGCCAAGGTGCTGATGAAAGAGCTGGATGCGTACAAGCTGATGTTCATCGAAGAACCGGTGCTGAGCGAAAACTACGAAGCGCTCAAAGAGCTGGCGCCTTTGACCAGCACCCCGATTGCCCTGGGTGAGCGGTTGTTTTCGCGCTGGGACTTCAAGCGTGTGCTCAGCGAAGGTTACGTCGACATCATCCAGCCGGACGCGTCCCACGCCGGCGGCATCACCGAAACCCGCAAGATCGCCAACATGGCCGAGGCCTACGACGTGGCCCTGGCGCTGCACTGCCCCCTGGGGCCGATTGCCCTGGCGGCGTGCCTGCAACTGGACGCGGTTTGCTACAACGCGTTTATCCAGGAGCAAAGCCTGGGCATTCACTACAACGAAAGCAACGACCTGCTCGATTACGTACGCGACCCGGGGGTTTTCGACTACGACCAGGGCTTTGTGAAGATCCCCAATGGGCCAGGGCTGGGGATCGAGATCAACGAGGAATATGTGATTGAACGGGCCGCCATCGGCCATCGCTGGCGCAACCCGATCTGGCGGCATGCCGATGGCAGCTTTGCCGAGTGGTGATAACGCGGTCCATGTGGGAGCTGGCTTGCCAGCGATAGCGATGTTGAATGTTCCACCGCCATCGCAGGCAAGCCAGCTCCCACCTCCCCATCAGATAGCCGTCAACCGACCTCAATAAACATAATAAGAGGCTCCCCCATGCACCCTGAAACCCTCATCGGGCAGGCATCTTTAGTCACGCCCAGCCGCAAGCGCTACTTCATCATGGTCCTGCTGTTTATCACGGTGGTGATCAACTACCTGGACCGCAGCAACCTGTCGATTGCCGCGCCGGCCCTGACCAGCGAACTGGGGATCGACCCGGTGCATGTGGGGCTGATTTTCTCGGCGTTCGGCTGGACCTACGCCGCCATGCAAATCCCCGGCGGCTGGCTGGTGGACCGGGTGCCGCCGCGCATTCTCTACACCGTCGCCCTGCTGTTGTGGTCCATCGCCACGGTGATGCTGGGATTTGCCGCCAGCTTCATTGCCCTGTTCGTGTTGCGCATGGCAGTGGGCGCCCTGGAGGCGCCGGCCTATCCAATCAACAGCCGGGTGGTCACCAGTTGGTTTCCCGAGCGTGAGCGCGCCACGGCCATTGGCTTCTACACGTCGGGGCAGTTCGTCGGGCTGGCATTCCTCACCCCGGTGCTGGCCTGGTTGCAGCACCACTATGGCTGGCACATGGTGTTTATCAGCACCGGCGCGGTAGGCATTCTCTGGGCGCTGGTGTGGTACGCGGTGTACCGCGAGCCGCGCGATTTCAAAGGGGTCAACAGCGCGGAAATCGAGCTGATCCGCGCAGGCGGCGGGCTGGTGGACCTGGATGCACAAACCGCCAAGCGCAAGGCGCCGTTCAGTTGGGTCGACCTGGGTATCGTCCTGACTAAACGCAAGCTATGGGGCATCTACCTGGGCCAGTTCTGCCTGAACTCGACCTTGTGGTTTTTCCTGACATGGTTCCCCACCTACCTGGTGAAATATCGCGGCATGGACTTCATCAAGTCCGGCCTGCTCGCGTCGCTGCCCTTCCTCGCGGCGTTTGTCGGGGTGCTGTGTTCCGGGTTGTTTTCCGACTGGCTGATCCGCCGTGGCGCCTCGGTGGGTTTTGCGCGCAAGTTGCCAATCATCAGCGGCCTGCTGATCTCCACGGCGATCATCGGTGCCAACTTCGTCGACTCGACGCCGTTGGTGATCGCGTTCCTGGCGGTGGCGTTTTTCGGCAACGGCCTGGCCTCGATCACCTGGTCGTTGGTCTCGACCCTGGCGCCGGCGCGGTTGTTGGGGTTGACGGGTGGGGTGTTCAACTTCATCGGCAACCTGGCGGCGATCACCACGCCCATCGTCATTGGCTTTCTGGCCACGGGCGACTCGTTTGCGCCGGCGATTACCTACATTGCAGTGTTGGCGTTGCTGGGGGCGCTGTCCTACATATTGCTGGTGGGCAAGGTCGAACGTATCGAACTGAGGGAATAAAGCTGTTGTAGGAGCGAGCTTGCTCGCGAAAAACGTCAAGACACCGCGTTCATCCAGGATGCCCGCGTTATCGTTGACGGTCTTCGCGAGCAAGCTCGCTCCTACAATGGGTGGGGATTATTTACGGGCGTTGCGTACACCTTCCGACAAGGCTGCACACAGGCTCAACACCCCATCAATCGCTTGCTGGTCGTTGCTGGCATTGGCGATGTGGTCGATCAGTGCCGAGCCCACTACCACACCGTCCGCCAGGCGGGCGATGGCAGCGGCTTGTTGCGGGGTGCGGATGCCAAAGCCGATGCTGATCGGCAGGTCGGTATGGCGGCGCAGGCGGCCGACCGCTTCTTCGACGTGTTCCAGGGTGGCGGCACCGGCACCGGTCACACCGGCTACCGAGACGTAGTACACAAAACCCGAGCTGCCGTTGAGCACCGTCGGCAGGCGTGCATCGTCGGTGGTCGGCGTGGTCAGGCGGATAAAGTCGATGCCCGCGGCCTGGGCCGGGTCGCACAGTTCGCTGTTATGTTCCGGCGGTACGTCGACCACGATCAGGCCATCGACGCCGGCTTCTTTTGCGTCAGCGATAAAACGTGGCACGCCGTACATGTGGATCGGGTTGAAGTAGCCCATCAATACCAGCGGCGTATCGCTGTTGTCCTTGCGGAACTCGCGCACCATTTGCAGGGTTTTCACCAGGTTCTGCTTGGCGCCCAACGCCCGGATGTTGGCCAGTTGGATCGCCGGGCCGTCGGCCATCGGGTCGGTGAAGGGCATGCCCAGCTCGATCACATCGGCGCCGGCTGCCGGCAAGCCCTTGAGGATCGCCAGGGAGGTGTCATACCCCGGGTCGCCAGCGGTGACGAAGGTCACCAGGGCTGCACGGTTTTGTTCCTTGAGTTGCGCAAAACGGGTTTGCAGGCGGCTCATCAGTGTTTCTCCTGCTTGGCGGTTTCCATATGGTGCATCACGGTCTGCATGTCCTTGTCGCCACGGCCCGACAGGTTGACCACCATCAGGTGATCCTTGGGCAGGGTCGGGGCGCGCTTGAATACTTCGGCCAGGGCGTGGGCGCTTTCCAGTGCCGGAATAATCCCTTCCAGGCGACAGCATTTGTGAAAGGCGTCGAGGGCTTCGTCGTCCGTTACCGAGGTGTACTGGACGCGGCCGATGTCGTGCAACCACGCATGCTCGGGGCCGATGCCGGGGTAATCCAGGCCCGCGGAAATCGAATGGGCGTCGATGATCTGGCCATCGTCGTCCTGCAACAGGAAGGTCCGGTTGCCGTGCAGCACGCCCGGTACCCCGCCGTTGAGGCTGGCGGCGTGCTTGCCGGTTTCGATGCCGTAGCCGGCCGCTTCGACGCCGATGATCTGCACACTGGTGTCATCGAGGAACGGGTGGAACAGGCCCATGGCATTCGAGCCACCGCCGATGCAGGCCACCAGGCTGTCCGGCAGGCGGCCTTCCTGGGCTTGCAACTGGGTGCGGGTTTCCTTGCCGATCACCGCCTGGAAGTCGCGCACCATCGCGGGGTAAGGGTGCGGGCCGGCCACGGTGCCGATCAGGTAGAAGGTGCTGTCGACGTTGGTCACCCAGTCACGCAGGGCTTCGTTCATTGCATCCTTGAGGGTGCCGGTGCCGGCCACCACGGGGATCACTTCGGCGCCCAGCAGCTTCATGCGGAACACGTTGGCCTGCTGGCGCTCGATGTCGGTGGTGCCCATGTAGATCACGCATTGCAGGCCAAACCGCGCAGCGACGGTGGCGGTGGCCACGCCGTGCATGCCGGCGCCGGTCTCGGCGATGATGCGTTTCTTGCCCATGCGCCGGGCCAGCAGGATCTGGCCGATGCAGTTGTTGATCTTGTGCGCGCCGGTGTGGTTCAGCTCTTCGCGCTTGAGGTAGATCTTGGCGCCGCCGCAGAATTCGGTCAGGCGTTCGGCGAAGTACAGCGGGCTTGGGCGTCCGACGTAATCGCGCTGGAAGTAGGCCAGTTCTTCGTTGAAGGCCGGATCGATCTTCGCCGCTTCGTATTCGCGGGCCAGGTCGAGGATCAACGGCATCAGGGTTTCCGCCACGTAGCGGCCGCCGAACGCGCCAAACAGGCCGTTGGCGTCAGGGCCGTTGCGTAAATCGGTCTGGGACTGAGTCATGGGGCGCTCCAGGAACAAAGTGTGGGAGAGGCAATGACGGCCACTCTACCTCTGACGCTTGACCGTGAAAACCGATAAGATCGCCACAACCTGTCAGGAAAACTCACAGATGAGCCGAGACCTTCCCCCGCTTAACGCCCTGCGTGCATTCGAAGCCACTGCCCGCCTCAACAGCGTCAGCCAGTCTGCAGAGCAATTGCATGTGACCCATGGCGCCGTCAGCCGACAACTGAAAGTGTTGGAAGAACATCTTGGGGTGAGCCTTTTCGTCAAGGATGGGCGCGGCATTAAACTCACAGATTCCGGTGTGAGGCTGCGCGATGCCAGCTTCGAGGCGTTCGAGCGCTTGCGCGATGTGTGCGGGGAGCTGACCCAGAGCAGCGCCGACGCGCCGTTTGTGCTTGGCTGCTCTGGCAGCCTGCTGGCGCGCTGGTTCATCCCGCGGCTGGGGCGCTTGAATGCCGATTTGCCGGATTTGCGCCTGCATCTGTCGGCGGGCGAAGGCGACCTTGATCCACGGCGGCCTGGCCTGGACGCCCTGCTGCTGTTTGCCGAACCCCCGTGGCCTGCGGATATGCAGGTATACGAACTGGCCAGCGAACGCATTGGCCCGGTGATGAGCCCGCACTTTGCCCACTACCAAGCCCTGCGCCAGGCACCTGCGCAGGCTTTGTTGGACGAGGCTTTGTTGCACACCACTTCACGCCCGCAAGCCTGGCCCAACTGGGCACAGCACCATGGCATCGAGGCCGGCGCGTTGAAGTACGGCCAGGGGTTTGAGCATTTGTATTATTTGCTGGAGGCGGCCGTGGCTGGCCTGGGGGTGGCGATCGCCCCGCAACCGCTGGTGGCGGAGGATGTGCGTGCCGGTCGCCTGGTTGCGCCGTGGGGCTTTAGCCAGACCCCGGCGCAACTGGCGTTGTGGCTACCCAAGCGCGCCGCGGATGGGCGCGCCCGGCAGTTGGCGCAGTGGCTCAAGGCTGAGCTTGCGCGCCAACCGGTTTAGTCACCGCGTTTGCACAGCAGGTAGGCAGCCAGCAGGCCCAGCGCGCCAACGGCAACGCCGGCGGTGGTCCACGGGTGTTCCTGCGCATAGTCACGGGTGGCAACCCCGGTTTCGCGGATTTTGACTTTGCTTTCTTCGTAGGCATCGCTGATCAAGTGGCGAGAGTGCTTGAGGGCATTCTCGGCATTGCTTTTGAGGGCCTTCAGGGTTTTGCGCGACTCGTCAGACGCATCGTCCTTGAGGCTCTCAAGGGATTTGAGCAGGCTCGAAATCTCGGCTTCCATGCTTTCCAATGACGCTTTGCGTAAAGAGGTGTTGGCCATGTGGGCTCTCCTGGAGTGAATGAGTAACGTGTGTTGATTCCGACTGCGGGGGTTTCAGAAAGTGCAGTAAATCTGAACTTTCAAGTGAGAAGTACCGCCAGAAGCAGTACGAAGAATCACTGCTAGGCTTCATTCAACCACCCAGGAGAACGCTCATGACTGATCATCACACCTATAAGAAAGTCGAACTGGTGGGCTCGTCCCCAACCAGCATCGAGGACGCCATCAACAATGCCCTGGCCGAGGCCAGCAAGAGCATCAAGCACCTGGAGTGGTTTGAGGTGACCGAAACCCGTGGCCACATCAAGGACGGCAAGGCCGCGCACTTCCAGGTGACCCTCAAGGTGGGCTTTCGTATTGCCAATAGTTGATAGGCACGGTTGAACTTGCACGCTGGCCGATTGCCATAACCTGCGCGACACCTTGGGGCGCCGATGCCAAATGCATCGGCGTACATTTTTTGATCAGCGCAAGGAAGTAACGGATGAAGAAGTTTCTGTTAGCAGTAGGTTTGTTGAGCCTGGCAGGTACAGCCCTGGCGGCTGGCAAGGACTGTGGCGAGCTGAAAAGCGAAATCGACGCCAAGATCCAGGCCAATGGCGCCTCCGCGTACACCCTGGAAATTGTCGATAAAGGCAGCGCAACCAACGGCGACGTGGTCGGCAGTTGCGAAGGCGGTACCAAGGAAATCGTCTACAACCGCGGGTGATCCCGTGTGGCAGACATAAAAACCGACGCCAGGGCGTCGGTTTTTTTGTGCCTGTGGATCAGTCTTTCATCACTTGCGCCAGCAGCTCGTAGGAATGAATCCGATCAGCATGTTCGTACAGGTCGCAGGTAAAGATCAGCTCATCGGCACCGGTTTGCTCGATCAATACTTCCAGCTTGGCGCGAATTTTCGCCGGGCTTCCGACCATCGCCAGGCCCAGGAAGCTGCCTACCGCATCCTTCTCATGGGGCAGCCACAGGCCGTCCATGCTATCCACCGGCGGGCGCTGCACCAGGCTTTGCCCACGCATCAGCGCGAGAATGCGTTGGTAGACCGAGGTGGCCAGGTAATTGGCCTGCTCATCGGTATCGGCGGCCACCAGGGGGACGCCGAGCATCACGTAGGGTTTGTCGAGTACTGCTGAAGGCTTGAAGTGATTGCGATAGACGCGAATCGCCTCATGCATCATGCGCGGTGCGAAATGTGAGGCAAAGGCGTAGGGCAAACCGCGTTCACCGGCCAGTTGCGCGCTGAACAGGCTGGAACCGAGTAGCCACACCGGGACGTTGGTGCCGGTACCCGGTACGGCGATCACCCGTTGGTCGGGGGTGCGTGGGCCCAGGTACGCCATGAGTTCGGCCACGTCTTCGGGGAAGTCATCGGCGCTGCCGGAGCGCTCGCGGCGCAGGGCGCGGGCGGTCATCTGGTCGGAACCGGGCGCGCGGCCCAGGCCCAGGTCGATACGGCCGGGGTACAGGCTTTCCAGGGTGCCGAACTGTTCAGCGATCACCAGCGGTGCATGGTTGGGCAGCATCACGCCGCCTGCGCCGACCCGGATGGTCGAGGTCCCGCCGGCCAGGTAGCCCAGCAGCACCGAGGTCGCGGAGCTGGCGATGCCATCCATATTGTGATGTTCGGCCACCCAGAAGCGGGTGTAGCCGAGTTTTTCCACGTGCTGGGCCAGGTCCAGGGAATTGCGCAGCGACTGCGCCGGGCTGCCATTGGCGCGCACCGGCACCAGGTCGAGGGTCGAAAACTTCACGTCGGACAACGGTTTCATAAGCCTGCTTCTCCTAAGGGCGCAGGCTTGTGACGAACCAAAACCTGCCGCTTCATGTGCATGCTCTATGCAATGAGGGCATATACCCGAGATTCAATAGCGAGCATGAAATTTCCTACTTGCGCGCTTGGTTTTTCCGACAGGGTGAACTTTGCCAGAGGTTCTATCCTCAGAACCTTACTGATGCACAACCACTGCTTGGGAGAACGCTATGAGTATTGTGAAAAAAGCCTCCGCACACTGGGAAGGCGACCTGAAAACCGGCCTGGGCTCTATTTCCACCGAAACCGGCGTACTGCGCGAAGCCCCCTACGGCTTCAAGGCCCGTTTCGAAGGCGGCAAGGGCACCAACCCTGAAGAACTGATCGGCGCGGCCCATGCCGGCTGCTTCTCCATGGCCTTTTCCATGATTCTCGGCGATGCCGGGCTCAAGGCCGACAGCATCGACACCCAAGCCGAAGTGACCCTGGACCAAGTGGACGGTGGTTTTGCAATCACCGCGGTCCATCTGGTCCTCAAGGCCAAGATCCCCGGCGCAAGCCAGGCGCAGTTCGATGAGCTGAGCAAAAAGGCCAAGGAGGGGTGCCCGGTGTCCAAAGTGTTGAACGCCACCATCACCCTGGATGGCACCCTCATCAACTGATCTGCGCAGGTCCAATGTGGGAGCGGGCTTGCCCGCGAAGGCGCTAGGTCAGGCAACAAATGTATTGGCTGACACACCGCCTTCGCGAGCAAGTCCCCTCCCACATTTTGTTGTGCGTTAAATCAGAACTCGCGTTTCGCAAATGTGGTCTCATACCCATGCAGCCTTTGGCGCACACCCGTGCGCAGCGCATTTAGGGAGCTTCACACATGAAACGTTTTGCCTTGGCGATTATCTGCGGTGCTTTGGCCACGTCGGCGCTGGCCGCGCCGAAAGACTGTGAAGAACTGAGGAGAGAGATCGAAGTCGACCTACAGGCCAAGGCGATCCCGTCCTACACGTTGGAAATCATCACCGCCGAAGAAGCCAAGAATCACGATGAAGCCATGATCGTGGGCACCTGCGAAAACGGCACCAAGCGCATCATCTACCAGCGCAACAATAACTGATCAGGGAATACAGTTGACGCTGCGCTCCTCTGCCAGCAACTGCCGTGCGGCGTCATACAGCCGGATGTTGGGGGTAAAGCCCAGCGAGCGCCCTTCCAGGCGATAGCGCTGACCGGCTTCGAACTGGTCGTATTGCAGGGTGATAAAACACGTGCGCTCCTGGGGCTGGTTCAACCCGCCGCCCAGGCCTGCGCCGGCATACACTTCAAAATCAAAACGCACCATCAACTCGTGGCTGCCCGGTGGCACCTGGAAGTAGCGCCCATCATCGAGGGCTTTGCCGTCCAGGCGTTGCGCCATGACCAGTTTGGCGCCCGGTGTCGGGGTGGCGAAATCGACCCAGGCCTGTTGCGGGTCGGCCGGCGGGATCGGTGTGGAGGTGCAGGCGCTGAGAAAAATCGCCGCCAAGGGAAGCAGGAGCTGACGCATAGTGAGCACTCAAGCGTAGGAATCGTATGAGCATACCTCCTGTAAGCCCGTTAGTCTGGCAGGCCAATGAGTCTGGAGCGGTTTGAAATGGTGCGGCGTTTATTGGCGGGGCTGGCGTGTGTGTTGCTCGGTGGTTGCTCCAGTGTCAGCTATTACAGCCAACTGGCCAGCGGCCAATGGCAACTGCTGCAGGCCCGCGAGCCGGTGGCCAAGGTGATCGCCGACCCGACGCGTGCGCAAGTTTTGCGGGAGCATTTGGCGCAATCCCAGAAGGCGCGGACCTTTGCCAGCCAAGCGTTGCACTTGCCCGACAACCAGAGCTACCGCCTGTACGCCGATATCGGTCGGCCGTACGTGGTCTGGAATGTCTTCGCTACCTCAGAATTTTCCTTGTCACCCCAGAACCATTGCTTCCCGATCGCCGGGTGCGTGGCCTATCGCGGTTATTACAGCCAAGGTGCCGCACGGGGCGAGGCTGCCTTGTTGCAACTGCGTGGCATGGATGTGTCGATTGGCGGGGTCGAGGCCTATTCCACTCTGGGCTGGTTTGATGACCCGATCATGAGTTCGATGATGCGCTGGGGCGAAGAGCGTCTGGCCACGGTGATTTTTCACGAACTGGCGCACCAGCGTTTTTATGTGAAGGACGACACTGAGTTCAATGAGTCATTTGCCACCTTTGTCGAACAGGAAGGCACCCGGCAATGGCGTACGGCCCGTGGCCTTGGGCCTGCGAGCGAGTCGGCCTTGAAGCAGCGCGACCAATTTACCCAACTGATCCTCGACACCCGCACCCGCTTGGAACGCCTGTATGCGCAGCCGTTGGCCGCCGATGCAATGCGCCAGGCCAAGGCTGACGAGTTCGAGCGTTTGCGCCGTGAGTATCGGCAGTTACGCGACAGTCAGTGGGCCGGCGACCCGCGGTATGACGCCTGGATCAATCAGCCGATGAACAATGCGCGGCTGTTGCCGTTTGGTTTGTATGACCAGTGGGTGCCAGCGTTTGCGGCGTTGTTTCGCCGGGAGGGAGGGGATTGGCTGAAGTTCTACAGTGCTGTGGAACAGTTGGGTGGGTTGCCGGTTGCGCAGCGTAAATTGGCGTTGAAGCAGTTGGTCGGTGGCGGCCTTTAGGGCCTCATCGCAGCATAAGTATCTACACAACTTTGCCGCAACGCCTAGATCCAGGCAGATGGCGCAGTTGTGGCGAGCGGGCTTGCCC
>NZ_MIFU01000139.1:0-4391 GCF_001855215.1 Pseudomonas sp. 06C 126 | reverse complement strand
GGGTGCGACTTGCAGAAGTTGTTGGGTCAGGGTTTTGCTGAGTTGGATATCGACAGTCGTCGCCTGGGTGTGCCGCTGGCTGCCTTCAGGGTTTGCGTGCGGCAGGTCGTTGCTGGCGTCGTCTAGTTGCTGCGTCCAGTACGTCAGTTCCTGTTGCAACTCAGCCCTCTGCCCATACCCCATCAACTTCTCACCCCAGGTCTTATAGGCGCTGGTCTTTTCCGGCAACTCGATCGTCTGACCCGCTTGCAGTTGACGATAGGCCATCTGCAAATCGTCAAACAATATCCGCCAGGACACGCCATCCACCACCAAGTGATGGATGACCAACAGCAAACGCTGGCTGCCGTCCTTCAAATCCACCAGCACTGCCCGCAGCAGCGGTCCATCCTGCAGGTTTAGGCTGCGCTGGGCATCGTCACCCAGCGATTGCAACTGCGTGGTGTCGTCGATTTGGGTTTGCCATAGCACTGATGGCGTGGTCGGACGGTACTCGGCGCTCCAGCCGTGGTCGGCCTGATGGAAGCTCAGACGCAGGGCGTCGTGGTGTTGGATCAGGACATCGAGTGCCTGCTCCAGCAACTGCAGTTCCATGTGTGTGGTGGGCTTGAGCAGCACGGATTGGTTCCAGTGGTGGCGCTCGGGGATGTCGGTATTGAAGAAAAGGTGCTGGATCGGTAGCAGCGGTGCCAAACCTGTGACCGGGCCCTGGTCGATCGCCACGCCCTGGCCCTGGTTTTTCGCCACGCTGGCCAGGTCCTGGATGGTCTGATGTTGGAACAGGTCTTTGGGAGTGAAGTGGATGCCGGCTTGGCGTGCGCGGCTGACGACTTGGATGGAGATGATCGAGTCGCCACCCAGTTCGAAGAAATTGTCGTTCAGGCCGATTTTTGCAACCTTGAGGACGTCTTGCCAGATGCTGGCGATGCGATGTTGCAGATCGTTCTGCGGTGCCACGTAAGCGTGCAGGGCCTGGCTGGCATCGGGGGCGGGCAGGGCTTTACGGTCGAGTTTGCCGTTGGGCGTCAGGGGCAGGTTGGTGAGGAATACCCAGTGGCTGGGCACCATGTAATCCGGAAGATGCTCTTTGAGATGGTACTTGAGTGTGTCACGCAGCAGCTTTTGAGCCACCGCATCACCTAGGGGGCCTGGGGTGGTTACATAAGCAACCAACTGCAGGCTGCCGCAGACATCCTGGGCTAATACGACTGCTTCGCGAATATCCCCCAGTGCCAACAGGCGGGCTTCGATTTCGCCGAGTTCGATACGAAACCCACGAATCTTCACCTGATGGTCGATGCGCCCTGCGTACTCAATGACGCCATCGGCGCGATAACGTGTCAGGTCGCCAGTGCGATACAGGCGCTCGCCGTTGGTGGAAAACGGGTTGGGTATGTATTTTTCGGCGGTCATCGCGGCTCGGCCGAGATAGCCCCGGGTGATCCCGGCGCCGGCCAGATGCAACTCCGCTGCAACCCCTGTGGGAACGGGCTGCAGGTCGGCATCGAGCAGGTAGCTCTGGGTATTGTGCAGCGGGCGGCCAATGTTGGCCTGGCCTGCGACTTCGCGACGAGTCCAGGTGGAGTATGTGGTGTCTTCGGACGGCCCATAAAGGTCGTAGATATGCTCAACCGTGGCCTGCTGCTGGTAGATATTCTCCACCAGCGATTGCTTCAGTGGCTCGCCCGCAAGGTTGATGATGCGAACGCTGTCGGGGATTTGCCCGGCGTGCTGCAAGGCATTGATCGCCGAGGGTACGGTATTGATCAGGCGCACCTGATCCCGGGCGGGCAGGTCGGGCAACTCCAGGGCATTACGGGCGAGGATCAGCGAGCCGCCGTTGGCCAGAGTGACGAAGATTTCCCATACCGAGAGGTCGAAACACACGGAGGTCGAGGCCAACACGCCCTGGATATCTTTCTGGCTGTAGACCTCCTGCGACCAGTGGACCAGCGCCAAGACGTTGCTATGGGTAATGGCCACGCCTTTTGGTTTACCAGTAGAGCCGGAGGTGTAGATCACGTAGGCCAAATTGTCGGGCGCGGCTTGGCTGGCCGGGGCGGTCAGCGGGTAGCCCGCCAGTTGATCTATCAGCAACACCAGGGCCTGGGTGCGGGGTAGTTCGGCGAGCAATTGGGTTTCGGTCAGCAGCACTTGGGCACGGCTGTCTTCGAGCATGTAGGCGACGCGGTCGGCGGGGTAATCCGGGTCCAGCGGCACATAGGCGCCGCCGGCCTTGAGTACGCCGAGCAAGGCCACGATCAATGCGTCGGAGCGCTGCATGGCCACGCCGACTCGCACTTCGGGGCCAACACCCAGTTCGATCAGTTTATGGGCCACTTGATTGGCCCGAGCGTCCAGTTGGCGATAGCTCAGGGTCTGGGTACCGCAGGTCAGGGCCACTGCGTCCGGCTGGCGCGCAACCTGCTCGGCGATCAACCCGTGAATGCTGTGTTGTTGTGGGTACTCAGAGGCTGTGGCGTTCCAGTCGCGCAAGATCTGCTGCTGTTCAACGGCACTGAGCAGCGACAAGCTGACGATGGGCTGCTGCGGGGCGGCGATGCAGCGTTCGAGCAGGTTAAGCCAATGGTTTCCGAGGCGTTCAACGGTGCTGGAATCAAACAGGTCGCTGGCATAGTTCAGGGTAGCCGACAGGCCCTGGGTTGATTGGAAGGTAGTGAGCGTCAGATCAAACTGCGCCGTGCTGTTGCCCCACGTCATACCTTCGACGGTCAATGAGGCGGCCGACGCCGGATGAGTGGTTGCGCTGCCCTGATGGTCATTGAGGTGGTTATACATCACCTGAAACAACGGGTTGAAGCTCAGGTTCCGTTCTGGCTGCAAGGCCTCGACCAGTTGTTCGAAAGGCAGGTCCTGATGCGCCTGGGCATCCAGTGCTGTTTGCTTGACCTGCGCCAGGAGTTGGCTGAAAGACAGTGTGTGATCGAAGTGTGCTTTGAGCACATGAGTATTGACGAAAAACCCCAGCAAACGCTCGGTTTCAACACGGTTACGGTTCGCTACAGGTACGCCTACACGGACGTCGGACTGGCCGGTGTACTTGTGCAACAGCGCCTGGAACGAGGCGAGCAGCAACATAAACAAGGTCACATTGTGTTGCTGGGCAAGCTGTTTGAGGTTGTGTTCCAAGGAGGCTGGAACTGTGACTGCAATGTTCGCCCCTCGATAGTTCTGAACGGCTGGTCGTGGGTGGTCGGTGGGTAACTCCAATACGGGTTGTTCACCACCCAGTTGGGCTTGCCAATAAGTCAATT
Organism: Pseudomonas sp. 06C 126; assembly: GCF_001855215.1. Lineage (NCBI taxonomy): Bacteria > Pseudomonadati > Pseudomonadota > Gammaproteobacteria > Pseudomonadales > Pseudomonadaceae > Pseudomonas > Pseudomonas sp. 06C 126. The sequence continues at coordinate 1,116 of NZ_MIFU01000139.1, read as the reverse complement.
GGCGTTTGCTTTCACCGGCTTCCATCCAATGACGTTGCCAGATGGCATAGTCGGCGTACTGGATTGTCAGCTCTGGCAAGACGTTTGGCTGGCCTTGCTGATAACCCGAGTACAGTGCAACCAGTTCTTCGACCATCACCTGCATCGACCAGTCATCCGAGACGATGTGGTGTTGGGTCAGCACCAGAACATGGTCATCCTGGCCTAGCTGTAGCAAGGCGACACGTAGCAGTGGGCCTTGCTGCAAATCAAATGGCTGGTAAGCCTGGGCTTGGATAAATGCCTTGATTCCTGCGTCGTCGAGCCCCGGAACGCTGCTTTGCTGGATCTGCATCGGCATGTCGAGGTGAATAATCTGCAATGGTCGATCTTCGCCATGTGCAAACGTGGTGCGCAGCGTCTGGTGGCGGGCTATCAAGGTGTTGAAGCTTTGCTCCAGTGCCGCGACGTCCAGTTTACCTTTGAGCCGTAGGGCAGTTGGAATGTTGTAGGCTGCGCTGTCGGGGTCCAGTTGCCAGAGCACCCACTGCCGTTCTTGAGCGAAAGAAAGTGGGATGGATTCGAAGGCTGACTGCACTTCAGGGATTGGCAGGTTAGCGGGTGAGACCCCTTCAGCCAGCATTTTTTCCAGGTACAGCTCGCGCTTTTCCCGGGGCAGAGTGATGAAGCGCCGGGCAATGCGGGCGGCGACAGTCTTATCCATCAGAACTCCTCCATTTCATCGAGCAGGGCTTCGAGTTTGTCAAGTTTCTGCGCGGTGACAGGTCCTGCCTGCTGCTCAAGCTGGGCGGTAAACGCGCCCAGGGTCGGGTGTTGGAACATCAACTGCGGCGTCAACTGCATACCCAGCTCAAGTTGTAGGCGCGAGACCACGCTCACGACCAGTAGTGAGTGCCCACCCAGTTCAAAGAAGTGGTCCTCAAGGCCGATAGCCTCGACTTTCAATACGTCTTGCCAAATCGCTGCGACCTGCTGTTGCAAAGGGCTACTGGGCGCTACATAGGTTTTTTGCGCCAGACTGGCATCCGGCGCCGGCAACACCTTGCGGTCGAGCTTGCCGTTGGGGGTCAGCGGCAGGCTATCAAGGAACACCCAATGGCTGGGCACCATGTATTC
>NZ_MIFU01000138.1:0-4394 GCF_001855215.1 Pseudomonas sp. 06C 126 | reverse complement strand
GTCATGTCGTAACTGACCTCGGCCCTATACGGACTGCGCCCCTGGAGAATCTCGTCAAGCTCCCCAAGGCGCTGTGCCACACAGCCCTGTTTAAGATTCTTGCCATCTTGGCTGATGTTGGGTGTGCTGCTGCAATAGCAAATTGCCGAGCACAGTACTTTCCTGTCCTGGGGACCGAGCTTCGGCTTCAGGATGCCCACGGGGTTGGTCGTGCCTTCGGGGCTCATGCCACCCTGAGACAGGCCGGGTTGATCACTCATGCTTCGTCGCCCGGCGCCAGGTCAATATAGATAACCTGCGACGCATCGTGCTTGACCCACGATGTCATGCCTTCACCATTGGTGGTGTCGAGCATGCTCCAATCGGCACTCGACCAGACCTTTACCTTGCGGCCACCAATAGGTAGGCCGGTTTCCTGATCTATGAGTTGAAAGCGTCCGGAGTAAGGGGCAGTGGAACTGCTCAATGGTGCAAGGGGGGTGAGCGGGGACGGTGTGAATCTGTCACCGATGAACACGGTTCCCGACCCGCCGATGATCACGTTGCCATGTTCACCGACGCTCCCGAGCGTTGCGGCAGGTTTTCCGTTGATGAAAACCGTCGATGACACGCCAGTGCTAATCCGGCTTGCGCAAGCAGATACATCACCTTGGCGTGCTGCGGGTAATCCATCGAAAAAGACGTCAGGAGAACCTTCGATTATAGGGTTGCTGCCATGCCCCGACATTGAGCATGCCGTAAGGTCCGTAACGCGGGCAGCAGGTTTTCCACTCATGAAGCATGTCCTTGCAAACGTGATTGGAGATCCAGAACTCGTGCAGTACTTCTTTGTCGAGGCTCGTCAGTTGCGTATCCAAACGCTCAACGTGCGCAAGCAACTGCGTACTGAGGCTGCGCAGGTGTTCGACGTCGAAGTGAACGAGAGGAGTTGCAGAAGTTATGGCGATGACTCTGTCCGGTCTACTGATCGATGTATGTCATCCATGTCTCTGAATGGGGACGGATGGCTCCGTCAGACCCAAGGCTTAACGGCTCTTGCAAAAAGCTACATTTCCCGACGCATTTTCCCGGTCAGCCGCTACTGTGTGAGGGTGGGCATTCATCCCGCGCAGACGGGCTTTAGCTGACAAGGAAACACGCATGTTTAAACTGACCAGGCTGTCCTTCACCTTTGTCGCACTGACTGTGAGCACGGTCGTACACGCCGATGTCGAGCTTGACCTGGGCACCGCGCAACGGGTCAGGCAATTGTTCGCCTACCCCAATAATTGCAGTGTGATCTGCTTTCGCCCATGGACCCTGGAACAGACGGTTGAGCATTACCTCAACCAGAGCTTGCAGCGCGACGGCTACAACCGGGCCCGTGTCAGTGTGAAAGCCAGTGAGGATAAGGTGCTGGCCCGCTTTACCGGCGTACCCGATGGCTACGGCCGGTCCTTGATCTCGCTGTTGAACACCGCTGACCTGGCCTACCAAGGCGCCAGCCGGCTGAACCGTGATGGCAAGTGGCAATTTAGCTGGTACCTGTTCCTGCCGTTGGGCATGGCCTTGGAAAACCGCAAGAGCATCGAGTTGATGCATTTTCCGCCCGACTACTCCCTGACCCATTACCAGGACTATCTGGAGTCGGCCACGACTGACCGTTGGGCCACATTACTGACCGCCAATGGCATAGCGGCGGCCCAGACCCCGGAGTACCAGACCATCATCGACATCGCGCCGATAGCCGCGCCCTCCACGGCCGGCAAGGACCTGGAAGGCGTGTATGGCTATTTCACCGAGTACCAGACGCGGATTGTCCGGGAGCTGAGCCTGCATCCCGGCGGCTCATTGCCAATGGTCGCCTTCGGCGCCCCCGTTCGCAGTTGGATCCAGCAACAGTACGGGCAAACCCTTGGCGTATTGGGCCTGGGGCAGATAAGCCCGGCCGAGGGCAGTAGCGTCGCCGTATTGGGGGCCAATCACCCCAGTTACATCTGGTACGCCGCCAACCCGGACAGCTACGACGGTGATGAACAGAAGGCCGACGACGCCGGCCTGAAAGTCATGGGCCAGGACTTGAGCGCAGCGTGCTGGCAGGCCGGCATGGGCCAGAAGCCGGCCAGCGATCCCAACGTGTTGCTCAAGGGCTGCATGAATACCTGGCAGGTCACGCGCAAGGAACAGACTTGCGAGCTGTTCTACACCTCGATTCGCGAACTGTCCGCCGACCACGCCAGGGAAAAATGCGCCACCGCCACCATCAAGACGCAACTCAAGCGCCTGAAAAGCCCCCTGCCAGAAGCCTCTGTACCCGCCCCCGCCCTTTGAGCATCCGGCTTATCCGTTTTGGCTTACGCAAAAAAAAGCCGATATCTACTGTCAGATTTGACAGTAGATATCGGCTGCAACTTGCGTAAACCTTGGAACGTGCCCACTTGCTGCAAGACTGGCAGTCATATCAACACCAGGAGGTCGATGCAGCCCGACAAGGAATGCTATGAAAACCCAAGCCATGGAAGATGCGCCGGCTGATGCGATGGACTGTCTTTATCCATTCGCCGACCTGTTGGGAAAAAAAGGCTACCCCTCGCGCCGCCAGTTCGACGTCGTACGCACCCGGAATCGCCGTGGAACCGGGATCAAGACGCGTGTGGCCTTCGACAGCCGAATACTCATGGCGAAGATTTCCGGATACGCCCTGGGCGAGCGGCACTTGCACACGCTACAGATATCTTCGCGTATCCACTTGTACGACCCCTGGTTCAGCGGCCTGATCCTGCATTCGTGCGATCCGAATGTGTTTCTCGACATCAGCGAACTGGAGCTATGGTCGGTCCAGGCCATTCGCCCCGGTACACTGCTGACGATGGATTACGCCACCACCGAAGATGCGCTGCTCTGCCAGTTCGCTTGCCAATGCGGTGCGCTTAACTGCCGCGGCTGGATCACCGGCGCAAAAGAACCGTTGAACCCACAGGGCCAACTGTTCATGGAACAGTGGCGCCAGCGCAAACGCTGTTAAATCGCCTCAATCGGGCGCAGGCGGTACTGCGGTGGCAGTTGCTCGAACCCGGTGATGGTGGCGTTGAGGCTTTTCCAGCGGCCGTCCTTGATGCCGTAGATACAACCGTGGATCGACAGGCTCTGCCCGCGGTGCCAGGCGTTCTGCACAATGCTGGTGTGACCGACGTTGGCCACTTGCTGGATGACGTTGAGTTCACACAGGCGATCAACGCGTTCTTCTTCGGTGGGCAACTGGGCCAGCACTTCGCGGTTCTCGTAGTACAGGTCGCGGATCGAGCGCAGCCAACCGTCGATCAGGCCAAACTGGCGATCCTGCATCGAGGCACGTACGCCGCCGCAACCATAGTGGCCGGTGACCAGGATATGTTTGACCTTGAGCACATCCACCGCGTACTGGATCACCGACAGGCAGTTTAGGTCGGTGTGCAGCACCACGTTGGCCACATTGCGGTGCACAAACAGGTCGCCAGGTAGCATGCCGACGATCTCGTTGGCCGGCACCCGGGCGTCCGAACAGCCGATCCACAGGTATTCCGGGGTCTGCTGGCGGGCGAGCTTGGCGAAGAATTCGGGATCTTCCTGTTTGATCGCATCCGCCCAGCGTTCGTTGTTATCAAGCAGGTCTTGTAGTTCGTTCATCAGGGAAAGCCTCAGGAATGATGCGCAGTTTTGTGACTGACAACCGCTCGCCCAGGTCACGCCGTACGCAAATTAGCTTGAATCTTTGGGAGGCCGTGCCTGTCCACACACTATAAGCCCCACAGTATGAGGATTGGCCATGACGCAATCACGACGTCCGTACGGCGCCCCGACCCCAGCACCGATTGATGACAACGAAGATCGCATGGGCTCGATGCGCGAGCTGGATTTTGACGAGGAGGAGCCGACGGCGGAAATCGGCGATGAGATCCCCCGTGGTGAACGCGAGCACCTGATGCCCGACGAACGGGTGCGCGAGGCCGGGATGACGGGGGCTTCAACGGCGGATCACGAGCCCACGGATGATGATATGAGCCCCGAAACCCTGATCCATGAAGATGGCGCGCGAGATGCCCGGGAAGAAGGTGACGGCGAACAGGCCGATTGGGACCTGAGTATCGTCGATGAAGATGAGATTGGCGGCGGCAATGGCCTGGATGAGGCTGAGTTGGCCGATATTGACCCGATAGACGGCAACCGCTGACACACCTGGTCCTTGCAGGAGCTGGCTTGCCTGCTCCCACAGGGGAATGCAACTGCGCGCTCTGGCGGTGCTGTTGCTCTGTTTTTGATCTGGCTTTTGATCTTGTGCGCCCCGTCAAACCACGATGGCCGCAGGCAGGTATTGCGCAGTGGGCACCCCGGCATGGATGCCGGGGTAGCCGCGACACGGCCATGGATGGCCGATC
>NZ_MIFU01000137.1:0-4782 GCF_001855215.1 Pseudomonas sp. 06C 126 | reverse complement strand
CAATGGGCTTGCCTACAAACACTCCATCCCAACCACTCGTCGGCACTGTCAAATCTAACAGCTAGGCACTGCGCCCCTGCGGGTGTTTGATTTTCCTTGTTTCGCGACGTCAGGCGGCGTCGCTCTTTCAGGGATACTTGTCATGTCTAACGAACTGATCACCCAGGATTTCCCCCCCGAAACCTTTCCTCTACGGCTCCCCCATGAGGGCGGCGGGGACGCCCATTTTGTCGAGGACCTCGACACGCCTTACGTCGCCAATGCCGTGCAACCGGTCGTGGATGCCGACGTCGGTCTGGGCATTCGTCATCTGGAGAACTTCCTGTATATCACCTTCGAACGCTGGTTCAGCCTCAACGTCGGTGACGTTTTCAAGTTTTACATGGGCAACGTCGAGGTCTGGGGTGAAATCACGACAGGTAAGGACGCTGAACCTCGCTACCAGTTGCGGATTTCTTATGACAATGTCCCCACCGGCTTCCTGTATCCCTGCTATGGCAGCGTGCTGCGTGCCGGCAGCAGCACCGAAAGCACTTCACCCAAGCAGACCTGGTTCGTTAAAAAGACTCGCCCGGGCGGTGTAGATAAGGATCCGGGAGAGCCTTACCATTCGGAATTGGTGGTGTCTCTCCCGGCCGACTTGCAGGGCCCCGGCGCGGTCCTGGTCCCCGAGCGCGCCGACTTGGGTGTAGTACTTACGATCGAGCGATATCCCAATATTCGGGTCCGCGACACCATCGAGTTGTATTGGAATGGTCACTTGGTGCTCCTGCGCCTGGATGAGGACCACGCTTCAGGGGCCAAGCCTATCGAAGTACAGGTCGAGCCCGAAGTTCTCTACCGACCCAACGGCAGTGGCCTGTTGACCATCCGTTTCAGGGTTGTCGATGAGGTCTTGAATTACTCCGGCGGGCCCTGGATGAACGCCGAACAATTCCAGCAGCAGTGGTCTCAATCGATCCGCCTGGAAAGCGACCTGGACCCCTCCTTGCTGGAACGGCCCTACTTCCTGCTAAACAACCTCGACATCACCGATGTAGATTTCGACACCCATAGCGAAGGCCACTTTCAGGTTGAGGTGTTCGTACCCACGCGGCTTCCGGACAACTCGTTGATACCTGCCGGTACGCAGATCGTCGTGACGTTGAGCGGCGTTGACGCCGTCGGCACCCCCATCACGCTGCAGTTGCCACCCTTTGCGGTCCGAATCAACCGGTCGGCTTTTGCCGATGTGCCTAACAGTTTCCTCAAACAACTGATCAACGGCACGCTGCAGATCGCCTATGACCTGGAGTTTCCCCTGGGCAATGTGCTGGGCACCTCACGCCGCCTATCCGTCACGATTTACGGCACCCTTTCGACCATGCCGCCAGTTCGTATCGTCGAAGCGGAAGCTGGACTGGTCGACCCGACACTCCCCTATATCACCGTCGAATTCCCGGAATACATCCCCTACGACCGCAACTACTCCGTCACCCTGCGCATGGAAGCGATGCGTCCCGATGGCGCTGTGGAGTTTTATGAACAAGTGCTGCTGGCCGGTGATCCGCCGCCGCCGACGCGCTTTCGGATCGTGTTCAACAGCGACTTCAAGCGTTTTGAAAATATCAACGACGTGTCGGTTTTCTACCGGGTGGACGACGGTAAAGTCGGCGCCCTCGGCGCCAACCTGCTGACAGTGCGCGAGTCCGAACGACTGACGGTCCAGTTTGGCACGCGCGTGGCGTCCATGCCGCCTCCCCTACTGCAGGGGGTTGATGAACATGACAACCTCGACCCTGCCGATGTGATTGGTCAGGCCATTCTCACACTGCCTTATGTACGCACCTTCTCAGGGGATAAGTTCATCTGGAACTGGACGGGCACCGGCATCGGCGGCAGCACCAGCGGCGAGATCGAACTCAACAACGGCACGGCCGGTCGCCCTGTGGCGTTTCCTGTCAGCACGTCGTTTATCAACCCTAATTTCAACGGTGAAATTCGTATCCGCTACTCGTTGGTTCCGGCCGACGGAAGCCCCGTGCTGAGCTCTGAGGTACTGATCATCAGCGTGGGCGTTGCCTTGGGCGACCTGCCCCGGCCAGAAGTCGAAGAAGCCTCTAGGCATCCCGACCAAGTGACCCCAGAGGCCCTGACAGCGGGCGCGACCATCAAGGTCACCTTTGCCCAAATGCAGACCGGCGACAGGGTGCGAGCATGCTGGAAAGGAGTGGATAGTATCGGCAGCCATTGCGAGACCCAGGACGGTAATAGCATCAAGACGCTGTTTTACACAGTGCCTCCCGAAGTGGTCGGCAGCAATATCCAGCCAGGCGGACGCATTATCCAGGTGCAGTATTTCCTGCTGCGCGGTACTCGGGAAATTCCCTCGCCAGTGCTGTCGTTATTGCTGCTGCCGCTTACTACGCTATCAATTCCCACCATCGAAGGCATTGGTGAAAGCCCAATGCTCGACCTTTCCCGACTCGCCGGCCACGAACGCACAATGCTCAACACGTGGCACTTTACCCATGCGGCACAACGTATGTGGATGGAGTATCACGGAGAATATGCCGACGGCACGCCGTACTTCGAAGCCACCTACACCGCCAACCTGGTGACTGACGACGGCGTCTCCCAGGGCATCCTGCCGCCGACTCCGGTCGATGAACTGCGCCTGCTCAAAGACGGCTCGCGGCTGAGTATTCAGTTTTGGGTCAGCTTCGACCGTACCTCCGATAAGTCCAACGCCGTATTGTTCCGGATTCGTGAACATACGATTCAGGCGTTACCGGGGGTCTTGCCCCATCCCGTCATCAGCGGCGCTTCCGGCACCGGCCCCGACGTGACCATCGCCAACCCGTTGAGCATTGAGAACAATATGCGGGTCAGCGTGGCCTACGCCATGGCCCCGACAGACCGAATCACCCTGGAGATGATTTTCCAATCCGGCACACCTTACACCGTGAGCCTGGATGGTCAGGCCGGTGGCACCGTGGTGTTCTCCCTGAGCAACGCCATCCTGGCACGCTGTGTGAACAGCACCGTTTGCGTGCGATATAGCGTGTTGCGTAATGGCCAGACCATTCCATCGCACTTGCAAACGGTCACCTTCGGTACTATCGCCGCTGCGAACCTACCACGTCCGTTGATTAACAACATTGCCAATGGCGGCACCCTCGACCTCACCGCCTTTACCGGCAATGCCACTGCGTCTGTCGCCAAGTGGCGTTTGAGTGCAGCCAAGCAGCGGGTGTGGTTGACTTGCAGCAGTGCGGGTGTGGCTGATCTGGATGTGCTTGACGGCGTGGAGATCAGTGCAACGGAAGCGGCGAATGGACTTGTAAACATCCCGGTGCAGCGTAACTGGCTTGCGGCATTGCCTACTGGGAGCCAACTTACTGTTACGTGCAAGGTGACTTTCGATGGAAGTCCGGATAAGGCGCAGGCGGTTGATTTCCAAAGTGCGACTTATTCAGTGGTATCAGCCCCTCGAATTATTAAAACGATCACTACTGGAGGCCGGCCGCTATACTTATCCGCCAGCCCTGACGGAAGTAGAGTATACGTTTCAGGCGATAGTTTGGGTATCGCCGTGATTGATACTGCCAGCAATCAAATAATTCACAGCATCCGTGATGCTAACTCTAATTTCGCAATCCATCCAGATGGAACGCGACTTTATGTCAACACAAGCTCAATGGCACTCGCTACAATCAACACCAGTACCTTTGCACGTACCGAGGTAATCATAGATGTAAGTATGCGCATCTTTGTATTCAATGCATCCGGCTCCCGCCTATATGGCGTGAATGCCGACACGGGCTCAGTCATTGTCTTTGACACAGCCACAAACAGAGTCATTCAACAAATCAGCATTCAATGGGCTAACACTATAACATACAACCCTCGCAACAATAGACTGTATGTCTTCAGAAGTAATACGAACGACATCGTCATCATTGACGCCAACACAAACCAGGTCATAACCCACGTACCAATTCAGGCATTCTATAGTGCCTACAGCCCCTATACCTCCCGTATTTACGGGTCTGGATGGCAAGTGCTTTACATATTAAACACCGATACAAATACACTAGTTAAAACGATAAACATCGACAGACCAAGAGTTGCATTCGGCACAACGACCGAGCACGCATATGTAACCTCAAGAAACGCAAACTCACTTTCAGTTATGAACATACACACTGAAACAATCACATCCACGATTACAGGCTTCCACGACCCAGCCAACATCATAACACTACCTGGAAAGCCTATTGCATATGTCGCAAATATAGGAGGAGGCTCGGTATCGGTAGTTCAACTATGACATAACAACCAACGCACTTTAAGCGGGCACCTACCGAAGCGCCCGCTTATTTAACCACAGAAAAACGCAACAAAAAAAACGGGACCAAAAAAACGGGACAGATCTATTTAATATCAAGGCCGAAGGCCTGGCCAGCGCCCAGTTGCCGGCGCTGCCGAGCACCGAAATCGCCGGCCTGCGGCGTTATCCCGACCAGCCGGTGCTGAGCAATCAGGACAGCGAACGCGAAGTGATCGGCAGCCGCGAAGACCTGGTGCCCAACCGCGCCGGCGCGCTGGAATTGCCCGGCGTAGAAGTGGTGTGGTGGAACACCCACGAAGACCATCTGGAACGCACTAGCATGCTGCCGCTGTATCCCAAGTAACTTTGATCCCCCCCGCCACGACACGCTGTGGCAATGGGCTTGCCTACAAACACTCCATCCCAACCACTCGTCGGCACTGTCAAATCTAACAGCTAGGCACTGCGCC
>NZ_MIFU01000136.1:0-4959 GCF_001855215.1 Pseudomonas sp. 06C 126 | reverse complement strand
GTTTTGCTTACTTTTGCGCTGTTCAAAAGTGAGCCGCTGTAAAAGCGGAACCCATGGCCGCCGTTACCGCAGCAATGGATATGCCCCCTACATCAGCCCCAAACCCAGAGCCCAGAAGTATCAGCGAGTTGTGTAGATACTCATGGCTATCGCAGGCAAGCCAGCTCCCACATTGGATGTATGGGGTGGCTTATTTTTTTACCAACGCCGAGCACGCGGTTTTAAAGGCTTCATGCTGATATTTGTTCAGCGTCGCCGGCAGCTCGAAGCTGTGCTTCTTGTACTGCGCATTGATGGTCTGCGGCGAGAGCAGGGTCACTTCAACGCCGTCCAGCAACTGCAACACGCCTTCGATCTTGAACGTGGTCGGGCCGCCGGCGAATTCGCCTTTCTTGCTGCGCTTCTTGATCGCGATGCGGGTGATGCCGTTATCGCGCACAAACGCGGCCACTTGGCTGGCGAAGGCTTTGACGTTGGCGGCCTCGTCATCGTCCTCAAGGGCGATTTTCTTGGTGGCCATGGTGACGTGGGTCAGGTCCGGGGCGGCAACGGCGATGATGGCTTCGCTGCCTTTGATTTCGATGCCGCACAGAGTCATGGGTAGCCTTGGTTCAGAGGAAAGGATGCGCGCGATTGTCGCTTATTCCTGGCCAATCGACTCCAAAAACTCCGACCGCTCATCACTCATCCGCGCCAGGCAGTCATTCTGCGCAATGGCGTAGGCCTTGGTGCCGGTCACTGCCGGGAAGGTGTCCACCGCGCAATCGGCATCCCGCAGTTTTTCCCACTTCTGCTGGGCATCCTTCAGACGAGCGGTAATGTCCGCCAGTTGGGTCTTGTCGCTGCCGTAGGTAGAACCCATGCGTTCCAGCAGGCCTTGATAGTTGTCTTTCAACAACTGCTCGGCGGTGGTTTTGTTGTAGGAGGCGCATTCCAGGGTCTGTTTGTCGTTTTCGATGCCATCACACGGGGTGCTGTCGGTGTCTTCGGCCGCGTGGACGCCAGTGGCGAGGAGTGCCAAAGCCAGGAAAATCGGTTTCATTGCGCCTTCTCATATCGGTGGATGGGTCGAATTCTGGCTCAAGCGTAGGCCAAAGAACAGATGCACGACAGACACGTCCGTGCACCCTTTGTCGTGGATTGACGCTTTCGGCAATTCCCCTGTCGTTTTTGCACCCGGCTCGCTCAGTCCCTGGGCATATGCTGGCCCCAAAGCGCCGGCAGACGATTCGGCGCATGAATCGCCAATAAGGGGACGCCTGATGAGCCCAGCCGAACTGCACGCCGACAGCATCGTTATCGACGGGCTGATCATTGCCAAGTGGAACCGCGACCTGTTCGAGGACATGCGCAAGGGTGGTCTGACGGCCGCCAACTGCACGGTGTCGGTGTGGGAAGGCTTCCAGGCCACGATCAATAACATCGTGGCCAGCCAGACCCTGATCCGCGAGAACAGCGACCTGGTGATCCCGGTGAAAACCACCGCCGATATCCGCCGCGCCAAGGAGCAGGGCAAGACCGGCATCATCTTCGGCTTCCAGAATGCCCACGCGTTTGAAGACCAACTCGGCTACGTCGAGATCTTCAAGCAGCTCGGCGTCGGCGTGGTGCAGATGTGCTACAACACCCAGAACCTGGTGGGCACCGGCTGCTATGAGCGCGACGGCGGCCTGTCGGGCTTCGGGCGCGAAATCGTCGCTGAGATGAACCGCGTCGGTGTCATGTGCGACCTGTCCCATGTCGGCTCCAAGACCAGCGAAGAAGTCATCCTCGAATCGAAAAAACCGGTGTGCTACTCCCACTGCCTGCCGTCCGGCCTGAAAGAGCACCCGCGCAACAAGTCCGATGAAGAACTCAAGTTCATTGCCGACCACGGTGGTTTTGTCGGCGTGACCATGTTTGCGCCATTCCTGGCCAAGGGCATCGATTCGACCATCGACGACTACGCCGAAGCCATCGAATACACCATGAACATTGTCGGCGAAGACGCCATCGGCATCGGTACCGACTTCACCCAGGGCCATGGCCAGGATTTCTTCGAAATGCTGACCCATGACAAGGGCTACGCCCGCCGCCTGACCAGCTTCGGCAAGATCATCAACCCGCTGGGCATCCGCACCGTGGGCGAGTTCCCCAACCTGACCGAGACCCTGCTCAAGCGCGGCCACAGCGAGCGCGTAGTACGCAAGATCATGGGCGAGAATTGGGTCAACGTGTTGAAAGACGTCTGGGGCGAATAAGCCACCGTTTTTTCTCCCCCGGCCATTCGTGCCGGGGCATTACCAAGAATTTTCTGGAGTTAAGTTTCCATGGCCAAGATCGCCCCGCAATTGCCAATCGAAGTCGACAGCGAAACCGGTGTCTGGACCTCCGACGCCTTGCCGATGCTGTACGTACCGCGTCATTTCTTCGTCAACAACCACATGGGCATCGAAGAGGTGCTGGGCGCTGATGCCTACGCCGAAATCCTCTACAAGGCCGGCTACAAATCCGCCTGGCACTGGTGTGAAAAAGAAGCCGAATGCCACGGCCTGGAAGGCGTCGCGGTGTTCGAGCACTACATGAAGCGCCTGTCGCAGCGCGGTTGGGGCCTGTTCAAGATCCAGGACATCGACCTGGATAAAGGCATCGCCAGCGTCAAGCTCGAACACTCGGCATTCGTCTACGTGTACGGCAAGGTCGGGCGCAAGGTCGACTACATGTTCACCGGCTGGTTTGCCGGCGCCATGGACCAGATTCTGCAGGCGCGCGGCAGCAACATCCGCACCGTCGCCGAACAAGTCTACGGAGGCTCCGAAGAGGGCCATGACGACGGTCTGTTCACCGTCAAGCCGTTGTAAGCCGAGGACCGTGCCATGGCTTTCGAAGCAATGTTTGCGCCGATCCAGATCGGCAAACTGACCATCCGCAACCGCGTGCTCAGTACCGCCCACGCCGAGGTGTATGCCACCGACGGCGGGATGACCACCGACCGTTATGTGAAGTATTACGAAGAGAAAGCCAAGGGCGGCATTGGCCTGGCGATCTGTGGCGGCTCCTCGGTGGTGGCGATCGACAGCCCGCAGGAGTGGTGGAGTTCGGTGAACCTGTCCACCGACCGCATCATCCCGCACTTCCAGAACCTGGCTGACGCGATGCACAAGCATGGCGCCAAGATCATGATCCAGATTACCCACATGGGCCGTCGCTCGCGTTGGGATGGCTTCAACTGGCCGACCCTGATGTCGCCGTCGGGGGTGCGCGAGCCGGTGCACCGTGCGACGTGCAAGACCATCGAGCCGGAAGAAATCTGGCGGGTGATCGGCAACTACGCCAGCGCTGCAGGCCGGGCCAAGGCCGGTGGCCTGGATGGCGTGGAACTGTCGGCGGTGCACCAGCACATGATCGACCAGTTCTGGAGCCCGCGGGTCAACAAACGGACCGATGAATGGGGCGGCAGCTTCGAAAACCGTATGCGTTTCGGCCTCGAAGTGCTCAAGGCCGTGCGTGCGGAAGTCGGCCCAGATTTTTGCGTAGGCATCCGTTTGTGCGGGGATGAATTCCATCCGGACGGCCTGTCCCACGAGGACATGAAGCAGATCGCCAAGTACTACGACGACACCGGCATGCTCGACTTTATCGGGGTGGTCGGCTCGGGGTGCGACACCCACAACACCCTGGCCAACGTGATCCCGAACATGAGTTACCCGCCGGAGCCGTTCCTGCATCTGGCGGCCGGGATCAAGGAAGTGGTCAAGTCCCCGGTGCTGCACGCGCAGAACATCAAGGACCCGAACCAGGCCACGCGCATCCTCGAAGGCGGCTACGTGGACATGGTCGGCATGACCCGTGCGCACATGGCCGACCCGCACCTGATCGCCAAGATCAAGATGGGCCAGATCGACCAGATCAAACAGTGCGTCGGCGCCAACTATTGCATCGACCGCCAGTACCAGGGCCTGGATGTACTGTGCATCCAGAACGCCGCGACCTCCCGGGAATACATGGGTGTACCGCACATCATCGAGAAATCCACCGGACCCAAGCGCAAAGTGGTAGTGGTCGGTGCCGGCCCGGCCGGGATGGAGGCCGCTCGGGTTGCTGCCGAGCGTGGCCATGATGTGACCCTGTTCGAGAAAAAAGACTTTATCGGTGGGCAGATCACCACTGCGTCCAAGGCGCCGCAGCGCGACCAGATCGCGGGCATCACTCGCTGGTTCCAGCTGGAACTGGCACGGCTCAATGTCGACCTGCGCCTGGGCGTGGCGGCGGATGCCGCAACCATCCTCGACCTGCGTCCCGATGTGGTGGTGCTGGCGGTGGGCGGGCATCCGTTCATCGAGCAGAACGAACACTGGGGCGCGGCAGAAGGCCTGGTGGTCAGCAGTTGGGATGTGCTCGACGGCAAGGTGGCGCCGGGCAAGAACGTGCTGGTGTACGACACCATCTGCGAATTCACTGGCATGTCAGTGGCCGACTTTCTGGCCGACAAGGGTTGCCAGGTCGAGATCGTCACCGACGACATCAAGCCCGGCGTGGCCATCGGCGGTACGTCATTCCCGACTTACTACCGCAGCATGTACCCCAAGGAAGTGATCATGACCGGCGACATGATGCTGGAGAAGGTCTACCGCGAGGGCGACAAGCTGATAGCCGTGCTGGAGAACGAATACACCGGCGCCAAGGAAGAGCGGGTGGTGGACCAGGTGGTGGTGGAGAACGGCGTGCGCCCGGATGAAGAAATCTACTACGCCCTCAAGCAAGGGGCGCGCAACAAGGGGCAGATGGACGTCGAAGCGTTGTTCGCGATCAAGCCGCAACCGTGCCTGAGCGAACCGGGGGAAGGGTACTTGCTGTTCCGCATCGGTGACTGTGTGGCCCAGCGCAATACCCACGCCGCGATCTATGACGCCCTGCGTTTGTGCAAGGATTTCTGACCCAACACCGAACCAATGTGGACTCGGTCAAAAATGTGGGAGC
>NZ_MIFU01000135.1:0-5018 GCF_001855215.1 Pseudomonas sp. 06C 126 | reverse complement strand
GGCCACACGAAGCCTGCCAGCCACAACAAGCTCCATCGTCACATGGTTTTTTTGCCTGCCTTTCTACAATGATTCCAAGAGGAACAGACATGGCTCAAACATCCCCGATTCGCTACAGCTTTGGCGCTGATGAGCATTTGTTCGCCGAGGTCAGCGAAAGCATGTCCCTGGAGGCGTTCTTCAAAGGCATGGCTGTCACCCGTGCGGTGCAGCGCCTGGAACTGCCCGGCGTGCTGGATATCTGCCTGGCCAATGCCTCGTTCCAGATCCGCTTCGACCCGGACCTGATCGCCCCCCATGTGCTGCTCGACGCGGTGCAAACCGCCGAGGCCCAAGCGGTGGCCGAACGTACCTTGCATACACGCATCATCGAGATCCCGGTGCTGTACAACGACCCCTGGACCCATGAAACCCTGATGCGTTTTCGCGACCGTCACCAAGACCCCACTGGCACGGACCTGGAGTACGCGGCGCGGGTCAATGGCCTGGCGGATGTCGAGGCGTTTGTTGCTGCCCACAGTGGCGCGCCGTGGTTTGTGTCGATGGTCGGCTTTGTGGCCGGCCTGCCGTTCATGTTCCAGATGGTCGAGCGCGAGCGGCAGTTGCAGGTGCCCAAATACCTGCGCCCACGCACCGACACGCCGAAGCTGACACTTGGCCATGGCGGCTGTTTTGGTTGTATCTACTCAGTGCGCGGTGCCGGCGGCTACCAGATGTTTGGCGTGACCCCGGCGCCGATCTACGACCCGGCCCAGCAGTTGGCCTACCTCAAGGAGCACATGGTGTTCTTTCGCCCAGGCGACATCGTGCAGTTCAAGCCCATCGACCGGGATGCCTACGACCTGGCAGTGGCCGAGGTAGAAGCCGGACGTTTTGACTTACGCATTCGCCCGGTGGAGTTCTCCCTGGATGCTTTTTTTGCCGACCCGACCGGCTATCCGAAAACCCTGCAGGAGGCGCTCCTATGATCAAGGTGCTCAAGCCTGGCCTGGCGACTTCCGTGCAGGACCTGGGGCGCGAAGGCTTTTACCACTTGGGAATCCCGCCGTCCGGCGCCCTGGACCAGTACGCTTTGAGTGCGGCCAACCACCTGGTGGGCAACCCGGCGGGCGCGGCGGGGTTGGAATGCACGCTGATCGGCCCGGAGCTGGAGTTTCAACAGGATGGGTTGGTGGCGTTGAGCGGCGCGCTGATGTCGCCGCGCCTGGACGGTGAAGTGGTGCACCAGGACACGGCATTCCAGGTGCGTGCCGGGCAGGTGCTGCGCTTTGAGTTTCCGGTGGCCGGTGCGCGGACCTATCTGGCGGTGGCCGGGGGGATCGACGTGCCGCTGGTGCTGGGCAGTCGCTCCACCTACACCTTGGGTGGGTTGGGCGGGTTTCATGGGCGGCGCTTGCAGGAGGGGGATGTGTTGCCTATCGGCGAGACCCGCGGGCAAGGCCGGGCCGGCAACAGTTTGCCGATGGCCCTGCGCCGCTCGGTGGGCGGCGATGTGACATTGCGTGTGGTGCCGGGCTTGTATTACGAGCGCCTGACGCCCGAGGCCAAAAGCAGCTTTTTCGCCGAACCCTGGACCGTGGGCTCCGAAGCCGACCGGATCGGCTACCGCTTCAAGGGCGGCAGTGCCTTGAGCTTCCAGCCACGGCAGCAACCGTTTGGCGCAGGCTCTGACCCATCGAACATCGTCGACAGCTGCTACCCCATCGGCTCGATCCAGGTCCCGGCCGGCCTGGAACCCATCGTGCTGCACCGCGATGCCGTATCCGGCGGCGGCTACGCGATGATCGGCACGGTGATCAGCGCCGACCTTGATTTGATCGGGCAGATGCAGCCTAACCAGCGCGCGGGGTTTGTCGCGGTGACGTTGGAAGAAGCGCTGCAAGCTCGGCGGGTGTACAAGAAGCGGCTCAAAGCGATGGCGGCCCTATTCTCCTGAAACTTGTAGGAGCCGGCGATGAGGCCATGACAATCAACACCGCTGTTGGCTGTTGCACCGCCATCGTCGGCAAGCCGGCTCCTACAGGTTTGCCTGTCAGAAGAGTTGGGTGAACAACCAGTACAAGCTACCCGACAGCACAATCGCCGCCGGCAACGTCAGTACCCAGGCCATCAACAAATTGCGGATGGTCTTCATCTGCAAGCCGCCGCCATTGGCGACCATGGTCCCGGCCACGCCCGAGGACAGCACATGGGTGGTGGATACCGGCAAGCCGAACATGTCTGCGGCGCCAATGGTCAGCATGGCCACGGTTTCCGCCGAGGCGCCCTGGGCGTAGGTCAGGTGGGTCTTGCCGATTTTCTCGCCGACGGTCACCACGATGCGTTTCCAGCCGACCATGGTGCCCAGGCCCAGGGCGATGGCCACGGCGATCTTCACCCACAGCGGGATGAAGCGCGTGGCGTTGTCGATCTGTTGCTTGAACAGTTGCAGCTTGCCCTGGGTGTCAGCATCGAAATGGCCGACCTTGCCCTTGTCCATCAGGCGAATGGTTTCGCTGGTCAGGTACATGTCGTTACGCACGTTGCCCATGGCCTCGGCGGGCACTTTGGCCAGGGAGCCGTAGCCTTTCACTTGTTCACCGATGTGCCCGGTCAGGGCGGCGAGGGCGGGGATCAACTCGGGCGTGACGTCCTTGGTGCGCACATAGGTCGACAGCGTCGGTCGCGGGTCGGCCGGGGCCGCCTGCGGTGCGCTCTTGACCAGGGCTTGCTGGGTGACTTCTGCCACCGCGGCAAATTGCAGGGATTGATCGGCCGGCATGGTGCGGTTCAAGGCGTAGGCCATGGGCAGGGTGCCCACCAGGATCAACATGATCAGGCCCATGCCTTTCTGGCCATCGTTGGAACCGTGGGCAAAGGATACGCCGGTGCAGGTCACGATCAGCATGCCGCGAATCCACCAGGGCGGCGGTGTGTTGCCCTTGGGGGCCTTGTACAGCGAGCGGTTTTTCACAAAGGCCCGCAGTGCCAGCAACAGCAGGGCTGCAAAGCCGAAGCCGATCAGTGGCGACAGCAGCAGCGCGTAGCCGATCTTGATCGCTTGCGCCCAGTCCACGCCGCTGGTGCCGTCGCGGCCGTGCATCAGGGCATTGGCCACGCCAACACCGATGATCGAGCCGATCAGCGTATGGGAAGACGACGCCGGCAGGCCCAGCCACCAGGTGCCGAGGTTCCACAGGATCGCGGCGATCAGCAGGGCGAAGATCATCGCAAAACCAGCCGATGAGCCGACCTGCAGGATCAACTCCACCGGCAGCAAGGCGATGATGGCAAAGGCCACCGCGCCACTGGACAGCAGCACCCCGAGGAAGTTGAAGAACCCCGACCAGACCACGGCGAAATGCGGCGGCAGCGAGTTGGTGTAGATCACCGTCGCCACCGCGTTGGCGGTGTCATGGAAGCCGTTGACGAACTCGAACCCCAAGGCAATCAGCAACGCCACGCCCAGCAGCAGGAACGGGGTCCAGGTGGTGACCACCGTGCCCAACTCTTGCATGTCGTGCATCAGGCTGTAGGCGGTGAACAACAGGCCCATGGCGAGTACGGCGAAGAACACGATCACCGTGAGCAGGCCGGGTTTCTTGTCCAATTGCGGTTTTGCGTCAGTGGCGCCTGCCTGGGAGGAGGCAGTGAGGGAAGGGGTGGCCATGCCGGAGCATCCAGTGTGGGGAGGATGTTTCCCATGATCGTTGCAGAATGTTACAGAGATGCTGCGTCAAATCAGTGTTTGGTGGATAGAGATCACCGCCGGTCCACAAATCCCTGTAGGAGCCGGCTTAGTAATCCCGGCGCTTGCGAAACGCCCATCGGCCGGCAATCAAGGTGAACGTCGCCACCAACGCCACCAGGATCCAGAACCCTTCGGGGTCCTGGGAGAGCGGCACGCCACCGACGTTCATGCCAAAGAAGCCGGCGATGATATTGATCGGCAATGCCAGTACCGTCACCACCGTCAGGGTAAACAGCGTGCGGTTGCTTTGTTCGTTGAGGTTGGCGGCGATTTCTTCCTGCAACAACTTGATCCGTTCGCCCAGGGCCGTGAGGTCGTTGATGATCAGGGCGAATTCTTCGGTGGATTTGCGCAGCTCCTTCACGTCTTCCTTTTGCAGCCACTGCGGCGGGCGATTGAGCAGGCGCAGCAGCGAGCCCGGCTCCAGCGCCAGCAGGCGTTGCAGGCGTACCAGCACCCGGCGCATGGCCCCCAGTTCGGCGCGGTTGGTGGACAGGCGCGAGGACAGCAACTGGTCTTCGATCTGGTCCACACTCTGGCTGGTCTTGCGCACGATCTGTGTCAGCACCTCGCCTTGATCGCGCAACAGATGCACCAACAGCTCCAGGGGCGAGCGGAAGTGCTCACCGGCCTTTACCGATGAGCG
Source organism: Pseudomonas sp. 06C 126 (assembly GCF_001855215.1). Lineage (NCBI taxonomy): Bacteria > Pseudomonadati > Pseudomonadota > Gammaproteobacteria > Pseudomonadales > Pseudomonadaceae > Pseudomonas > Pseudomonas sp. 06C 126. The sequence goes on along the minus strand of NZ_MIFU01000135.1, from coordinate 642 downwards.
CAGCTTGTCCACCGAGTGCAGGGGTTGCAGGCGCGCACTGATCAGCAGGCGGCTGCGGGCGCAGACCCACAAGGTGGAAATGTCCGAGGACATCATGCTGCTGAAGTTGAACACCACGTCGTTGACCACCGCCAGCAAGGCTGAGTCCACATGCTCGATGCGCGTCGAGCGCGAGCCTTCGTGCAGCGCCTCGAAGAACTCTTCGGGCAGTTCCAGGTGGGCCTGCATCCAGCGTTGGCAGGCCGCGTGGGCCAGGTTCAGGTGCAGCCACAGGAACTCATCGGGATCAGCCGGTTGTTGCAAGGCCTTGAGCACAGTCGCTGAGTCGATTTGCTGGGCTTTTTCGCCGGGCTTGAAGCGGAAACCATAAAGCAGGCCAAACAGGTCGGAGTCCTGGTGGCCGTGGTCGATGCTGTGGTTCATGGTGGCTCGCAGAGGAAAGCGACAGGTGCGCGTCGAGCAATCATTGCAAGGGGATTTGACAGTTTTGTGTCAGTCAACAGCGGCCTGTGGCACGGCGGCTTGTTGTGGTGAATTAGCGTGCTGTGGCGAGGGGGCTTGTCCCGGTACAAACCGGGGACATCGTTTACATTTCTAACCGGGGACATGGTTTACAGGTTAATACGCATGGTCAGGAGGTAT
>NZ_MIFU01000134.1:0-5449 GCF_001855215.1 Pseudomonas sp. 06C 126 | reverse complement strand
GCTTTCGATCAGGCGATGAGCCAGGCGGTTGGCCTGCTGGTTGAGCTGGGCAAAGGTCAGCGATTGGGTATCAAACACCAATGCCAGCGCATCCGGGGTACGGGCAGCCTGGGACTCGATCAAGGAGTGGATGGCGCTGTCACGGGGGTAGTCGGCGGCGCTGGCGTTCCAATCTCGTAGGATCTGCTGTCTTTCCACATCACTGAGCAGCGAAATACTGTCGATTGGCTGCTGCGGCGCTGCAATACAGCGTTCCAGCAAGTTCAGCCAATGCTTCCCAAGGCGGTCAATAGTGCTGGCGTCAAACAGGTCGGTGGCGTAGTTCAGCGTTGCAGACAGCCCCTGTGCTGATTCAAAGGTGTTGAGGGTCAGGTCGAATTGCGCGGTATGGTGCTCCCTGCTCAGGCTCTCGACATGTAAGACCGAAGGCGATGAGGGTCGGTCGGCAGCCGCGCTCTGGTGTTCGCTGAGGTGGTTGAACATCACCTGGAACAACGGGTTGTGGCTCAGGTTACGTTCCGGCTGGAGGGCTTCGACCAGTTGTTCGAAGGGCAGGTCCTGGTGGGCTTGGGCCTCTAGCGCGGTTTGCTTGACCTGTGCCAACAGTTCGCTGAAGGACAGCGGTTCATCGAAGCGCGCCCTGAGCACTTGGGTGTTAACAAAAAAGCCCAGCAAACGCTCGGTTTCTACCCGGTTACGATTGGCCACGGGCACGCCGACACGAATGTCGGCCTGGCGGCTGTAATGGTGCAAAAGTGCCTGGAACGAGGCAAGCAGTAGCATGAACAGCGTCACATTGCTCTGCTGGGCAAGCTGCTTGAGTTTTTGTGCCAGCGCCGGGGGAACCGTGACCGTGATGTTTGCCCCACGATAGCTCTGCACGGCAGGTCGCGAACGATCAGTGGGTAACTCCAGGACCGGTTGTTCGCCGCCCAGTTGGCCCTTCCAGTAAGCCAGCTGGCGTTCACTTTCCCCAGCCTCCATCCAGCGGCGCTGCCAGATCGAGTAGTCGGTGTATTGAATCGGCAGTGCTTCCAGCTCGACGGACAGGCCCTGGGAATAGGCACCGTATAGCTGCACCAACTCCTGGACCATCATGTGCATCGACCAGTCATCCGAGACGATATGGTGTTGGACCAGCAGCAGCACATGATCGTCGTCGGCCATGCGCAGCAATTTCACCCGCAGCAACTGATCGTTGCGCAAGTCGAACGGTTGACGGCTATGGTGCTCGACAAAGTCCTTGATGAAGCCATCAGTGGCGCCATTTTCACCCGTGACCTCCAGGATCAGGCCGCTCCGGGGCTCGATCACCTGCATCACGCCTTGCGGCTCTTCGACAAACCGGGTGCGCAGGCTCTGGTGCCGCTCGATCAGGGTATCGAAGCTGCGCTGTAGCGCATCGATATCCAGCGGGCCGCGCAGGCGTAGTGCCGTCGGCAGGTTATAGGCGGCGCTGGCATGGTCCAGCAACCAGAGAAACCACTGGCGCTCCTGGGCAAACGACAGGGGTATGTGCGCGAACGCATGCCGGGTTTGTGGTATCGGCAAGCGTGACAAGCTCATGCCCTTGGCACTCATTTGTTCATAAAGGGTTTTGCGCTGGGTAACTGGCAACTTGATAAAACGATCAATCAAGTCGTTCAGGGCATTGGCTTGCATTTATTGGGTCTCCAGCACATCGAGCAGATCAAACAGATCATTCAATGAGTCATCAGGGGTTTGTTCGCCAGCGGGCTCGATGCGGCGTGCGTAGTCTTCCAGCGAGGCACTTTCGAAAATCGCCGCCAGTGGCACCTCGATCCCCAGGTTCAAATGCACGCGGGAGGTCACTTGTGTCGCCAGCAACGAGTTGCCGCCAAGGGCAAAGAAGTTGTCATCCAGGCCAATGCGCTGGGTCTTCAGTACGGCGCGCCAGATAGCGGCAATGTCGGTTTGCAAACCACTTTGCGGTTCGCGGTGCTCCTGGGCTGCGCTTTGCACGTCCACCGTGGCCAGGGCCTTGCGGTCGAGCTTGCCGTTGGGGTTGCGCGGCATTTGCTCCAACAGGTGCACCTGGGCAGGAATCATGTAGGCCGGCAGGCGCGCCTTGAGGAACGCCCGCAGGGCATCGATACCCGAGTGATCGTGGCCTTCTTCCAGGGTCAGGTAGGCAATCAACTGCTTGCCCAGAGGGTTCTCGCCCACCAGTACTGCCGCTTCTCGAACCCCAGGGAACAGCGCGATTTGCGCCTCGATTTCCCCTAGTTCGATGCGGAAACCATGGATTTTCACTTGCTGGTCGACACGTCCCAGATACTCCAGGGCGGCGTCCTCCTTGCGCCGGCGGGCCAAGTCCCCGCTCTTGTACAGACGCTCGCCCGGTACCAGGGCAAACGGGTTGGGCACAAAGCTGGTAGCGGTGCGCACCGGGTCGCCACAGTAACCGCGCCCGACGCCGACGCCGGCGATACAGATTTCACCCGTGGCACCAGTGGGGATTGGCGAGAGGTCGTCGTCCAGCACATACAGGCGATTGTTGTCGGTTGGGTAACCGATCGGGATGTAGGTGCGTTGAGTCGAGGCAGGGTCGATGTCGTAGAACGCCACATCATCAGAACACTCGGCCGGGCCGTAGGCGTTGATCAGCTTGATCTGCGGGTAACGTGCCAGCCAGTCGGCGGCGGTTTCTGCCGGTAGCGCCTCGCCCGTCGGCAGCAGCCAGCGCAGGTCGGGAAGGTCGCTGTGTTGTTCGGTCAGCAGCGCCTGGATCAGCGCCGGGACAATTTCCAGCACAGTGATGCGTTGCTCTTCAACGTGCTTGAGCAGGGCCTGTGGATTTTTCGAAATATCGTCGGCAAAAATACACACCCTGGTGCCGCACAGCAGCGCGGTGAGGAACTGCCAGACAGAAATGTCGAACGACTGGGACGCCGTCTGCGCAATGATGTCCTGTTCTGTCAATTGCAAGTAAGGCACTTTGCTCAGTTGGTTATTGAGCATGCCGGCCTGTTCGACCATGACCCCTTTGGGTTGCCCGGTAGAACCGGAGGTGAAAATCACATACGCAAGGTTGTTCGGGCCGCTGTAGCGCCCAGGACGTTGTTGGTTGGTGTGCGCGGGTGGCAGATCCTCCCAGACCAGCAGGCCTACGGTGTGACCGGGAGCGCTCGCGGCCAGCTCGGCAAGCAGCGTTTGCGCGTGTTCACGGTACTTGGCCGTGCAGACCAGCAGCGGTGCCTTGCTCAAGTGCAGGATGTTCTTGATCCGTTCGCCAGGGTGGCTCGGATCCAGCGGCAGGTAGCCTGCACCGGCCTTGAAGGTGCCGACAATCATTGCCAACAGTTCCAGGTCGCGATCGGCCAGCAACGCCACGGTCTGATCCAGCCCTACGCCATGCTCGATCAAACCGTGGCCGAGGCTATTGGCATGGCGGTCAAGTTGCTCGTAGGTCCAACTGCGGTCCTGGCATACGGCTGCCACACGTTGTGGGCCAGCATCGACCTGTTGCTCGAACTGTTCGACGAACGAGCGCTGCAGGTCGTGGGGTACCTGCGATTGGTTATGTTCAAGTACCCACTCGCCCTGGCGTGCCGGATCAAGCAGCGTGATTTGGGCTAACGGCTGGTGCAGGTGATGACGCAGGGCGACCAACCATTGCTTGAACTCCTCCAGCAGGCTGTCCATGGTCGAGCGTTCAAAGAAGCGCGTGTCGTAGGACAGGTGCAGGCCAACCTTGTCGCTGGGGTACACCACCACGGTCACCGGGTAGTTGGTGTGGGTCCTCGAGGACTCGGAGATCACCCCCATGTCCTGCGCGTCCTGGCCAACGGAGTCTTCCATCGGCGCGTTTTCGTAGACGAACAGGCTGTTGAAAAGCGGCTGGCCTTTGAGAATCTCGCTGCACTCCTGAATGTTGACCAGAGGCAGGTAGTCATATTCACGCAGCGATACGTTCTTGTGCAGGATGCTTTGCAGCCAGGCGAGGGTGCTGAGTTGGCTGTCCGGTGTGGGGATAGCGATCCGCAACGGTACGCTGTTGATAAACAGCCCCACCGTATTTTGCATCTCGGGAATATGCGCTGGGCGGCCGGAAACGGTGACACCAAATACCACGTCCCGCGAGCGACTGTGGTTATGCAGGGTCAAGGCCCAGGCCGCCTGGACGAAGGTGTTGAGGGTGAGGTGGTAGCGCGTGGCGGCTTCTTGCAGCGCGGTACTGTCTTCCTGGCTGAGCCAGGTGTAATTGTCGCCAATCACCGACACCGAGTGCGCAGCCACTTGCAGATGATCTACCGGCAGTGATGTGGTGTGCTCCAGGCCCGCCAGTTGGTCTTGCCAGAACGTCGTGGCGGCAGTGCGATCCTGTTGCTGCAACCATTGGATAAAGTCGCGGAAGCGGTAGGGTGTGGCTAGCTCGTAGGGTTTGCCTGCCAACATGGCGTGGTAGATCTCGAAGAAGTCCGACATCAGTAACGAGCGGCACCAGGCATCCAGCAGGATATGGTGGTTACTCATGACAAACCGGTGGGACTGGTCGGCCAGCAGGATCAGCTTGAAGCGGATCGGCGGCTGTAAGGCGAGATCGAAGCCGGCTTCGCGCTCTACCTTGAGGAGGTGTTCAATTTGCGCTTGCACCCGGTCCATTGGCACATGGCTCAAGTCCAGCCGTTCGACCTGCACGCTGCTGTTTTTGTGGATGATTTGCAGCAGCGTGCCGCCGGTATTCCACAGGAATGACGCCCGAATCGCTTCATAGCGCTGCACCACTTGCTGCCAGGCCGCCTCGAAGCGTGGATAGTCCAGCGTTTCCTTGATGGTGTAGCACTCTTGCATGAAGTAAATGCCGGAGTTTTTTTCCAGCAACGTGTGCACCAGCAAGCCTTCTTGCATGGGCGACAACGGGTAGATGTCTTCGATCTGCTGGACCGGGATGCTCAGTGTGTCCAGTTGTGCCTGGCTCAGCCCAGCCAATGGGAAGTCAGAAGGGGTTGCACCTTGATGATGGGTATCGCAGCAGTAGGCGATCAACTGTTCGAGCGCCTGCAGGCAGCTGTTGGCGAGGTTCTGGATGGCCTCGACGGGGAAGACTTCGTGGCTGAAGGTCCAGCCCATGCTCAGTTGGTTGTCATAGACCTGGCTATTGATGGTCAGCCAGTTACCCAAAGGCGTTTCGCTGCTCTTTTCGGCACCACGCTCTTCGCCCGTAGGGACAAACAGCGCGCCTTCGGCACTGTCGAAACTACCGTCGAACTGGCCCAGGTAGTTAAAGGTAATGCGCGGTATGGGCAACGCGCCCAGGCGTTCCCGAGTTTGAGCGTCACCCAGATAGCGTAGAACGCCAAACCCAATACCTTTGTCCGGGATGGCTCGCAGTTGCTCCTTGACCTGTTTGATGGCTTCGCCCAAATCCTGGTGGGCGGTCAACTTGACCGGATACAGGCTGGTGAACCAGCCGACAGTGCGAGTC
>NZ_MIFU01000133.1:0-5651 GCF_001855215.1 Pseudomonas sp. 06C 126 | reverse complement strand
GTAGGAGCGAGCTTGCTCGCGAAGAACCCCCAGACGACGCGGTTAACCTGGTTCTGCGCGTTATCGTTGACGTTTTTCGCGAGCAAGCTCGCTCCTACACAATCAGCAAGCGGCGGTGCTGCGGTAAGTGGCTGGGCTGAATACCCGGGTGACCACCAGCATCGCGATCACTGTCACGGTCAACACCGCCCAGGCGCTGACAAAACTGCCGGTGAGTTCGCGCAACCAGCCGGTCATCCAGGGCGATACGGCATTGATCAAGAAGCCCACGCCCTGCACGAATGCCGCCAGTTGCCCGGCTTCCCGTGGGTCACGGCGGTGGTCCAGGGTCAGCAGCAGGCTCAGGGCAAAGCACGCCCCCAGGCCGAAGCCGATCAGCGCCACCCACAGGTGTGGGTATTGCAGCGGTGCCAACAGCAGGCCGAGATAACCCACGGTCTGGGCCAGCAGGCTGATGGTCAGCAAGGGCCGGCGGTCGATACCGCGTTGCGCCAGCGCCGGCATCAACAGCGCGGCAATCACCTGGAAAATCGTCATGAACGCCAGCAGCGAGCCGCTGGGCAGCACGCCCCAACCCAGTTGCTGGTAGTACGCCGGCAGCCACGCCACCATGCTCATATACCCGCAGTTCACCAGGCCGAAATACAGTGCCAGTAACCAGGCGCGGCGGTTGCGCAGGCCCTGGAGCGGCGGCGCCACTTGCAGGTTTTTCGCCGCGCCCAATGGCAGCCACGCCCACAGCAGCAACGCGCCAAGCGCCGGCAGCAGCCAGATGCCCAGGCCGGCCTGCCAATTCTGGAAATGGCTGGCCACCAGCGGGCTGAGCAGCGCCGCCAAGCCACCGCCACCCATCAACGAGGCTGAATACACTCCCATCGCCAGGGGCACCCGTTGGTGGAACTGGCGCTTGATCATCGCCGGCACCAGCGCCTGGATCAGCGCCACACCGGCCCCGCCCAGCAACGCCGTGGCCAGCAGTGCCGGTGCCTGGCCCAGTAGCCAGCGCGCCAGGCATGCGAGCAGGATCATCATCAAGCCCAGGGCGATCCCGCGTCGTTCGCCCAACTGCGCCTCGACGCGGATGCCCACCAGCGCCACCAGCCCCATGCACACCACCGGCAGGCTGGTGAGCAAGGCACTGCTCTGGAAACTCAGGCCGGTAGCCAGGCGGATCTCCCCGAGCAACGGGCTGATGGAGCTGAGGATCGGCCGCAGGTTAAGGCCCAGCACCACCAGCAGGCCCCAGCCGGCGAGGGATTTATTCAGGGTCATGCAGGGTCTTCCATTGACGGTAAAGGGCTTGCATGGCCGGCATCGGCAGGTGCTCGACGGGCAGTTGCTGGGCGGTCAGCGGCAGGCTCATCTGCTGGTAAACCGCGGCAGTCGACAGCCCGAACGGCGCGGCCATTTCATTGCTCGCGGCAAACACCACGCGGGCCACGCCACACAAGTACATGGCGCCCAGGCACATTGGGCACGGCTGGCCGCTGGCGTAGATCACACAGCCTTCAAGGCGTGGGCCGAGCTGTTGGCTGGCACGGCGGATGGCGAGCATTTCGGCATGGGCGGTGGGGTCCTGGTCGAGGTGGATCTGGTTGACCGCCTCCACCAGCACAGCACCGTCCTTGACCAGCACGGCGCCAAACGGCCGCCCGCCCCGGGCCACGTTGTCCTGCGCCAGGGCAACGGCACGTTGCAGCCAGGCTTGATCGTGTTGTGGGCTCATTGGGCACCTGCTTCTTGCAGCAGTTTGGCGATGGCGACCTGGCCGCGCTTTTGCGCCTGTTGCAGGGGGCTGATGCCGTCGCGGTCGGGCAGATTCACATCGGCACCGGCGACGATCAGCATGGCGACGATTTGCTGGTGCGGTGGCCCGCCGTCCGAGAGCACGATGGCCTCCATGAGCCCGGTCCAGCCCAGGCGGTTGACGTGGTTGACGTCGACGCCGGCGTCGATCAGCAGGCGCACCGTTTCCACGTGGCCGCGCTCGCACGCCGGGATCAGGGCGGTGCCGCCGTAGCGATTGGTGCTCTTGAGGTCGGCGCCATGGGCCAGGGTCATGGCCAGGATTTGATTGTGGCCGCTGGCGCCGGCCAGCAGGTAAGGGCTGTCTTGCATCAGGTTCTTGCGGTTCACATCGGCCCCGGCCTCGATCAGGGCGCGGGCGATATCGACGCGATTGGCCTGGGTGGCCAGCAACAGCGGCGTGCTGCCATCGATGGCGCGGGTATCCAGATCGGCACCCTTGGCCAGCAGTTGCTCGACCTGCGCCAATTGCCCGGCACGCACGGCGTCGAGCAAACCTTTATCGGCGGCCATGCTGTTACTTGCCACCATCAACCCCAATGCCAGGGCGGCGGTTTTGAAAGGAGTAGGCCATGCCATGGGAACCTCGTTTCAGTGCAATGAACGGGAAGTATGGCCACCGCCTGGGGTATTCTGAAATTAAATATAACCATGCCAACCAGTGGCAAACACGATGGTGGTGTTCATGTTCGATCCCGTGCTGTTGCGCAGTTTTATCGCCGTCGTCGACTGCGCCAATTTCACCCGCGCCGCCGAACGCCTGCACCTCACCCAATCCACCGTCAGCCAGCAATTGCGCCGCCTGGAAGACAGCGTCGGCTGCCGCTTGCTTGACCGCGATCAGCGCCGGGTGGTGGCGACGGTCGAGGGTGAGCGCCTGCTGGCCTATGCGCGGCGCATCCTGGCGCTGAACGAAGAAGCCGCCGATGTGCTGATCAACCAGCAGAGCGATGGCGTGCTACGCCTGGGCGTGCCCGAAGACTTCGCCGCCGAGCGCTTGATGCCATTGCTTTCGGCGTTTGTCGTGGCCTATCCACGGGTGCGCCTGGAGGTCACCAGCGGCCTGGGGCCGGCGCTGCTGCGCCAGTATCGCGGCGGCGAATTCGATGTGTTGCTGGTCAAGCAGATGGGCGACAGCGATGACTGCCTGGCCTCCTGGCCGGAGCCGTTGTGCTGGGTCGACAGCCGCCGCATGCCGGCCCTGGGCCGTGACCCATTGCCCCTGGTGGCGTTCCCGGTGGGCGGCCTGTACCGCAATGAAATGCTCCAGCACCTGGAGGTGGGTGGCTGGCGCTGGCGCATTGGCTATTCCAGCGCGAGCCTGGCCAGTGTGTGTTCTGCGGTGGCGGCGGGGTTGGGTATCAGCCTGTTGCCGGAGCGGGTGGTGCAGACCGGGCACGTGGTGCTCGGCGCCGACAGTGGTCTACCTGCGGTGCAGGGCGTGCGGCTGGCGCTGTATGGGCGCAGTGGGATGGGGGCGGCGGGCCAGAGCCTGCAGCGTCAATTGTGGGATTTATGCGAGGCCAACCCGCGCTGAGCCATGCCTTTGAGGAATATTTTGCATGCCGGCAAAGCATCATGATTTTGCCCCTCGCCGCCAGGCCGCGTGGGGCGTGGCTTTGCTGGATTGGCTGAGTTTTCATATTCCTGTTCGGTCTATGTATAACTTTAAAGATTACTTTAAGAGATAAGCGTCTGCCCCCGATGATTCAGCTCTCGACGGTCGCCCCCGCAGGCCCGTCGGTTTTTTCGCTGAAGACAGCAGGGAGTGAATCAATGGGCAATGTCCAGACCGCCGCCAGTGCACATGAGGCGCTGTGGCGCCAGGCACCGAGTGGTGAGTTGGTCGACCTTGGCCGGCCGCACCGCGCGCCCTTGGGGCAGTTGCGGTTGCAGAAAACCCCCAAGGGGATCTTGAGCCGCCGTGAAGGCATTTTATTGGGCCTGTTGGCACTGGCGCTGCATGGCGCGGTGATCTATTGGGTCAGCCAGAAACCGGTGCCGGTGCTGCCGATTGTGCCGCCGGAAATTCCACCAATGACCATCGAGTTTTCCCAGCCGGCGCCACCGGTGGTGGAACCGCCGCCGCCTGTACCGCCGCCGCCACCGCCGCCGGTCGTGGAACCACCGCCGCCTGTGGTGGATGAGTTGGCGGCCAAGCCGGCGCCACCCAAGCCGATCCCCAAACCAAAGCCCAAACCGGTGCCCAAGCCCGAACCCAAGCCTGCGCCAAAAGCCGTCGAACAACCGCCCGCGCCACCCCAGCCGGCACCACCGGCGCCCACGCCGGCCCCGCCTGCGCCGGCACCGGTAACACCTGCTTCGGCCAACGCCGCGTACCTGAAGAACCCGGCGCCCGAGTACCCATCACTGGCCCAGCGCCGTGGCTGGGAAGGCACTGTGTTGTTGCGGGTGCATGTATTGGCCAGTGGCAAGCCCGGTGAAATCCAGGTGCAGAAGAGCAGCGGTCGCCAGCAACTCGACGACGCCGCACTCAGCGCCGTGAAGCGCTGGAGCTTCGTGCCCGCCAAGCAGGGCGACGTGGCACAGGATGGCTGGGTCAGTGTGCCCATCGATTTCAAGATTCATTGAGCCTTTGCTCGACACCCTATCGCTTACACCGAGGTACACATCATGACGTTACTGGCATCTCCACTTGAATCCATCGAAAGCGCGGTGATCTGGCTGCTGGTGGTTTTTTCCGTCGCCACCTGGGGCCTGGCTCTGCTCAAGGGCGTGCAGTTCGCCCGCCTCAAGGCCCAGGATCGCAAGTTCCACAAACAGTTCTGGGCGGCGTCGAGCCTGGATTCGGCCGCCGAGCTGAGCGAAACCCATCCCGGCGCCGCCGCCCGTGTGGCCCAGGCTGGCTACGCCGCGATCCAGGTGGGTGATGCGCCGCACGCCGCTGACCTGAGCCAGGCGATCAACCATCAGGATCGCCTCGAACGTGCCCTGCGCCAGCAGATCGTGCGTGAACGGCGCTCCCTGGAAACCGGCCTGGCTGTGGTCGCGAGTATCGGCAGCACCTCGCCCTTTATCGGCCTGTTCGGCACCGTGTGGGGGATCATGGAAGCGTTGAAAGGGATCAGCGCTGCCGGTTCCGCCAGCCTGGAAACCGTGGCCGGCCCGATCGGCGCGGCGCTGGTCGCGACCGGTGTGGGGATCGCCGTCGCCGTGCCGGCGGTGCTGGTCTACAACTACTTCCTGCGTCGCCTGAAGCTCACGGCTGCCGACCTGGACGACTTCGCCCATGACTTCTACAGCCTGGCGCAGAAAAACTCGTTCCGCGTGCTGGTCCACCCGGCGCTGCATAAAAACGCCGCCCAGGGCAGCGCGCAAAAAGTGAAGGAGGCGTCCTGATATGGCCTTCTCTACCCAAGACAGCGACGAGGTACTCAGTGAGATCAACGTCACGCCCCTGGTGGACGTGATGCTGGTACTGCTGGTGGTGTTTATCGTCACCGCCCCGCTGTTGACCAACGCGATTCCGATCAACCTGCCCAAGACCGAGGCCGTGGCCCCGGTGGAGCAGAAAGACCCGCTGGTGGTGAGCATCGACGGTGCCGGCAAGGTGTTTATCAACAAGGATGAAATCCAGCCGGACCTGCTGGAGTTCAACCTGCAGGCCGCCAAGGCGAAGGACCCTGAGGTGCGGGTACAACTGCAGGCTGACGATGGTGTGAATTATGGCGAAGTGGCTCGGGCCATGGCGTCGATTGAGCGAGCGGGGATTACCAAGCTGTCGGTGATTACTGCGCGTTAGTGTCAAAAGCCTCGACAATTTTTTGGCCGTCTCCTTGGCAGGGTGCGGCCTTTTTTTTGCCTGTGGCGAGCGGGCTTGTCGG
>NZ_MIFU01000132.1:0-5885 GCF_001855215.1 Pseudomonas sp. 06C 126 | reverse complement strand
ATGTCGCCTGACCCACCGCCATCGCAGCCTCGCCGGGGCTCGACAGCTCCCACCCTTGATCTCCACCCAGACTGAAATCCCCGACCCAGCGCCAATCCCTGTAGGAGCTGTCGAGCCCCAGCGAGGCTGCGATAGCGGCAACACAAGCACCGAAGATGTCGCCTGACCCACCGCCATCGCAGCCTCGCCAGGGCTCGACAGCTCCCACTTTTGTTCTTCGTCAATGAGTCGCGCTGAGGTCCAGGCGTTTACGTGAGGCTTGATACTCGCCCTTGAGCCGCTCGATCAAACCGCCCGCCGGCAGTACCGACTTGACCGCGCCTACACCTTGGCCTGCGCCCCAGATATCTTTCCATGCCTTGGCCTTGGCCCCTTCACCGGTGCCGAAATTCATTGCCGAAGGGTCGGACACCGGTAGTTCATCCGGGTCCAGGCCGCTGTTGGCGATGCTTTGGCGCAGGTAATTGCCATGCACGCCGGTAAACAGGTTGGAGTACACAATGTCATCGGCCGAGCTCTCGACAATCATTTGCTTGTAGGCCGCCTGGGCATGGGCTTCTTCAGTGGCGATAAATGCCGAGCCTATGTAGGCCAGGTCCGCACCTGCTGCCTGCGCGGCGAGAATTCCATTGCCGTGGGAAATGGCCCCCGAAAGCAGCAGCGGGCCGTCGAACCATTCACGGATTTCCTGGATAAGCGCAAAGGGCGAAATCTTCCCCGCATGGCCACCGGCGCCCGCAGCCACGGCGATCAGGCCGTCGGCGCCTTTGTCGATGGCTTTTTTGGCGAAGGTATTGTTGATCACGTCGTGCAGCACGATGCCGCCGTAGGCGTGCACCGCGTCATTCACATCCACCCGCGCACCCAGGGACGTGATGATGATCGGGACTTTGTACTTGGCGCACAGGGCCAGGTCGTGTTCGAGGCGATCATTGGACTTGTGCACGATCTGGTTGACCGCAAACGGCGCAGAAGGCTTGTCCGGATGCAGGGCATCGTACGCGGCCAGCTCGGTCGTGATCTGTTTGAGCCACTCCTCCAGCACCGGTGCCGGCCGTGCATTCAGCGCCGGGAACGAACCCACCACGCCCGCCTTGCACTGGGCGATTACCAGCTGCGGGCTGGAAATAATAAACAGCGGCGAACACACCACTGGAATCGAAAGACGGCCTTGCAAAATAGCGGGGAGAGTCATGGCGGCTCCAATCGGATCGGGGGTCGGGTACCCGGCGAGGAGAAATTAGCAGGGTGAATTTTAATATGCAACCAGTTGCATAGTTGCGGCGGTCGCTGCCCGCAAGAAATGCGTTTGCTGTTCTATGCTGCTTAAGCGGGACTCAATCTTAAGGACGGGAGGACGGTATGAACAATGAACCCAAGCCGCACGACGAGACGCAGCAGGAGCGCGCCCGGCAGCGTCGCGAGGAAGAGAAGCCACAGACCTGGAAGCACCCGGATGATGGTACGGAACTGTCCGAGCGCGATCAGGAGCGTCCGCTGAAACCCTGACGGCAACAGCCGGCTTGCCAGGTGCGTGTCAGCCTTGGATCGGCGTACACAGTTCCACTAGCGTCCCATCCGGGCAACGCACATACGACACCACCTGGCCCCAGGGCTTGCTGCTTGGCGCCGTCAGCTCGCTTGCACCGGCGCTTAGCGCCTTGGCGTGGGCGGCCGGCACGTCATTGGTGACAAACCCCAACTCCATGCCCAGTGGTTGTTTCGAGCTGTGGGCTGCCACGTGCCCGCCGGGAAAATTCATCTCCCCCAGCTCATGGGCCGCAAAGGACAAGGTGGTGCCACCCGTATCCAGCTCGCCATAGGTGCCTGATTCATGCAGGAAACTTCGGTTGAAGCCGAAGGCGTTTTCAAAAAATTGCAGGGACGCGGCGACGTCGGGCACATAGACGATGGTGTAGGCGAATTTCATGGTTAAGCGCTCCATGCTTGAGTGAGATGGCGATTAAAGAATGCCTGCCGATACCAGCAAGGCCGTAGGAAACCCCGACGCGAGCACCAGGTACGCAACGATAGCGGCCAGGCACAACCCTACAAATACCCGCAACAGTGTTCTGGCGGTAGGGTGGGCGATGAACTTGATGGACCAGATGCACATCCCGGCCATCAGAACAGCCAGGACAAGAATGACCAGCACGGTGATGTTCTCGGTTGCCGTGGAAGCTGATTTATAGTCCCAAACCCTTGGCTTGGATAGTCTGCACATAGACGCAGGGCCCGCTGTGTTCCTAAACTGCCGGCTGTCTTGGGCTGTGGTGCGCGTGCCATGAATCGCAATGAATTACGCAAGGCCGATATCAATCTGATGGTGGTGTTTGAAACGCTGATGCTCGAGCGCAACGTGACACGCGCGGCAGAGAAGCTGTTTCTCGGCCAGCCGACGATCAGCGCCGCCCTCAACCGCCTGCGCACGTTGTTCAACGACCCGCTGTTTATCCGCGTCGGCCATCGCATGGAACCCACGGCGCGGGCCGAGGAACTTATCCTGCATCTGTCGCCGGCCCTGGATTCGCTGTCGGCGGCGTTGAGTCTTACCCATGATTTCGACCCGTCTGTCAGCACCATGACCTTTCGCATCGGCCTGTCCGATGACGTTGAGTTCGGCCTGTTGCCACCGCTGCTGCGTGCCCTGCGCACCGAAGCGCCACAGGTGGTATTTGTGGTGCAGCATGTGGATTACTGGCGCATCCCGGATTTGCTGGCAGCGGGCGATATTACCGTGGGCATCACCCAGACCCGCGGCCTGCCGGCCAATGCCAAGCGCAAGTTGTTGCGCCATATCCGCCCCAGCGTGCTACGCGCCGATCCCTCGGACCAGCCGCTGACCCTCGATGAATATTGCTCACGGCCCCATGTGCTGGTGTCCCACACCGCCAATGTCGCGGGTTTTGCCGATGAGTGGCTGGCAGAGATCGGTCGCAAGCGGCACGTAGTGTTATCCGTGCCGCAATACAGCTCCTTGCCGGCCTTGTTGGCCGGCACCGATATGATCGCCAGCCTGCCAGACTATGCGGCCCAGGCCATGGCGGCGGCGGGCAACCTGTTTTGCGAGCCGTTCCCGTTCGACACGCCGACCCTGGACCTGTCCATGGTCTGGCTCAGCCACGTTGACAGCGACCCCGCCGAGCGCTGGATGCGCTCACGGCTGGAAGCCTTTATGAAGGGCTGAGAACGTTGGATTGCACGCTATGCATGGGCTTCTTTTAGCGCTTCCAGCTTGAGGCTTGCTGCGGCTCTGGCCACCTGTTCCCGAAACCACAGGTTGGCGCTTTCCTGCTCGCTGGCGTCGTTCCATTGCATATCCAGGGTAAACCCCGGCAGGCCGTTGGGTGCTCCGCAGTGGCCAAATAACGGCTCCACGGCCAGCAACTGTTGCACGCGTCGGGGCAGGGTGACGATGAAGTCGGTGCCGGCAATCATCTTCAGCGCCGCGCTGTAGCTGTTGGCGCGGGCGATGACCTGGCGCTTGTGGGCCTGGCGGGCCAGCCAGCCGTCGATCATGTTGGTGTCCGAGGTCCAGGGCGTGGGGAATACATGGCGCCGTGCCACAAAGGACTGCAGGCTGAACGCCGGCTCGCGCGGGGCGGCGCGTTTGTCGAAGACGCAGACCAGGTCGTCCTCCAGCAGCATCTCGGTCCTGAGGTCCTTGTGCTCGCGATGAAAGTGCGGGCCGAAGCAGATCACCAGGTCCAGGCGCCCGTCACGCAGCGCTTCGATGGGAATCTCGGTTTCCAGCTTCTGCACGTTGACGATCACCGGCAGGTCGGCATGATCGAAGTCTTTCAACAATCTGGGCAGGATCAGTTGTTCGAAGTACTCGGGCGCACAAAGGTTGAAGGTGACGGTTTTTTGCTTGGGGTCGAACGTCTGCGCACCCGCATGGCAGAGGTTGATGCTTTCGAGGATTTTCTGCACATGGCCATACATGGTGCTGGCCTTGTAGGTCGGGCGCATGCCGGCACGGGTATTGATAAACAAGTCGTCCTCGAAACTGGTGCGCAGCTTCTTCAGGCTGTAACTGACGGTGGACTGGCTGACAAACAGGGTTTCGGACACATCGGTGACGCTGCTTTGCTCATACACCGCGATGAACACCATCAGGTCCTGCATATCGAGCTTTCTAAGCAAGTTGCTGTTTAGCATTCGTTCCGTCCGTGAGTCTGTTGCGCGACCGCAGCGCAAACAAGACAAAATGTTAACGGAACGCTCGTACCAATAGAAAGGTCTGTCGGACCTTTCTATGTTCATTGTGGGACAGATACTGTTTGGAACACGACGCCCTAGCGGATATGCCGTGCATAGTGGCGTGGGTCGAAGCGCAGGACGATCAGTAACATCACCACCACCACGGCGGTGAGCGACCACCAGGCCCACTCGAAACTGCCCAGTTGGTCGCGGATCATCCCGGCAATCAGCGGCGATACACCAGCAATCAGGTAGCCGATGCCCTGCACGAATGCCGTCAGGCCACCGGCGCGGCGTGGGTTGTCCAGATGGTCGAGGGACAGGATCAGGCTCATGGGGAACAGCCCGCCAATGCCCAGGCCCAGCAGGCACGGCCACAGTAATGTGAGGTGCTGCGGCGAGAGGATCAGGCCACAGAAGCCCGCGATGATCAGCACCAGCAACACGGCAACCACGCCGCGCTTGTCCTGCCGCCGGTTGGCGATGGCCGGGGTGATCAGCCCGGACACCACTTCCATGGCCGTCAGGAAGCCCAGTAGCAGCCCGGCGTTCTGTTCGCTCCAGCCCTGCTCGACGTAGTACGGCGCCAGCCATGCCAGTACACAGGTGTAGGAAGCGGTACCGAGGCCGAAGAAAATCGCCAGCAACCACGCACGGCGATTACCGAAAAATGACTCCTGGGGGCCGGCGCCGGCTGGGGGCAGGGGTGGCAACGCTGCGCGCTGGGCGTACCAGAACAGCAGCGCCAATACCGCAAGCACCGCCCAGATTGCCAGGCCGATGCGCCAACTGCCGGTTTGCACCTGGATGAACGGCGAGAACGATGCCGCCAATGCTGCGCCACCCATGATCGCGGTGACGTACAGGCCCATGAACAGCGAAACATTGTCACGAAAGTGCGACTTGATCAGCGCGGGCATCAACGCCTGGATTAAGGCAATGCCCACGCCGGCGGTAATGGCGCTGAGGATCAATTCGGCCGCAGAGTCGAGAAACAACCGCGACAGGGTGGCCAGGCCAATCACCACCAGCGACAGCACGATACTGCGATGCTCACCCAACCGTTTGCCCAGGCCAATGCCAAAGAACATCGCCAAGCCCATCGCCATCACTGGCAGCATGGTCAACAACGAGGCGGTGCTGAAACTCAGGGGTACATCGGCGCGGATCGACGATAACAAAGGCCCGACCGCCGCCATGGACGGGCGCAGGTTCAGGGCCACCAGCACAACGCTGAGCATCAGCCAGAGGGCGGTGGTGGGTTTAGCGTGGACGTTTTCCATGGGCGGGCCTTGAGCGGACAAGGTCGCTATTAGGCGGCCGCCCAGGCCGGGGGGCAAATGAGAAAGTCGCAGGGGCTATTGAAAAAACAGGCGCTGCTTTGTCGATTGCACACCTGACCTGTGGCGAGCGGGCTTGCCCCGCGTTGGGGCGCGTAGCGCCCCCAATCAGGTATTGCGCAGAGACTGGTTGTGGGGCTGCTGCGCAGCCCCGCGCGGGCATGAGTATCTACACAACTCTTTGATGGTTATTTGGGTTGTGTACATATCCGTTGCTGCGGTCACGGCGGCTATGGGGTCCGCCCTGACAGCCGACCTGATCGGTGAGGCTTACGCGTATACCTGTGGGAGCTGGCTTGCCTGCGATAGCGGTCGATCAGTCAATATATTTATCGGCTGATA
>NZ_MIFU01000131.1:0-9567 GCF_001855215.1 Pseudomonas sp. 06C 126 | reverse complement strand
GCGTTTTGCTTACTTTTGCGCTGTTCAAAAGTGAGCCGCCGTAAGGGCGGAACCCATGGCCGCCGTTACCGCAGCAATGGATATGCCCCCTACATCAGCGCAAAACCCAGAGCCCAGAAGTATCAGAGAGTTGTGTAGATACTCATGGCCATCGCGGGCAAGCCCGCTCCCACATTTGTTTGCGTTCAGCCAGCGATTGCCTGGGCATCCATCTTCTGGCGCAGGCTCAACGGCCGCATATCAGTCCACACCTCTTCGATGTAGGCCAGGCACTCTTTCTTCATCCCGCTTTTACCCACGGTGCGCCAGCCTTCTGGCACGGCTTTGTAGTCGGGCCAGATGGAATACTGTTCTTCATGGTTGACCACCACCTGGAACAGGATGTCTTCGCGGTCAAATACTGAGGTCATTGCGGTTCTCCGTCACTCAAAGGCTGCCACGCACTGCGCGTGGCTGATGTATGTAGGAACGTACGACAGCAGCGGAAAATTAGAGACTTGCCACGGCTGCCGCCAGCGCCCGCCCAAAGATCTCTGCCACCCGGTCGATTTGTGCGGCGGTGATGACCAGAGGGGGAAGGAAACGCACCACGCTGCCATGGCGCCCGCCCAGCTCCAGGATCAAACCACGCTTGAGGCATTCACGCTGTACCAGCGGCGCCAATTGCCGATGGACCGGCGGGTGGCCCTGGACGTCGGGCGTGCCGCTCGGGTTGACCAGTTCCACCCCGAGCATCAGGCCACGCCCGCGAATGTCCCCCAGTTGCGGGAAGTCGCGCTGCAGGATGCGCAGGTGCTCAGCCAGGCGCTCCCCCATGGCCGCCGCATGATCAGCGACGTTGTGTTCCTTGAGGTAGCGCATCACTGCCGAACCCGCCGCCATGGCCATCTGATTACCACGGAAGGTGCCGGCATGGGCGCCCGGCAGCCAGGTGTCGAGCCACTCGCGATACACCACCACCGCCAGCGGCAGACTGCCACCAATGGCTTTGGACAGCACCACCACATCCGGGACAATGCCCGCATGCTCAAAGGCAAACATCTTGCCGGTGCGGCCAAAACCGCTCTGGATCTCATCGACAATCAGCGCCACACCGGCCTGCTCGGTAATCCGCCGCAGGCCGCGCAGCCAGTCGAGGTCGGCCGGAATCACACCGCCCTCGCCCTGCACCACTTCGACGATCACTGCCGCCGGCAGCAATACGCCCGCTTCCGGATCGGTGAGCAGGTTTTCCAGGTAATGCAGGTTGACCTTGACCCCTTCTGCCCCGCCCAGGCCGAACGGGCAGCGGTAGTCATAGGGGAATGGCAAAAACTGCACACCGTTGGACAGCAAGGCACCCAACGGTTTTTTCGGCCCCAGGCTGCCCATCAGGCTCAACGCGCCCTGGCTCATGCCGTGATAACCGCCCTGGAACGACAACACCGTGCTGCGCCCCGTGGCGGTACGCACCAGTTTCAGCGCAGCCTCCACCGCATCGGTGCCGGTGGGGCCGCAAAACTGGATCTTTGCCTCACGCGCCAGTTCAGCGGGTAGCAGGCCGAACAGGTCTTGCACAAACTGATCCTTGACCGGCGTGGTCAAGTCCAGGGTATGCAGGGGCAACTCGTCCAGCAGCACCTGTTGGATCGCCTCGATCACCACCGGGTGGTTATGCCCCAGCGCCAATGTACCGGCCCCGGCCAGGCAGTCGATAAAGCTGCGGCCTTCAACGTCCTCGACATAAATACCCTTGGCCCGCTTGAGCGCCAGGGGAATGCGCCGGGGGTAGCTGCGCGCATTGGACTCCTGCTGCCGCTGGCGGGCCAGCAGCGGTGATTCATCGAACTGGTAAAGCGTTTCTGCTGGAGTCGGGCTGGCCGATGCCAGCGAATCCTCAATGCGACTGGTAGCGACTGACATCTCTAGATCCCTCAATACGCTGATGATGGTGACCAAACTGCCAACCCGTTGACGTCTGGCCCCCAAAGGGCGTGCGCACGGATTTCCTGTTCTGGAAACGCATCAGCGGCGTGGGGATTTACACCAATGCCTGCGAAAAACCGGCAAATGACCGGTCACTCACCGGCACTGGTGTACTTTTCATTCAGCGCATAAAGAATCGCGCAGGTCTCGATATCCAGTTGTCCGCGATAGTCGGCGGGCCGAAAGTGCATCTGGAAGGCGCGCACCCGCTGCTGGAACGCCAGGCGGTTTTTCGCCGGGGCGTAGCCGTAGCGCTGGAAGGCCCTTTCGATCTCCACTTCCTGCGGCAACCCCATGCGAAAGCGCCGCTCATAGGCCCCCTTGGCGCCTTCATCAAACCAGGCGCCAATGCCCGCCTTGAACAAACCCTGCCAGGGCAACTGTGGCCCGGGGTCACTTTTGCGCCAGAACGCCACATCCGCATGGCCGACGATATCGGTGGCGCCTATCTGCGGATGACGCGCGCAAATGTCGTGGATCAGCGCGATCAGTACCTCGACTTGCTCCGGATCATAGGCTGGGAAGGTAAATACCCCCTCATCATCGCGGGCCAGGTTAACGATCTCGATGCCGATGGAGCGACTGTTGACGTTATCGCGGCCCGCCCAATGACTGGCTCCCGCATGCCAGGCGCGCTGGTGCTCACCCACCAGCTGGAACACCCGCAGCTCGTCGTAGCCGGCGTTGCGATAGCTGGCCTCGTGGGGATCGGGCAACAGGTAATGGGCACTGACACCCTGCTGGGTCAGGGTACGCAGGGAGCAGGCAAAGGGCGCGGCGGTGTAATGCACAACCAACTGGCGCACGGCTTCGCCATTGCGCTGATTAAAATCCTGGGCGGGATAAGTGGAATCGATGACCAACATAGGCGCTGTCCTTTTCAATACAGGCTGAGTCATTCAGCCGGCAAACCTACAAACACAAAAATTACCGCCATCCTGAAGCGTCGGGCCTGAGGATGGCGGTAGTTACGTGTATGCAAGGAAGGATCAGCGCCGCAATGGCATACCGAGTTCGACGCGCAGGCCGTCGGGCTGGCTGTCAAAGGCCAGGGAACAGGAACAGCGCTGGACAATCGCCTGCACGATGGCCAGGCCCAGGCCACAACCGCCGCTGTTGCCATTGCGCCAGAAACGCTGGGTCAGGTGTTGCAGGTCTTCGCTGGAGATCGGCGCGCCATGGTCGCGCACGCGGAACACGACTTGATTGCCCTGGGTGAACACGCTCAGCTCCACCCGTGTATCGGCCGGAGTATGGCGCAGGGCGTTATCCAACAAATTGCGCAACGCGGCAACCGCCAGGCCCACGGGCATTTCCACCGGGTCCTGGGGCAGGTTGTCGGGCAGGATCAGGTCGATGCGCCGATTATCCCCGGCGTTGGCGTCCTGGATCGCCAGGCGTGCCACTTGCTCGGCGCTGGACTGCAAGCCGTCATCAAACGACAGGCTGCCCTCGACCCGCGCCAGCAGCAGCAATTGCTCAAGGGTGCGATGCAGGCGGTCGGCGCCCTCCTCGGCGTGGGCCAGGGACTGGTCGCGGGCGGCGCCTTCGGTCATGCGCGCCACTTGTAGATGGGTCTTGATCGCCGTGAGGGGGCTGCGCAACTCATGGGCGGCATCGCCGGTCAGCCGGCGCTCACGCTCGATGGTCTTGGCGATGCGTTGCAGCAGTTGGTTCTGGGTGTCGAGCAACGGCTTGAGCTCGCTGGGCAACGGATGAATCTGCAACGGCTCAAGGGAGTCGGCGCTGCGCCGCATCAAGGCATCGCGCATGCGGTTGAGCGGCACCAGGCTCTGGCCGATCCCCAGCCACAACAGGCACAGGCAGCCCAACAGGGCCACGCCCACCGGTACCGAGGCTGCCAACAGGATCGACATGTTCAGCGCCTCGCGCTCCACCTGGCGGTCGGCGGTGGTGATAAACAGATCGCCCCGGGCCAGGGTAAAGGTGCGCCAGGCGGCACCGTCGATGATCTGGTCGCGAAAACCGCTCTGCCGAGACTCCAACCCCTGGTCCGGGGTGGTGTGGCTACGGGCCAGGACTTCGCCACGCAACGAACTGACCTGGCACGCCATGCCACCGGGCACATTCAATTGCTCAGCACCAAAGCGCTTGCCCTCGCCGACGCTGGCCAGGCCCGGCATCTGCTCCATCAGCCCGGCCACCATACGCGCCGAGGCCACCAGCCGCTGGTCCAGGGAAAACATCATCTGGTTACGCAGGTCGTTGAGCATCCAGGCCGCCGCCAGCACCCAGATCAACACAAAAGCGGCGCCCAGCTTGAATGTCAGGCGCAGGCGCAGGCTCATCACGAGGCGTCATCTCCAGCATCCGCCGGGCCCAGGCGATAGCCCAGGCCGCGCACGGTCTCGACAATGCCGTTGCCCAACTTACGGCGCAGGTGGTGGATATGCACGTTCAAGGCGTTGCTTTCCAGCTCATCGTTGAAGCCATAGACGCTGTCTTTGAGTTGCTCGCTGGACAGCACGCGGCCACGGTTGTGCAGCAGTGCCTGCAGCAACGCCTGTTCGCGACGGGAAAGGTCCACCGGCTTGCCGCCCAGCAGCGTTTCCCGGCTGCTGGGGCTGTAACTCAGGCGGCCATGTTCGATCAGGTCGACGCTACGCCCAGCCACCCGGCGCAGCAGGGTCTGCAGGCGGGCGGCCAATTCGCGCAGGTCGAAAGGCTTGAGCAGATAATCGTCGGCGCCGGCTTGCAGGCCGTCGACGCGGTTGGTCACCGAATCCCGTGCGGTGAGGATCAGCACCGGAATTTCCAGGCCTGCACTGCGCTGTTGCTGCAACAGTTTGAGGCCGTCCTCATCGGGCAGGCCGAGGTCCAGCACCATGATGTCGAACTGCGCTGCCTTGAGCATCGCCCGGGCGGCAGCTGCCGTGCCCACGCGCTCGACGGTAAAGCCCTGGGCACCAAGACCGGCAACGATGCCACTGGCGATCAGTTCATCGTCTTCACAGACCAGTACGTGCATGGTGAGCCCTTTGCAAAAGTGCTGATTTAAAGGATGGCGGATTAAGCGCGCATTATGCCGCTAAAAGATGCACGCTCAGATAATCCCTACACTCTAGAATAGCCCGGTTAATCATCGGTTAATCAGCGCCACACATTGTGTGCCCCACTTGCATCGAACTAAGGCTTGACCATGCGGCATCTGTTTATCTTCCTGCTGGTGTTGTTCACTGGATTGGCCCAGGCCGCGCCTGGCAACAATCCATTCGAGACCCAACCTGAATTCCTCCCGGTGGGCAAGGCCTTCACCTTTACTTCCGAGCGCCTGGCTTCCGGTGAAACCCAGCTGTATTGGCAGATTGCCGACGGTTATTACCTTTACCAGCAACGCATGAAGTTCGACGGCCTGGCCCAACAGCCGGTGCTGCCGCAAGGCGAAGCCCACAGCGATGAGTTCTTTGGCGAACAGCAAGTGTATCGCCAGGGCCTGGAAGTGAAACTCCCGGCCGACGCCACCGGCCAGGTCAAGCTGGGCTGGCAGGGCTGTGCCGATGCCGGCCTGTGCTACCCGCCACAATCGATCACCGTGGACCTGGGCGGCAACCCCGCCGTGGCGGCCACCGCCGAGGCCCAGGATCAGAGCCTGGCCAGTGGCCTGCAACAACGCAGCCTGGGTTGGAGCCTGCTGGTGTTCTTCGGCTTGGGCCTGTTGCTGGCATTTGCCCCTTGCTCGCTGCCGATGCTGCCAATCCTCGCCGGCCTGGTGGTGGGCAGCGGCGCCAGCCCACGCCGTGGTTTTGCCTTGGCCAGCAGTTATGTGGTGTGCATGGCCTTGGTCTATGCCGCACTTGGCGTAATGGCCGCGCTGGCCGGCAGCAACCTCGCCGCCCTGCTGCAAACCCCCTGGATTCTGGGCAGCTTCGCCGCATTGTTCGTGATCCTGGCCCTGCCGATGTTCGGTTTCTTCGAACTGCAATTGCCGGCCTTCCTGCGTGACCGCCTGGACAACGTCACCCGCAAGCAAAGCGGCGGCAGCCTGGTCGGGGCCGGCGTACTCGGCGCCTTGTCCGGCCTGCTGGTGGGCCCGTGCATGACCGCGCCCCTGGCCGGCGCCCTGCTGTACATCGCACAAAGCGGCAACGCCCTGCACGGTGGCCTGATTCTGTTTGCCATGGGCATCGGTATCGGCGTGCCATTGCTGCTGCTGGTGACCGTGGGCAACCGCTTCCTGCCCAAGCCGGGTACGTGGATGAATGTGCTCAAGGGCATCTTCGGCTTCCTGTTCCTTGCCACCGCCGTCTTAATGATTCGCCCGGTGATCGACGAAAGCCTGTGGCTGGGTCTGTGGGGCGTGCTGGCGCTGGTCATGGCCTACTGCGGCTGGAGCCTGGCCCGCGAATATGGGTTGGCGGCCAAGGTACTGGGCGCAGGCTCCCTGGTCCTGGGGCTGTGGGGCGCGATCCTGGTCGTAGGTGCCGCTGGAGGCAGCGATGACCTGTGGCAGCCGCTGAAGGTCTTCGGCGGTTCGCCGGCCGCCAGCGCGCCGACGGCCCATGACGCTTTCACCACGATCAACGACCCGGCGGCCCTGCAAGCCCAGCTAGACAGCGCCAAGGCCCAGGGCCAATGGGTGCTGCTGGACTATTACGCCGACTGGTGCGTGTCGTGCAAGATCATGGAAAAACAGGTGTTCGGCAAACCCGAAGTGATGGCTGCACTCAAGGACGTGCGCCTGCTGCGCCTGGACGTGACTGCCGACAACGCCGCCAGCCGCGAACTGCTGGGCCGCTACAAAGTCCCCGGGCCACCCAGTTTTGTGTGGATCGGCCCCGAGGGTGAAGAGCGCCGCGCCCAGCGCATCACCGGCGAAGTGGATGCCGCAGCCTTCCTGCAACGCTGGACCCAGACCCGGGACGCACGCTGATGCTGACCTTGACCATCGGCACCTTCGCCATCGCCCTCAACCACCTGCTGCTGATCAGTGCGCTGATCCTCGCCACGCTGGTGGGCTGGCGCGTGGCCAAGCGTGGCGGCGAGAACCCCGAATCGGTGCTGTTCAGCCTGTTCCTGCTGGGCATGCTCAGTGCGCGGGTCAGCTTTGTCCTGATGTATTGGGCCTATTACCGCGACGATCCCCTGCAAATCGTCGACCTGCGCGACGGCGGCTTTCTCGCCTGGCCCGGCGTCATCGCCCTGTTGCTCGGCGCCCTGCTCTGGGGCTGGCGGCGCCCGGCCCTGCGCAAGCCGTTGAGCGCCGGGGTCATCACCGGCCTGGCGTTCTGGGCGCTGGCCAGTTTCTCCCTGAACATCTACGAAAAAGGCACCCGCCTGCCCGACATCGCCCTGCGCAATGCCGATGGCGAAACCGTGCAACTGGCCGACTATCAGGGCGGCCCGCTGGTCATCAACCTGTGGGCCACCTGGTGCCCGCCCTGCCGGCGAGAAATGCCAGTCCTGGAAAACGCTCAGAAGCAACGGCCTGACGTGACCTTCCTGTTCGTCAACCAGGCCGAAAGCATGCAGAGCGTCAGCACCTACCTGGCCACCCAGGGCCTGAACCTGGACAACGTACTGTTCGATGCCAGTGGTCGTCTCGGCCAGGCGGTGGGCTCCATGGCCCTGCCCACTACCCTGTTCTATCAACCCGACGGGCGTCTTATCAACAGCCACCTGGGTGAGTTGTCCCAGGCCAGCCTGGCCCGCGCCATGGAATCTTTCGCCCCCACGGACTCGACCGCCGCCCAGCCGGCCCCAACAAGGAAACCCCTATGCCCCGCCTCCGCCACTTGCTGACCCTGTTGCCCCTGACCCTCGCCGCCAGCCTCGTACACGCTGAAGAATGGCCCGCACCGATCAAACAGATCGAAGCCAAAGGCGCCAAGATCATCGGCAGCTTCGACGCACCAGGCGGCCTCAAGGGGTATGCCGCGCAGTACCAGAACCGCGGCATGGCGCTGTACCTGACCGCCGATGGCCAACACGTGCTCGCCGGCAACCTGTACGACGCCAAGGGCAACGACCTGAGCACCGCGCCCCTGGAAAAACTGGTCTACGCGCCAATGGCCAAGGAAATCTGGGCCAAGATGGAACGGAGCAGCTGGATCCAGGACGGCGATAAAAACGCACCGCGCACCGTCTACCTGTTCAGCGATCCCAACTGCCCGTACTGCAACATGTTCTGGGAACAGGCACGGCCCTGGGTCAAGGCCGGCAAGGTACAGTTGCGGCACATCATGGTCGGAATCATCCGCGAGGACAGCCCCGGCAAGTCCGCGGCGCTACTGGCCAGCAAAGACACAGCCCAGGCCCTGCAAGAGCATGAGTCTGCGGGTAAAGCCAGCAAGCTCAAGGCGTTGGCCAAGATCCCGGCCGAGATCCAGGCCAAGCTCGATGCCAACATGAAGTTGATGGATGAATTGGAGTTGTCGGCCACCCCGGCGATTTTCTATCTGGATGACAAGGGGCAGCTCCAGCAACAGCAAGGGGCGCCGTCGCCGGATAAGTTGGGGAAGATCCTGGGAGCCAAATAATTCAGGCTGGGCGCAGACAAGACCTTCAAACATAGAAAAGGGGCAACGGCCCACTACTTAGCGGTCGTGCCCCCCCCATTTCTAGCCGCCCTTTCTACAGGGCGGCTAGAAACTCAATGCCGATAAACTTCCCCACTATGCCAGATAGTCAGAGAATCAATTGCTCCATGTAAAACACTCAAAACGTCAATCCGGACAACCGTAGCTCCATCCTCTACCTGAAAATCGACCCATGTTCTTGGCGCTACATCTCGAACGCCAAGTAGCTGGTTACTTTCATCAAAAAAACTGAATTTGGCACTGTCGACACCTTTACTCGAGTAACCAAACCTGACTCGCACACACCTGAATTTGAGTTTCAGCTGTGCCAACTGAAGCGCATTACTGCTACCACATCGTAATGCCAATGCCTTGCCCTCAATCATTCCCTCCACGAGTTCTGCGGCAGTCCTGACCTGATGAAGCCCAATTCCAGGAAACGATGACCTAGGCAGTTCAAAGTCGAGCAAACGAGTACTGATTACACTGCCTGCCTCCAAGAACTCTTGGAGCGGGTAGCTCTCAAAGTCGTCAAATTCAATCATGAGAGTGGCACGAATGGTCAACTCCAGTATTGGAAACACTACCGCGTGATCTGCATGTCTACTGCCATCGGTCGTTACCTTGCAGGTAAACACTAATTGGCTGAGGTCCTTCAAGAGTGCAAGTTCAGACCGCTTAAGGACTTGCTTCAACCCGGTGCTCAACTCATCTCCCATCACCCCCTTACCCAAGTAAACCTCAAGGGTGTAGGTGCTACCATCGCTGCGGGTCCCGACACCCCGCAGCCAGACTTTCTGATCGAGCAAGATGAACCACCAGGGCTCAACGGTGATATCCGCATCCCCGGCAAAGGAGCGCAGATCCAAAATATTGTTGGTGGCCTGTGGCACCACCGGGGACGGCAAACGCACTGGCACGCTGATCTGTAGACGCAAGGCCTGGGAGGACGCCAACTTGCAAGGGCTGGTAACGGTGTACACGATCAGCACCGTTCTGCCCGCATCTTGAATCACCGCTTCACGGGGGATCGCGAAATCGACATAGCCTGGCTCGTTGTTACCGG
>NZ_MIFU01000130.1:0-197764 GCF_001855215.1 Pseudomonas sp. 06C 126 | reverse complement strand
AAGCAGCCCCAATAAGCCGAATGCGTTGTACCAGATACACCGCAGCGGCTGGTTTTGGGGCTGCTTCGCAGCCCAGCGCGGGGCAAGCCCGCTCGCCACGGGGGAGTTCGTCAGTTTCTGAAAGTTGTGTAGATACCTATGGCTATCGCAGGCAAGCCAGCTCCCACATTTGATTCGTGTTGACTGTGGATCAGCGGCTCTGGCGTTGTTGTAACAACAGGTTGCTAAAGCCAGCACCCGCCAGTTGTTTCTGCGCCACGGTCAGCTGTTCACGGTTGCTGAACGGCCCGACCAACACGCGATACCAGGTCGCCTCCTTCACCGTCCCGGACTCCACCGTCACGGTCTGCCCGAGCAGGATGATCTGCGCACGCACCCGATCGGCATCCGCCTGCTTGGGGAACGATCCCGCCTGCAGGAAGAACTTGGTCACCGGCGCCGCCTTGGTGGTGGCGACCGGTGGTGCCGGCGGCGGGGTAATCCCGGCCAGTGCCGCCTGGGCGCGCGCGGTGTCGATCTTCGCTGCTTCCGCCGGGGTTACCGGGGTGGTCGGCACCTGCGGTGTCGGCAGGGTTTTCTCCGGCACGGCGTCTTGCGGCACGATCACTTCCGACTCCGGCAGCAGCGTGTAGAAGTCGTATTTCGGCTTCACAGGCGCGGTCGGGCTTGGTGGTGTCTTGTTCGCTTCGGCGATCTTGCTGGCCTTCTGTTGCTCCTGCTTGACCCGCTTGACGTCTTCACCCTGGCCCGGCTCCAGTTTCATCAGGAACACGATAAACGCACCGACCGACAGGCCGATGGCCAGCCACATCCAGCCCGGGATCGGTTGTTTGGCCGGTGCCTGGTAGCGGCTGGCGCCGCGCTTGGGTGCAGGTTTTTTCTTGGCTGCCAACTTACATACGCTCCAGAGTTTCCAGGCCCAACAGTTCCAGGCCTTGCTTGAGGGTCCGTCCAGCCAGTGCGGCGAGGCGCAGGCGGCTTTGCTTTTGCGTTTCGTCGTCGGCACTCAGGATCGGGCAGTTCTCGTAGAAGCTGGAGAACAACCCGGCGACTTCATACAGGTAGGTGCACAGAATATGCGGCGTGCCTTTCTCGCCCACGCTGTTGAGTACTTCGCCGAACTGCGCCAGCTTGGCGGCCAGGTCATGCTCTTGCGGCGCTTGCAGGATGATCTGGCCGTCGACTTCGCTGAAATCCTTGCCCAGCTTGCGGAATACGCCCGCCACACGGGTGTAGGCATAGAGCAGGTACGGCGCGGTGTTGCCTTCGAAGTTGAGCATCAGTTCGAAGTTGAAGCTGTAGTCGCTGGTACGGTGCTTGGACAGGTCGGCGTATTTCACCGCGCCAATCCCCACCACCCGGGCGATGTTGCGCAGGTCGGCATCGGCCAGTTCCGGGTTCTTTTCCTTCACCAGGTTGTAGGCACGCTCCTGGGCTTCGTTCAGCAGGTCGATCAGCTTCACGGTGCCGCCGTCGCGGGTCTTGAACGGACGGCCATCGGCGCCGTTCATGGTGCCGAAGCCCATGTGTTCCATGTGCATCGGGTGGGTGACGAAACCGGCGCGGCGCGCCACTTCGAACACTTGCTGGAAGTGCAGGGCCTGGCGCTGGTCGACGAAATACAGCGCACGGTCGGCCTTGAGCACGCCGCTGCGGTAGCGCACGGCCGCGAGGTCAGTGGTGGCATACAGATAACCGCCATCGGCCTTGACGATGATCACTGGCAGCGGCTCGCCGTCGGCGGTCTTGAATTCGTCGAGGAACACGCACTGGGCGCCGTTGCTTTCAACCAGCAGGCCCTTGGCCTTGAGGTCGTTGACCACATTGATCAGGTCGTCGTTGTAGGCGCTTTCGCCCATGACGTCGGCCATGGTCAGCTTGACGTTCAGCAGTTCGTAGATTTTCTGGCAGTGGGACAGGGAAATATCGCGGAAGCGTGCCCACAGTTCCAGGCATTCCTGGTCGCCGGCCTGCAGCTTGACCACCAGGCCACGGGCACGGTTGGCGAACTCTTCGGATTCGTCGAAGCGCTTTTTGGCGGCGCGGTAGAAGTTTTCCAGGTCCGACAGTTCGTTGCTGGTGATGGGGTTTTCTTGCAGGTACGCCATCAGCATGCCGAATTGCGTGCCCCAGTCGCCCACGTGGTTCTGGCGGATCACGGTATCGCCGAGGAACTCCAGGACCCGCGCCACGCCG
Organism: Pseudomonas sp. 06C 126; assembly: GCF_001855215.1. NCBI lineage: Bacteria > Pseudomonadati > Pseudomonadota > Gammaproteobacteria > Pseudomonadales > Pseudomonadaceae > Pseudomonas > Pseudomonas sp. 06C 126. Next base: position 195,568 of record NZ_MIFU01000130.1, on the reverse strand, counting down.
TCGCCAATGATGGTCGAGCGCAGGTGGCCAACGTGCATTTCCTTGGCCAGGTTGGGGGCCGACAGGTCGATGGCCACACGCTGTACCGGGCCGGCCTTGCGTACGCCGATTTTGGCGTCGGCCAGGGCGGCGTCCAGGCGTGAAGCCAGGGCCTGGGTGTTCTGGAAAATATTGATAAAGCCGGGGCCGGCGATTTCGGCCTTGCTCACCTGTGGGTCGGCCGGCAGTGCGGCAATGATTTTTTCCGCAAGGTCCCGCGGTTTCATGCCCGCAGGCTTGGCCAGCATCATTGCGATGTTGCTGGCGAAGTCACCGTGGGTCTTGTCTCGAGAGTTTTCCACCTGGATCGCCGGCGTCAGGCCTTCAGGCAACACACCTTCGTTGACGAGTTGGGTGAGGGCTTGTTGGATCAACTGGCGAATTGTGTCTTTCATGGTGTTCTCTTTCGACCGCAAGCGGCGGTGCGCGATGCGCAGGTGGAAAAACTGGACATTATCCGGTGCGAGGGCGGGCTTGCCAACCATCAAGGTCCGTTACTGGACCTGCGGGCCTCATCGCGGGCCAGCCCGCTTCCACATTTTGATGTGTGAATACCGTCAAATGTGGGAGCTGGCTTGCCTGCGATAGCAATTTATCTCTCAGTACAAATCCACCGGATCGACATCCAACGACCATCGCACCTGTCGCCCGCTGGGCATTTGCTCCAGCGCAAGCAACCAGCTACTTAATAGCCGATGCAGCGGTGCGCGGGCGGTGGCTTGCAACAGGAGCTGTGCGCGATAACGTCCGGCGCGCCGTTCCATCGGTGCTGGCACAGGGCCCAGCAACTCGATGCCGCTCAGACCCAGCTCACCGAGCAAACGTTCAGCCGCGCTGCACGCTTCATCCAGGAAACTTTCGGCCTGCCCCGGCTTATGGGCTTCGGCGCGTAACAGTGCGAGGTGCGCAAAAGGCGGCAGGCCGGCGGAGCGACGTTCGCTCAGCGCCTGCTCGGCGAAGGCGAAGTAGCCTTGTTCTGTCAGTTGAATCAGCAGTGGGTGGTCGGCCAAGTGGGTCTGGATGATCACTTTGCCCGGTTCCTCGGCACGCCCGGCGCGGCCTGCGACCTGCACGATCAGTTGTGCCATGCGTTCACTGGCGCGAAAGTCCCCGGAGAACAACCCGCCATCGGCATCCAGGATCGAGACCAAGGTCACGCGCGGGAAGTGATGGCCTTTAGCAAGCATCTGCGTGCCGACCAGGATGCACGGCTGGCCTTTCTGGATGGTGGCGAACAACTGGTTCATCGCGTCCTTGCGCGACGTACTGTCGCGGTCTACACGCAGCACCGGGAAGTCCGGAAACAGAATCCCCAGGCGTTCCTCGGCCCGCTCGGTGCCGGCGCCCACTGGCCGCAGGTCGACTTTGCCGCATTGCGGGCAATGGCGCGGCACCCGTTCCACATGGCCGCAGTGGTGGCAGCGCAACTCGCCGGAGCGCTGGTGTACGGTCATCCGCGCGTCGCAACGGTTGCATTCCGACATCCAGCCGCAGTCGTGGCACAGCAGGGTCGGCGCAAAGCCCCGGCGATTGAGGAACACCAGCACTTGCTGGCCGGCAGCCAGGGTCTGGCCGATGGCTTGTTGCATCGGCCCGGAAATACCGCTGTCCAGTGGCCGGCTTTTCACATCCAGGCGCAGGAAACGCGGTTGCTTGGCACCGCCCGCCCGTTCGTTGAGGCGCAGCAGGCCGTAGCGCCCGGTATAGGCGTTGTGCAGGCTCTCCAGGGAGGGCGTGGCCGAGCCCAGCACAATCGGGATGTTTTCCTGGCGTGCGCGCACCAGGGCCAGGTCGCGGGCGTGGTAGCGCAGGCCTTCCTGCTGCTTGTAGGAGCCGTCGTGTTCTTCGTCGATGATGATCAGGCCGGGGTTTTTCATCGGCGTGAACAGCGCCGAGCGGGTGCCGATAATAATGTCGGCCTCGCCGTCCCGCGCGGCAAGCCAGGACTCCAGGCGCTCGCGGTCGTTGACGGCCGAGTGCACCAGGGCGATCCGCGCATTGAAGCGCTGCTCGAAGCGCGCCAGGGTCTGGGGGCCGAGGTTGATCTCGGGGATCAGCACCAGCGCCTGCTTGCCGGCTTCCAGGGTTTCGCGGATCAACTGCAAATAGACTTCGGTCTTGCCGCTGCCGGTGACGCCGGCCAGCAGGAACGCGTGGAAGCTGTCGGCGCCAGCGCTGATGGCTTCAAAGGCGGCGCGCTGTTCCGGGTTCAGCGGCAGTTCCGGTTGGGCCAGCCAGTGCTCATGGCGCTCGCCGGGTGCATGGCGGCGGATTTCCACTTGCACCAGGTCCTTGGCCAGCAGCAGGTCCAGGCTGTCCTTGCTCAACATCAGTTTGCTCAGCAACTGATGGGCAACGCCGTGGGGGTGCTGCGCCAGGGTGGCCAGGGCTTCACGCTGGCGCGGGGCGCGGGCGATGCGTGGGTCGTCCAGGCGTGCGCCGGGGGCCATCGACCAGAAACGCTCCTGGCGGGCCTCGGCCAGCTCGCCCTGGCGCAACAACACCGGCAACGCCCAGCTCAAGGTGTCGCCCAGGCTGTGCTGGTAATACTGGGAGGTCCACAGGCACAGCTTGAACAGCGACGCCGGCAGCGGTGGCGTGGCATCGAGGATGGCCAGGGCCGGCTTGAGCTTTTCTGCTGGCACTTCGCTGTGGTCCGCCACTTCGATCAGGATCCCGATCATCTCCCGTCGGCCGAACGGCACGCGCACGCGCATCCCCGGCTGCAGCTGCGCCCGCACCACACCGGCAGGCGCCCGATAATCGAACAGGCGGCGCAGGGGCGAGGGCAGGGCGAGGCGCAAAATGGCGTCGGGCACGCGGGAAATTCTCATATGGCAGGCGGTGAAGAAGGGCGCGAGCCTAGCAGACCCGCAGGGGAGTGTCCTGCCACAGTTTCTGATGAAAGGGGGCATGGCGGCGCTTGCGCGTTTAAAAAGCTCTGGTAGAATCCGCGGCCTAATTACGTGCGGTATTCGACAATAGTGTCGAGTGGCGGCACGCTAGCCTGAGGAAGACACCATGAAAGCCGATATCCATCCAGCGTACGAAACCATCCAAGTTACTTGCAGCTGCGGCAACAAGTTCGAAACTCGTTCGAACCTGTGCAAGCCACTGGGTACTGACGTATGCAACGAGTGCCACCCGTTCTACACCGGTAAGCAGAAGACTCTGGATACTGGCGGCCGTGTACAGCGCTTCGCCGACCGTTTCGGTGCTTTCGGCAAGAAAGCTCCAGCTGCTGCAGAGTAAGGTTCAAAAGCCTGATGGGCTTTTACCTGCTAATGAAAAAGGCGTCCCTTGCGGGCGCCTTTTTTGTGCCTGCGATTTGGCTGTCGGCCGCCCAGGCCGAGGTGTTTTGCCCCGCCCCAGCAGCGATCAGTACCTTCGAGGTGCAGCGCGTGGTCGACGGCGACACCGTCCGTCTCAAGGACGGCCGCAGTGTGCGGATGATCGGCGTCAATGCCCCGGAGACCGGCAAGAAAGGCCGCCCGGACGAGCCTTTCGCCGTGGCGGCGCGCCAACGCCTGCAAGGGTTGGTGGATGCCAGTGGTGGTCGGGTCGGGGTGGTGCCGGGCCGTGAGGGCAAGGACCGTTACGGGCGGACCCTGGCCCATCTTTATGGGGCCAACGGCGCGAACCTGGAGGCCCAACTGCTCGCCGAGGGCCTCGGATTCCTGGTGGCGGTGGCGCCCAATGTCGACTTGGTCACCTGCCAGCAAGCGGCCGAACGCAGTGCGCGGGCTGCCAGGTTGGGCCTGTGGCGCCAGTCGCCCGTGCACAAAGCCGAGCAAATCAGGCAGTCGGGCTTTGCCGTGGTCAGTGGCCGCGTAAGCAAGGTCGAACGCAATCGTGGCGGGATCTGGATCGAATTGCAGGGCTCTCTGGTATTACGGGTTGCACCCAATCTTGTCGGACAATTCGATGACGCCTTGCTCCGGCGCCTGCAAGGCCAGGATATCGAGGCCCGTGGCTGGGTGGTGGACCGCTCTCGGCGTGGCGGCCTGAAAAGTGGCCAGGCGCGTTGGCTGCTCCCGCTGACCGATCCCGGCATGCTGCAATTGGCACAATAAGAAAAATTGTAGACATTTTTTCTATCGATTGTGAACAGTTGTAGGCCTTGTATCCCGTGGCTCTTGGCCGAAAGTCGTAGGGTAGGGCCCTTGACACCTGTGACTGCTCAGTCTTGTGGGGACTTTGCGAGGCGAGTATCCTCGGCGATCCGTCGTCCAACAGTAAAAAGCGGAATGCCGATATGTCTGATTTGAAAACTGCCGCTCTCGAATATCATGCCCATCCTCGTCCAGGAAAGCTGAGTGTCGAGCTCACCAAAGCCACTGCTACCGCACGCGACCTGTCGCTGGCGTACAGCCCCGGTGTAGCCGAGCCCGTGCGTGAAATCGCCCGCGATCCCGAACTGGCCTACAAATACACCGGCAAGGGCAATCTGGTTGCAGTGATTTCTGATGGCACCGCGATTCTTGGCCTGGGTAACCTCGGCCCATTGGCGTCCAAGCCAGTGATGGAAGGCAAGGGCGTACTGTTCAAGCGCTTTGCCGGCATCGACGTCTTCGACATCGAAGTCGACTCCGAAAGCCCGCAGGCCTTCATCGACACCGTCAAGCGCATCTCCATCACCTTCGGTGGCATCAACCTGGAAGACATCAAGGCACCTGAGTGCTTCGAGATCGAAAAGGCCCTGATCGAACAGTGCGACATCCCGGTTTTCCACGATGACCAGCACGGCACCGCGATCGTTACCGCGGCCGGCATGATCAACGCCCTGGAAATCGCTGGCAAAACCCTGTCCGACGCGAAGATCGTCTGCCTGGGCGCCGGCGCTGCGGCCATCTCCTGCATGAAGCTGATCGTGAGCATGGGCGCGCGCCTTGAAAACATCTACATGGTCGACAGCAAGGGCGTGATCCAGTCCGAGCGTACCGACCTGAACCAGTACAAGGCGATGTTTGCCCACCCGTCCTCCAAGCGCACCCTGGCAGACGCACTGGACGGTGCTGACGTGTTCGTCGGCCTGTCCGGCCCGAACCTGCTGAGCGCCGAAGGCCTGAAGTCCATGGCGGCCAACCCGATCGTGTTCGCCTGCTCGAACCCTGATCCGGAAATCGCCCCGGAACTGGCACACGCCACCCGTAACGACGTGATCATGGCCACTGGCCGTTCGGACTACCCGAACCAGGTCAACAACGTGCTGGGCTTCCCGTTCATCTTCCGTGGCGCCCTGGACGTTCGCGCCAAGCGCATCAACGAAGAGATGAAAGTGGCTGCCGCCAATGCCCTGCGTGAACTGGCCAAGCTGCCGGTACCCCAGGACGTGTGCGACGCCTACGGTGGCGGCAAACTGGAATTCGGCCGTGAGTACATCATTCCGAAACCAATGGATAAGCGCCTGATCACCGTGATCTCCGATGCCGTGGCCAAGGCCGCCATCGAGACAGGTGTGGCAACCCTGCCGTATCCGAAGAACTACCCGCTGCAAAGCGTGGATGATGTGTTCAACGGCTAAGCCGTTGTAGCGCACCAACAAAAAGCCCCGGCTCTTGCGAGTCGGGGCTTTTTTGTGGCTGGCAGAATGCAGGCTCAAATGTGGGAGCGGGCTTGTCCGCGATGGCGGTGTATCAGCAACAAATGCATCAACTGACAGGCTGCTATCGCGGGCCAGCCCGCTCCCACAAGGGGTTATGTGTTAATCAGAACAGATCGATCGGCGCCGACTCATCCGCCGGCAACGGGCTGCCCGGTGCCACGCCATTGCCCAGTTCATTCATCGACGGCGGCGTGTCTTCGCTCTTGAACAGTTCAAAGTACGCATTCGGCGTGCCGGGTGTTGCAGCGCGGCCGCTGATCGGGTCGATGCGCAGGCTCAGGATGCCTTCCGGCTCGGCCTGGGTGTGCGCCGGCTTGTCCTTGAGGGCGCCGCCCATGTAGCTCATCCAGATCGGCAGCGCGACGGTGCCGCCGTATTCGCGGCGACCGAGGCTTTCTGGCTGGTCGTAACCGGTCCAGACGGTGGTGATGTAGTCGGCGTTGTAGCCGGAGAACCACGCATCCTTGGATTCGTTGGTGGTACCGGTCTTGCCTGCCAGGTCTGTGCGGCCCAGGGCCAGCGCACGGCGGCCGGTGCCACGCTTGATCACGTCCTGCAGCATGCTGGTGAGGATATAGGTGGTACGTCCGTCAACCACACGCTCAGCCACCGCCGGTGTTTGCGGGGCGGCTGCGGCAGCATCGGCGGGCGCAGCGCCGGGCACGGGCTCGATGGTGATGCCGCCGTTGGCGGGTGCGGCCAGGCCATCGCTGGCGGCGACACCGTTGGGCACGCTCGGCGGGTTGGCAACAAACAACGTGTCGCCGTTGCGGCTCTCGATCTTGTCGATCAGGTACGGCGTGATCTTGTAGCCGCCGTTGGCAAACGTACTCCAGCCCGTCGCGATTTCCATCGGGGTGAGGGTGGCGGTGCCCAGGGCCAGCGACAGGTTGGGCGGCAGGTCCTGCTTGTTGAAGCCAAAGCGGGTCATGTAGTCGATGGTCTTGCCCACGCCCATCGCCTGCAGCAAGCGGATCGACACCAGGTTGCGCGACTTGTACAGCGCCTCGCGCACGCGGATCGGGCCGAGGAAGGTGTTGGTGTCGTTCTTCGGGCGCCAGACCTTGTCCAGGTACTCGTCGACAAACACGATAGGCGCGTCGTTGACCAGGCTGGCTGCGGTATAGCCGTTATCCAGCGCGGCACTGTAGACAAATGGCTTGAAGCTGGAGCCCGGCTGGCGCTTGGCCTGGGTGGCGCGGTTGTAGTTGCTCTGCTCGAAGGCGAAGCCGCCGACCAGGGCGCGGATCGCACCGTTCTGCGGGTCCAGGGATACCAGGGCGCCCTGGGCGACCGGGACCTGGCTGAATTTCAGGCTGTCGTCCTTCTGGCGCTGCACGCGGATCAGGTCACCGACCTGGGCCACGTCCGATGGCTGCTTGGGCATCGGCCCCATGCTGTTTGTGTTCAGGAAGGGGCGCGCCCACTTCATGCTGTCCCACGCCACATGTTCTTCGCCGCTGCGGGTCAGCACCTGCACGCCATCTTTCTTCACTTGGGTGACGATGGCCGGATCCAGGCCGCTGATGGAGCGCTGTTTACCCAGTTCGACCGTCCAGGCGCTCAGGGTCTTGCCCGGCAGGCGCGATTCCGGCCCACGGTAGCCATGGCGCTGGTCGTAGGTGATCAGCCCTTCATGCACAGCGTTGTTGGCGATTTCCTGCAAATTGCTTGGAATTGTCGTAGTGACGCGGAAACCTTCGGTGTAGGCGTCGCTGCCATAGCGGCCGACCATTTCGGCGCGGGCCATCTCGGCGATGTACGGTGCGCTGACTTCCGGCGTCGGTACGTGGTAGCTGGCGTTCAACGGCTCGGCCACCGCCGTTTCATAAGCGTTCTGGTCGATCTTGCCCAGCTTGTACATGCGCCCCAGGATCCAGTCGCGACGTTCCTTGCTGCGGGCCGGGTTGGCCAGCGGGTTGAAGCGCGACGGCGCCTTGGGCAGGCCGGCAATCATTGCCATTTGTGCCAGGCTGGCGTCACGAATCGACTTGCCGTAGTACACCTGGGACGCCGCCTCGATCCCATAGGCGCGGTTGCCCAGGTAGATCTTATTGACGTACAGCTCAAGGATTTCATCCTTGGTCAGTTGGCGTTCGATCTGCAGCGCCAGGAGGATTTCCGTGGCCTTGCGCGAGAAGCTGCGCTCGCTGGTGAGGAAGAAGTTCTTCGCCACCTGCATGGTGATGGTGCTGCCGCCCGATTGAATGTGTCCGCTTTTTACCAGTTGTGTGGCCGCGCGCACCAGGCTGCTGGGGTCCACGCCATAGTGGTTGGCAAAATTATCGTCTTCGGCCGAGAGCAGGGCATTGATGAAGTTGGGCGGAATATCGGCGAAACGGATCGGGGTGCGGCGCATTTCGCCGAACTCCGCGATCAGTTTTTCATCGCTGCTGTAGACCCGCAAAGGAATCTGCAACTGGATACTTCTCAGGGCCTCTACCGAGGGCAATCCAGGACTAAGGTAGAGATAGGCGCCGCTGAACACGAGCAGCAGCCCGCAAACGATAGCGACGAAGGAGTACCCGAAAAACTTCAGCAGACGAATCAAGGCTTTTGGATTTCCAGAGAAAAGAATGAGTTAGGTGTCGGGATAGGCATGACTAGGAATGTATCGACCCGACCTGCGGATAAAAAGCGGGAAAAAACGCTGGGCATTAAAGCATTTTTCGCCTCGGGGCGTCATGGGCGCCGCTCAACCGAGCCGACCGAATGCATCAAACCCGGAACTGACCAGCCCTGAGACAGGCAAAGCTTTAGGGAGTTTTATGAAAACGGGATTTTTCAGGCGAAAAGCCGAAACCGTACTGGGTGTGGACATCCAGGACAGCGGCATCAACGTACTAGAGCTGGCCCGCGCCGGCGAGGGCTATGCCGTGTGCGCGTATGCAAGCCAGCCTTTGCCGGGCCATGCGGTGGTCGACAGTAATATCGTTGATCTGGAGGTTGTCGCGCAGACCATTTCCAAGGCATTGTTCCGGGCGCAGATCCAGGTCACGCAGGCGGCGGTTGCCGTGGCGGGCCCTGCGGTGATCAGCCGGGTGGTTGCGCTGGAGGCTGGGCTTGAGCCCGACGAGATGGAGCAGCGCTTGCGCTGTGAAGCCGACCAGTACATTCCTTATCCGTTGGATGAGGTTGCCATTGATTTTCAGGTGCAGGGCCCATCGGCTCATGAACCCGGTTATGTTGATGTGCTGCTTGTGGCGTGCCTCAAGGAGCAAGTGGAAGCGCGCGAAGCGGTATTGGCCATGGCTGGCCTGGTTGCGCGAGTGGTGGATGTAGAGGCGTTTGCCGTGGCGCGGATGACCGACCAGGTGGTCGCCCGGATAGCGCCGGGGAGTGGGATCAATAGTGCACAATGGGCAGCCGATGCCCAGGGATTGCGGGTCGCCTGCGGTTTGGCCCTCAGGAGTTTCGATTGATGACAAGAATCAACCTTTTACCCTGGCGTGAAGAGCGCGCTGAGCGCCGTCGCAGGTTTTTCCTGATTTTTCTGTTGCTGATCACCACTATTGCATTGGCTGCGGTATGGCTGGCCGACCGGGTCATTGATCGAGCGATTGATCGACAAGTGGCCCGTAACAATCACTTGAGCAAGCAAGTCACGGTATTGGACTCGCGGATCAAGACCATCGACGAACTGCGCGAACAGCGTCAGCAACTGATGGAGCGGATGAAAGTGGTCGAAGACCTGCAGGGGCATCGCGCATCCGGCCAGGAGTTGTTCGACCAGTTGGCCCGGGCGATGCCGGATGGCGTCCAACTGAGCGAGGTCAGCGTCAGTGGCACATCGGTGGAGGTCACTGGCACGGCAGTGTCCAGCGATGATGTCGCCCGGCTGATGCGCAGCCTGGAGGCTTCCAACACGCTGCGCGCGCCCAATCTGCGGCATGTCCGGGCCGAGGAGGGTGGTGCAGGCAGCGCCTTCCAGTTGATGGTGGACCATGGGGAGCACCTGGAGACGCAGCGGTGAGTCTTTGGTCCAGCCTGTCAGGGCTGGCACTCCCACAACTCTCCACGCTGTACTGCAACATCGCACGCTGGCCGTTGGCTGGCAGGCTTCTGGTGGGCGCGGTGCTTGCGTTGCTGGTACTGCTGGCGGGGGATGCGGTGTACCTGGGCGGCGCCCGCGAGGTGTTGCAACGCCAGGAAGCAGGGGAAGTAGCGCTGCGCCAGCAGTTTGCTGCAAAAGCCCGGCAAGCCGCGCAATATGATGGGGTGGCGCGTGAGCTTGAGACCTTGCGCATCGCCTTCAACGAGCAGTTGCGGCAAATGCCCACGCTGACGCAGATGCCCGGCCTGCTGGAAGACTTCGCCCGGCTGGGGCAAGCCAGCGGGGTGCTGGTCGAGCAGCTCAGCGTGCTGGACGAGCAGGTGCAGCCCGTGTTCGTCGAGCGGCCGATGCAGCTCAGGCTGCTTGGCACCTATCACGACCTGTTGGCTTTCATCAGCGGGGTGGCAGGGTTGTCGCATATCGTAACCCTGCATGACTTTGTCATTCGCCCTGTGAGTCCACAGGATGGCGCATTGCTGAGCCTGACGATGCTTGCCAAGACCTACAGGTACAGCAACCAGGGAGCATTGCCATGAACCGCCTCATGGTTGCGGGCCTGGGCCTGCTGCTTCTGGCGGGATGCGAGCGTGACCCGCAGTTGCAGGCGCTGAACGACGAGTTGCAATTGATTCGCCAGCAGGTGGTGCCTCTTGCTGACGAAACGCCCGCAGCATTGCCGGGGCTGCGGGTTGTCTCCAGCTCGCCACCCGTGCGTGATCCCTTCCAGCCAGCGGGCCAGCCCGCCAGTCGACCCACCGGCAAAGCCGGACCTGCGCCGGACTTCGACCGCCCCCGGCAGTTTCTCGAAGGGTTTGCCGTGGACCAGTTCCAGATGGTCGGCACCTTGTCGCTGGGCGCGCAGACATTTGCCCTGCTGCGTGGCGCCGCAGGTGTGCACCGCCTGGCGGTGGGGGATTACCTGGGGGCTGACCATGGGCGTGTCGTGGCGATCCATGAGGGGCAGTTGGAGCTGGTCGAACTTTTTCCCGACGGTGAGGGTGCCTGGCTTGAGCGCCCGCGCACCTTGGTGTTGAACGTGAATTCATAACGGAAGCAAAAAATGAAAAGGATTATTTCGTCCTTCGGTGTGGCGCTATGGATAGCGTTCACGGCACCGATGACTGAGGCTGTGCCCAAGCGGATTGACCTGATTCAGTTGCCACCCCCTGGTGCTTCGCCTTTGGGCGCCGGACGCGGGGCCTATAGCGGTGACAGGCTCTCTCTCAACTTCCAGGACATCGAGGTCCGCGCAGTCCTGCAGCAGATTGCCGACGTGGCTGGCCTGAACCTGGTGGCCGGTGATGATGTGCAGGGCTCGATAACCCTGCGCCTCAAGGACGTGCCCTGGGATCAGGCCCTGGACCTGGTGCTGCAAGCCAAGGGGCTCGACAAGCGGGTGACGGCCAATGTGCTGCTGGTGGCGCCGGCTGAGGAACTGGCCGCCCGTGAGCTGCTGGCCTTGGAGTCGCGCAAGCTGATGACCGAGCTGGCGCCCTTGCGGCGGGAGCTGCTGCAAGTCAATTACGCCAAGGCGGCCGAGTTGGCCAAGCTGTTCCAGTCGGTGAGCGGGCCTGAGGGCGTGGCCGATGAGCGTGGTTCGGTGACGGTAGATGACCGTACCAACAACATCATCGCCTACCAGACGGGGGAGCGCCTGGAGGAGCTGCGGCGCATCGTCAATCAATTGGATATCCCGGTGCGCCAGGTGATGATCGAGGCGCGGATAGTCGAGGCCAATGTCGACTATGACAAAAGCGTGGGCGTGCGCTGGGGTGGGTTGTTGCGCAATAAAGGTCATTGGAGCGGGGGTGGGGTTGGTAAAAGCCCGTCCGGCGAGGGCGAGCCGCCCGATAGCTCGCCGTTCGTTGACCTGGGCGTGGTCAACGCAAGCTCTGCTCTGGGCATCGCGTTTATCACCGATAACGTGCTGCTGGACCTGGAACTCACAGCCATGGAAAAAGGCGGCAATGGCGAGGTGATCTCCCAGCCCAAGGTGGTCACTTCCAACAAGGAGACCGCACGGATTCTCAAGGGCACCGAGATCCCCTACCAGGAAGCCACTGCCGAGGGTGCGACTTCGGTGTCGTTCAAGGAGGCCTCGCTTTCTTTGGAGGTGACGCCGCAAATCACCCCGGATGACCAGGTCATCATGGAGGTCCGGGTGACCAAGGATGAGCCGGACTACCTGAACAAACTCAACGATGTGCCGCCGATCAAGAAGAACGAGGTCACTGCCAAGGTTCTGGTCAGGGACGGCGAGACCATCGTCCTGGGCGGGGTTTTCTCCAAAAACCAAAGCAAGGTGGTAGATAAAGTGCCATTTTTGGGCGATGTGCCGTATCTTGGCCGCCTTTTCCGGCGTGATGTCGTTGCCCAAAGAAAATCCGAGCTGCTGGTATTCCTGACTCCGCGTATTATGAATAACCAGGCGATTGCTGTGAGTCGTTGATTCTGTGCGAAATTTGATTCTTGTAGGGCCGATGGGGGCTGGAAAAAGCACCATCGGCCGTTTGCTGGCCAAAGAGCTGCGCCTGCCATTCAAAGACTCCGATAAGGAAATTGAATTGCGCACGGGCGCCAATATCCCGTGGATCTTCGATAAGGAAGGCGAACTGGGCTTTCGTGACCGCGAGCAGGCGATGATTGCCGAGCTGTGCGGCTGCGATGGCGTGGTATTGGCCACCGGCGGCGGTGCGGTGATGCGCGAGGAAAACCGGCGGGCGCTGCATGCCGGCGGTCGGGTGGTCTATTTGCACGCGTCGGTCGAGCAGCAAGTCGGGCGCACCGCACGTGATCGCAACCGGCCATTGCTGCGCACCGCCAATCCCGAGAAAACTCTGCGGGACTTGCTGACGCTGCGCGATCCGCTTTATCGGGAAATCGCCGATCTGGTGGTGGAAACCGATGAACGGCCGCCGCGCATGGTCGTAATCGACATTCTCGAGCGCTTGCAGCAACTTGCGCCCCGTTAAAGCCAGGGCCGAAATGCGCTATCCTCGGCAACGCGTTGCAACCGTCCGAGGTGTGGCGTAGAGCCATCAGGCAGCGTCCGATCTCGACGGTGCCGACAACGTTAATACAGGGCAGGACGCCTGCTTCCATCTTCAGCGCGGGGACACATGCAGACACTTAAGGTCGATCTTGGCGAGCGTAGCTACCCGATCCATATTGGCGAAGGTTTGTTGGACCAGCCCGAGTTGCTCGCACCGCATATTGCCGGGCGACAAGTGGCGATCATCTCCAACGAGACAGTGGCGCCGCTCTACCTTGAGCGTCTGAGTCGCAGCCTGGCAGCGTATTCGGTGATTTCGGTGATTCTTCCCGACGGCGAAGCGTTCAAGAACTGGGAAACCCTGCAACTGATCTTTGACGGACTGCTCACCGCGCGCCATGACCGGCGTACCACGGTGGTCGCCCTTGGCGGCGGCGTGATCGGCGACATGGCCGGTTTTGCGGCCGCGTGCTACCAGCGTGGCGTGGACTTTATCCAGGTGCCGACCACGCTGCTGTCCCAGGTCGACTCGTCGGTGGGCGGCAAGACCGGCATCAACCATCCCCTGGGCAAGAACATGGTCGGCGCGTTCTACCAGCCCAACGCCGTGCTGATCGATACTGCCACCCTCAATACCTTGCCGCCCCGCGAGCTGTCGGCGGGCCTGGCGGAAGTCATCAAGTACGGGTTGATCTGTGACGAGCCGTTCCTGACCTGGCTTGAAGAACACGTCGATGCCTTGCGCAACCTGGACCAGGTGGCGCTGACCGAGGCTATCTCCCGCTCCTGCGCGGCCAAGGCCTTGGTGGTCAATGCCGATGAACGTGAGTCGGGTGTGCGCGCCACCTTGAACCTGGGCCACACCTTCGGCCATGCGATTGAAACCCACATGGGCTATGGTGTCTGGTTGCATGGCGAGGCTGTAGCGGCTGGCACAGTGATGGCGTTGGAGATGTCGCAACGCCTGGGCTGGATCAGTGTCCAAGAGCGTGACCGCGGTATCCGCCTGTTCCAGCGCGCCGGGTTGCCGGTCATTCCTCCCGAGGAAATGACCGAGGCTGACTTCCTCGAACATATGGCGATAGACAAGAAAGTGATCGATGGTCGTTTGCGTCTGGTGCTGTTGCGCCGAATGGGCGAAGCGGTAGTGACCGACGATTATCCGAAAGAGATTCTACAGGCCACGCTGGGAGCGGATTACCGCGCCCTGGCCCAGCTGAAAGGTTAACCAGATCCCGATGACTAGTTTGCATGCCGACGAGGCTTTCCTCGGCCATTACCAGTTGAGCCATGACCCTTTTGCGCCACGGGTCCCCGGTTTCAAGTTTTTCCCAGCACAGCGCAAGCCGGTGCTTGGGCAGTTGCACCACCTGGCGCGCTACAGCCAGTTGCTGCTGGTGGTCACCGGCCCCTTGGGCAGCGGCAAGACCCTGCTGCGCCAGGCCCTGGTGGCCAGCACCAACAAGCAATCGGTGCAGAGCGTGGTGGTTTCCGCCCGTGGTGCCGGCGATGCGGCAGGCGTGTTGCGCCAGGTTGCCCAGGCGCTGGACGTGGCCAATGCCGAGCCGACCGCGATTCTCAAGCAGGTCGTGCAACTGGGGCTGACCGGCCAGGAAGTCTACCTGCTGGTGGACGACGCCGAGCAGCTCGACGAGTCTGCCCTCGAAGCCTTGCTGGCGCTGGCGGCGGGTACGCCGGAAGGTCGTCCCCATGTGTTCCTGTTCGGTGAGGCGTCGCTGATTGCCGATCTGGAGCAGCTTAGTGGCGAGCAAGAGCTGTTTCACGTCATCGAATTGCAGCCCTACGAAGAAGAAGAAACCCGCGAGTACCTGGCCCAGCGCCTTGAAGGTGCTGGCCAGGGCATCGAACTTTTCTCTGCGCAGCAGATCTCTGATATTCACGAAAGCTCCGACGGCTGGCCTGGCACCATCAACCAGGTGGCCCGGGATGCGATGATTGAAGCAATGATTGCCAGCCGCTCTGCGGTTAAGCGTCCAAAGATGGGGTTCACCATGCCGAAGAAACACGTACTGGCGATTTCTGCTGTTGTCGTGGTTGCCGTTGCCGCCGCCTGGCTGATTCCTGGCCGCAGCAAGGCCCCGACCGCTCCGGGCGCACCGACCGAGCAGGCCCAATTGCCACTGGGCAAGCCCACCACCAATGGCGCACCAGCCGTTGAGTTTGCCGGGTCCGGCCAGCCTACCAACCTGCCGATGGTCGGCCAGCCGGTCATGCGTGGCCCGCTGGCAGAAGAAGCCGGTGCCATTTCCGAAGGCGATGACGGTGTGCCGGTCGAAGGCTCCAGCGCCACGCCACCAACCGTTACCACCGTGGCTCCACCACCGGGCGCAACAGCCAGCGCTGCACCGGTGCCTGCGACCACGCCAACGCCTGCACCGATCCAGGTCGCCACCGCCAAGCCAGCCCCGGCGCCAGTGGTCAAGCCGACGCCAGCCCCTGCGGCCAAGCCAGCGCCTGTCGCCAAGCCTGCTGAAAAACCGGTGACCGTGGCCAAGGCCGCTGCCGGCAGTGGCTGGTACGGTAGCCAGCCGGCCAAGAACTACGTGGTGCAGATCCTCGGCACCAGCTCCGAAGCCAACGCCCAGGCGTTCGTGAAAGAGCAGGGCGGCGAGTACCGTTATTTCAAGAAAGTGCTCAACGGCAAGCCTCTCTACGTGATCACCTACGGTAGTTTCTCGAGCCGCGCGGCAGCCGATTCCGCGATCAAGGCCTTGCCAGCGAAGGTTCAGGCTGGTAAACCTTGGCCTCGCACTGTTGCCAGCGTTCAACAAGAACTCGCAACAACTCGCTGAAGATCCGGCGACCTTACCCAGGTCGCCCTCCCAGCACCTCAAAAAAAACGACAACAGCGTGCAGCCCTGAAGGCCGCGCGCTTTGTGGTGTCTGCGTCACAGTAGCTTTTGAGTAGCGGCGGTCGAAATTAAAAAAGTTTTGACTAGCACAGCATATCGCTTTAAACCTTTCATAAATGCGACATAGATTTGCGACAGTTCGTCGCCAAATTTGTGGGCGTCTGTGTCGGTGTGTACAATGACCTCCCTTTTGCCCCCGCTAAGCCGGCGTACGTTCGGCGTGGAAGGTAACCGGTTGAATTGAAAAGAAATTTGCCTCGAAATAAGAGGCAGCCTGGTGAGAAAGTGTCTATGAAAGCAGGTCTGTACCAACCCGATGAATTCAAGGATAACTGTGGTTTCGGCCTGATAGCCCATATGCAGGGCGAACCCAGTCATACCCTTCTGCAAACGGCCATCGAGGCCCTGACCTGCATGACCCACCGCGGTGGGATCAACGCTGACGGCAAGACCGGTGACGGTTGCGGCTTGCTGATTCAAAAGCCCGACCAGTTCCTGCGCGCTGTCGCCAAGGAAACCTTCGGCGCCGATCTGCCCAAGCAATACGCCGTGGGCATGGTGTTCTTCAATCAGGACCCGGTCAAAGCCGAGGCCGCTCGCGAGAACATGAACCGCGAGATCCTCGCCGCTGGCCTGCAACTGGTTGGCTGGCGCAAAGTGCCAATCGATACCAGTGTGCTCGGCCGCCTGGCCCACGAGCGCCTGCCGCAGATCGAACAAGTGTTCATCGCAGGCGACGGCCTGAGCGACCAGGACATGGCGATCAAGCTGTTCACTTCCCGTCGTCGCTCGTCCGTGGCCAACGCCCTGGACACTGACCACTACATCTGCAGCTTTTCCCACAAGACCATCATTTACAAAGGCCTGATGATGCCGGCGGACTTGACCGCCTTCTATCCAGACCTGAGCGATGAGCGCCTGCAAACCGCGATCTGCGTGTTCCACCAGCGCTTCTCCACCAATACCCTGCCGAAATGGCCGCTGTCCCAGCCATTCCGCTTCCTCGCCCACAACGGCGAGATCAACACCATCACCGGCAACCGCAACTGGGCCGTGGCCCGTCGCACCAAGTTCGCCAACGACTTGATGGACCTCGAAGAGCTCGGCCCGCTGGTCAACCGTGTGGGTTCCGACTCCTCGAGCATGGACAACATGCTGGAACTGATGGTCACGGGCGGCATCGACCTGTTCCGTGGCGTGCGCATGATCATTCCGCCAGCGTGGCAGAACGTCGAGACCATGGACCCGGACCTGCGGGCGTTCTATGAGTACAACTCGATGCACATGGAGCCGTGGGACGGCCCGGCCGGCGTGGTCATGACCGATGGTCGCTACGCGGTGTGCCTGCTCGACCGCAACGGCCTGCGCCCGGCGCGTTGGGTGACCACCACCAACGGCTTCATCACCCTGGCCTCGGAAGTCGGCGTGTGGAACTACCAGCCTGAAGACGTGATTGCCAAAGGTCGCGTCGGCCCTGGCCAGATCCTTGCCGTGGACACCGAAACCGGGCAGATCCTCGACACCGACGCCATCGACAACCGCTTGAAGTCGCGCCACCCGTACAAGCAATGGCTGCGCAAGAACGCCCTGCGCATCCAGGCGACCATGGAAGACAATGACCACGGTTCGGCCTTCTACGACGTCGACCAGCTCAAGCAGTACATGAAGATGTACCAGGTCACGTTCGAAGAGCGCGACCAGGTCCTGCGTCCGCTCGGCGAGCAAGGCTACGAGGCTGTTGGCTCCATGGGCGACGACACGCCAATGGCCGTGCTGTCCCAGCGTGTGCGCACGCCATACGACTATTTCCGCCAGCAGTTCGCCCAGGTGACCAACCCGCCGATCGACCCGCTGCGTGAAGCCATCGTGATGTCCCTGGAAGTGTGCCTCGGTGCCGAGCGCAATATTTTCCAGGAATCGCCAGAGCACGCCTCACGCGTGATCCTCAGCTCGCCGGTCATTTCCCCGGCCAAGTGGCGCTCGCTGATGACCCTGGAGCGCCCAGGCTTTGACCGCCAGATCATCGACCTGAACTACGACGAGAGCCTCGGCCTGGAAGCCGCGGTGCGCAACGTCGCCGATCAGGCTGAAGAAGCCGTGCGCGCCGGTCGCACGCAGATCGTGCTGACCGACCGCCATATCGCCCCGGGCAAGCTGCCGATCCACGCATCCCTGGCCACCGGCGCGGTGCACCACCGCCTGACCGAAAAAGGCCTGCGCTGCGACTCCAACATCCTCGTCGAAACCGCCACCGCCCGCGACCCGCATCACTTTGCGGTGCTGATCGGCTTTGGCGCCTCGGCGGTGTATCCGTTCCTGGCTTACGAAGTACTGGGCGACCTGATTCGTACCGGCGAAGTGCTGGGCGATCTGTACGAAGTATTCAAGAACTACCGCAAAGGCATCACCAAGGGCCTGCTGAAGATCCTGTCGAAGATGGGCATCTCCACCGTCACGTCCTATCGCGGTGCGCAACTGTTCGAAGCTATCGGCTTGTCCGAAGAAGTCTGCGAGCTGAGCTTCCGTGGCGTGCCAAGCCGCATCAAGGGTGCGCGTTTCGTCGATATCGAAGCCGAACAGAAAGCCCTGGCGGCCGAAGCGTGGAGCGCGCGCAAGCCGATCCAGCAAGGTGGCCTGCTCAAGTTCGTGCACGGTGGCGAATACCACGCGTACAACCCGGATGTGGTCAACACCCTGCAAGCCGCTGTGCAGCAGGGCGACTACGCCAAGTTCAAGGAATACACCGCGCTGGTGGATAACCGCCCGGTGTCGATGATCCGCGATCTGTTCCAGGTGAAGACCCTGGACACGCCGATGGACATCGCCGAAGTCGAGCCGCTGGAATCGATCCTCAAGCGCTTTGACTCCGCCGGTATTTCCCTGGGTGCCTTGTCGCCCGAGGCCCACGAAGCCCTGGCCGAAGCCATGAACCGCCTGGGTGCGCGTTCCAACTCCGGCGAAGGCGGCGAAGACCCGGCGCGCTACGGCACCATCAAGAGCTCGAAAATCAAGCAGGTCGCCACCGGCCGTTTCGGGGTGACCCCGGAATACCTGGTCAACGCCGAAGTGCTGCAGATCAAGGTGGCCCAGGGCGCCAAGCCCGGTGAAGGCGGGCAACTGCCGGGCGGCAAGGTCAACGGCCTGATCGCTAAGCTGCGTTACGCAGTGCCAGGCGTGACCCTGATTTCGCCACCGCCGCACCACGACATCTATTCGATTGAAGACTTGTCGCAGCTGATTTTCGACCTCAAGCAAGTCAACCCGCAGGCCCTGGTCTCGGTGAAACTGGTGGCGGAAGCCGGCGTGGGCACCATCGCCGCTGGCGTGGCCAAGGCCTATGCCGACCTGATCACCATCTCCGGCTATGACGGCGGCACCGGCGCATCGCCGCTGACCTCCATCAAGTACGCCGGTGCACCGTGGGAGCTGGGCCTGGCCGAGACTCACCAGACCCTGCGTGGCAACGACCTGCGCGGCAAAGTCCGAGTGCAGACCGACGGCGGCCTGAAAACCGGCCTCGACGTAATCAAGGCCGCCATCCTCGGCGCCGAAAGCTTTGGCTTCGGTACCGCGCCAATGATCGCCCTGGGCTGCAAATACCTGCGCATCTGCCACCTGAACAACTGCGCCACCGGCGTGGCGACGCAGAACGAGAAGCTGCGCAAGGATCACTACATCGGCACCGTCGACATGGTGGTGAATTTCTTCACCTACGTCGCCGAAGAGACCCGTGAGTGGCTGGCCAAGCTCGGCGTGCGCTCCCTGGAAGAGCTGATCGGCCGTACCGATCTGCTGGACATTCTCCAGGGCCAGACCGCCAAGCAGCACCACCTGGACCTGACGCCGCTGTTGGGCAGCGATCACATCCCGGCAGACAAGCCACAGTTCTGCCAGGTGGAGCGCAACCCGCCGTTCGACAAAGGCCTGTTGGCCGAGAAGATGGTCGATATGGCCGGCTCCTCGATCAATGACGCCAGCGGTGGCGAGTTCGCCCTGGATATCTGCAACTGCGACCGTTCCATCGGTGCGCGGATCTCTGGCGAAATCGCGCGCAAGCACGGCAACCAGGGCATGGCCAAGGCGCCGATCACTTTCCGCTTCAAGGGCACGGCCGGCCAGAGCTTTGGCGTGTGGAACGCCGGTGGCCTGCACATGTACCTCGAAGGCGACGCCAACGACTACGTGGGCAAGGGCATGACTGGCGGCAAGCTGGTGATCGTTCCGCCAGCGGGTAGCGTCTACAAGACCCAGGACAGTGCCATTATCGGCAACACCTGCTTGTACGGCGCCACCGGTGGCAAGCTGTTCGCTGCCGGCACTGCCGGTGAGCGTTTCGCCGTGCGTAACTCCGGTGCCCACACCGTGGTCGAAGGCACTGGCGATCACTGCTGCGAGTACATGACCGGGGGCTTTGTCGCGGTACTGGGCAAGACCGGTTACAACTTCGGTTCGGGCATGACCGGCGGTTTCGCCTACGTGCTGGACCAGGACAACACCTTCGTCGACAAGGTCAACCACGAGTTGGTCGAGATCCAGCGGATCAGCGGCGAAGCCATGGAGTCTTACCGGAACCACTTGCAGCACGTGCTGGACGAGTACGTCGAGGAGACCGGCAGCGAATGGGGTCGTAACCTCGCCGAGAACCTCGATGATTACCTGCGTCGTTTCTGGCTGGTCAAGCCCAAGGCTGCCAACCTGAAATCGTTGCTTTCCAGCATCCGTGCCAACCCGCAGTGATATGCGCCTGAAGAGTTTGATGAGGTTTTAACATGGCTGAACGTCTGAATAACGACTTCCAGTTCATCGATGTCGGGCGCAAAGATCCGAAGAAGAAACTGTTGCGTCAACGCAAGAAAGAGTTCGTGGAAATCTACGAACCCTTCAAACCCCAGCACTCGGCCGACCAGGCCCACCGCTGCCTGGGGTGCGGTAACCCGTATTGCGAGTGGAAGTGCCCGGTGCACAACTTCATTCCCAACTGGCTCAAGCTGGTAGCCGAGGGCAATATCCTCGCCGCCGCCGAGCTGTCGCACCAGACCAACACCCTGCCGGAAGTCTGCGGCCGGGTGTGCCCCCAGGACCGTCTGTGCGAGGGTGCCTGCACCCTCAACGACGGTTTTGGTGCGGTGACCATCGGTTCGGTGGAGAAGTACATCACCGACACCGCGTTCGCCATGGGCTGGCGCCCGGACATGTCCAAGGTCAAGCCGACCGGCAAGCGTGTCGCGATCATCGGCGCAGGCCCGGCGGGCCTGGGCTGTGCCGACGTGCTGGTACGCGGCGGCGTGACCCCGGTGGTGTTCGACAAGAACCCGGAAATCGGTGGCCTGCTGACCTTCGGCATCCCCGAGTTCAAGCTGGAAAAGACCGTGTTGAGCAATCGCCGCGAAGTCTTCACCGGCATGGGCATCGAGTTCCGCCTGAACACCGAGATCGGCAAAGACGTGACCATGGAGCAGTTGCTCGAAGAATACGATGCGGTATTCATGGGCATGGGCACCTACACCTACATGAAGGGCGGCTTTGCCGGTGAGGACCTGCCGGGTGTGTATGACGCGCTCGACTTCCTGATCGCCAACGTCAACCGCAACCTGGGCTTTGAAAAGTCGCCGGAAGACTTCGTCGACATGAAAGGCAAGAAGGTCGTGGTACTGGGCGGTGGCGACACTGCGATGGACTGCAACCGCACGTCGATCCGCCAGGGCGCCAAGTCGGTGACCTGTGCCTATCGCCGTGACGAAGCCAACATGCCCGGCTCGCGCAAAGAGGTGAAGAACGCCAAGGAAGAAGGCGTGAAATTCCTCTACAACCGCCAGCCGATCGCCATTGTGGGTGAAGATCGCGTTGAAGGCGTGAAGGTGGTCGAGACCCGTCTCGGCGAGCCGGACGCCCGTGGCCGCCGCAGCCCCGAGCCGATCCCGGGTTCCGAAGAGATCATCCCGGCCGACGCCGTGGTCATCGCTTTCGGTTTCCGTCCAAGCCCGGCGCCGTGGTTCGAGCAGTTCCAGATCCAGACCGACAGCCAGGGCCGCGTCGTAGCCCCGGAACAAGGCCAGTACAAGCACCAGACCAGCAACCCGAAAATCTTTGCCGGTGGCGACATGGTGCGCGGTTCGGACCTGGTAGTAACGGCGATCTTCGAAGGCCGCAACGCCGCCGAAGGCATCCTGGACTACTTGCAGGTCTGACCCCGATCCCAACTTGAAATGGGATCAAAATGTGGGAGCTGGCTTGCCTGCGATAGCGGTGGTGAATTCAACATCGCCATCGCAGGCAAGCCAGCTCCCACACAAATCCCATTCCACATGGGGTTTGCTGGGGTCTGTCATACCGCAAGACACCGCGACAAATTGACCCGATAGACAAAAGGCTGACCTGCAACCGTGCCTTTTGCGTCCGGCTCTGAGAAAATGCCCGCACTTTTTTTGCGGATGCCGACATGACTGCCCTCAAGAACGACCGTTTCCTTCGTGCCCTGCTCAAGCAACCTGTAGACGTCACCCCAGTGTGGATGATGCGTCAAGCCGGTCGCTACCTGCCGGAATACCGCGCCAGCCGCGCCAATGCGGGCGATTTCATGAGCCTGTGCATGAATCCGGAGTTCGCCTGCGAAGTCACGATGCAGCCGCTGGACCGCTATCCACAACTGGATGCGGCCATCCTCTTCTCCGATATCCTGACCATCCCCGACGCCATGGGCCAAGGCCTGTACTTTGAAACCGGCGAAGGCCCGCGCTTCAAGAAAGTGGTCAGCACCCTGGCCGATATCGAAGCCCTGCCGATCCCGGATCCCCACAAAGACCTCGGTTATGTGATGGACGCCGTCAGCACCATCCGCCGTGAGCTCAATGGCCGCGTACCGTTGATCGGCTTCTCCGGCAGCCCGTGGACCCTGGCCACCTATATGGTCGAAGGCGGTTCGTCGAAAGACTTCCGCAAGACCAAGGCCATGCTCTACGACAACCCACAAGCCATGCACCTGCTGCTGGACAAGCTGGCGCAGTCGGTCATTTCCTACCTCAACGGCCAGATCATGGCCGGTGCGCAAGCGGTGCAGATATTCGACACCTGGGGTGGCAACCTGTCGGCGGCGGCGTACCAGGAGTTCTCCCTGGCCTACATGCGCAAAATCGTCAGCGGCCTGATCCGCGAACACGAAGGCCGCAAAGTGCCGGTGATCATGTTCACCAAGGGCGGCGGCCTGTGGCTGGAAAGCATTGCCGACGCCGGTGCCGACGCGCTGGGCCTGGACTGGACCTGCGACCTGGGCGAAGCCCGTCGCCGTGTGGGCAACCAAGTGGCCCTGCAAGGCAACATGGACCCGACCGTGCTCTACGCCAAGCCCGAAGCCATCCGTACCGAAGTAGGTCGCATCCTCGCCAGCTACGGCAAAGGCAGTGGCCACGTGTTCAACCTTGGCCACGGCATCACCCCGGAAGTGAACCCGGAGCATGCAGGCGCGTTCCTGCGGGCGGTGCATGAGTTGTCGGCGCAGTATCACGAGTGATTGCAGCTCATAAAAAACGC
Organism: Pseudomonas sp. 06C 126; assembly: GCF_001855215.1. Lineage (NCBI taxonomy): Bacteria > Pseudomonadati > Pseudomonadota > Gammaproteobacteria > Pseudomonadales > Pseudomonadaceae > Pseudomonas > Pseudomonas sp. 06C 126. Next base: position 172,478 of record NZ_MIFU01000130.1, on the reverse strand, counting down.
CCGGCTTAGGCTGGGCGTTTTTTTGGGCCCGAAACAGACGTAAGGTGCTAGTAAAGTCCTTCATATAGGACTTATTCTGATTTTTATTTAAAAAAGTCCAATATGGGTGACATCATGCTGCTGGCGAATCCACCTCAACTTGGCGAAAGGATACGCCAGTTACGTCGCGCCAAAGGTTACAGCCAGGCGCAACTGGCGGATCGGGCCAAGTGCAATCGCAAGACCATCATTGATCTTGAAGCGGGTGAGAACGTTGCGATGTACACGGTATTCCGGGTGATCTCGGCACTTGGGATGGCATTGGAAGTCGTCGACAAACGCATAGATCTCAAATCCCTGGCGGACCTGGTAGAGCACGATGAGTAGAGTCAAGTTACTCAACGTCGTTACCCCGCAGGGGCGTTCGGGCGAGTTGTCCAAGGGCTCTCAGTTCTCGTTTGCGTACGCATCTGCCGATACCGAGCGCGAGGTGTCGCTGGTCATGCCTTATGACCCGACGCCTGCGGTCAGCAACGTGTTGCATCCGATTTTTGATATGAACGTGCCGGAAGGTTTTCTCGCCGATCAGATAAAGCGCCGTATGGCCAGGCACATTCAGGTAGACGAGATGCGCCTGCTATCGGTTATTGGCGGGAACCAGATCGGGCGCCTGACCTATCAGAACCCCGTCGAAGCGTCGGCTGCCGTGCGTGCCCAGGTAGGGCTAGGCCAAATTCTTTCGGCTGACAGTACCCAGGACATCTTTGCGTTTTTGGTGCAGACCTATTTCGAGTCGGGTATTTCCGGCGTGCAGCCCAAAGTGTTGGTGCCTGATCTGGACAAGCTGGCCGGCGGCCGTAAAACCCTGCTCAGTTCCGACCTGATCGTAAAGTCCGGTGCCGATGAATATGCTCATCTGGCCCAGAATGAATTCCTCTGCATGGAAGCCGCGCGCATTGCGGGGCTGGAAACACCGCCATTCTGGTTGTCCGAAGGAGGCGATCTGTTTGTCATGGAACGCTTTGACCTGACACCGTCTGGGCGACTGGGTTTTGAAGACATGGCGGTGCTTTTGGGCCTCAACAAAGACCCCCATGACAATTACAAGTATTCCCAGAGCTACGAAACCCTGGCTACGGTCATTGACCATGTCTGTGCGCATGGCGAGCCGCTGCGCGAGCTTGAGCGGTTTTTCTCTTCCGTCTGCCTGTCAGTGATGGTGCGCAATGGCGATGCGCACTTGAAGAACTTCGGGGTGCTCTATACCCATCCTGGCGCGCGTGAAACGGTGCGGTTGGCGCCGGTGTTTGATGTGACTACCACCACGGTGTATGAGCACTACAACCCCAAGTCCGGACGCTCATTGGTTGATCGCACGTTGGCAATCAAGATGAACAAGGTGAAGACCTACCCGGATCGCCAACAACTGATGGAGTTCGGTCGTAAACACTGTGCCGTGGAAAAGCCAGGGATAATCATCGAGCGAATCGCAGAGGCCATGTCCGAGGCGCTCGTCACCCATCAAGCCCGAATCGACGTTGAGCTGTTTTCGGCGATGCAGGCTGAATGGGATGCGGGGCGTGCCATGGCGTGTCATGACTCGTTGGTGGGCGGTATGAAACGAAAACCTGTGGTGAAAAAAACGCGGTAACGCGGTTTTTTGTGTGGCGAATCAAGTTGCCGTTTTTGCCAGCGGCTGCAACTTCGCCAGCTTCAACGCCACCAGCAGCGCAACGATCAACAGCGCAACGATAAACCCGCCAATCCCGTTCCACCCCCCGTAGTGCCAGAAAACACCCCCCGCCGTACCGGCAATACTCGACCCCGCGTAGTAGCTGAACAGGTACAGCGACGACGCCTGCCCCTTGGCTTTCAGCGCTCGTCGGCCAATCCAGCTGCTGGCCACCGAATGGGCGCCGAAGAAGCCGAAGGTGAAGACCAACATGCCGATGATGATCAGTGGCAGCGGGCTGAACAGGGTCAGGGTGATGCCGGCGAGCATCAGCACGATAGTGGCCCACAACATGCGGCGCCGGCCCAGGCGGTCGGCCAGCGAGCCGATCTTCGCCGAGCTGTAGATGCCCGACAGGTACACCACTGACAACAGGCCGACCACCGCCTGGCTCATGTCATAAGGGGCGGCCAGCAAGCGGTAGCCGATGTAGTTGAACAGCGTGACGAAGGCGCCCATCAGCACGAAGGCTTCGAGAAACAGCCACGGCAGGCCCGCATCCTTGAAGTGCATGACAAAGCCGTTGATCAGGTTGCGCGGCTTGAGGCTGCTGGCGCGGAAGTTGCGCGACTCGGGGAGGATCTTCCAGAACACGGTTGCCGCAATCAGTGCCAGTGCGCCGATGATCAACATCGCGGTGTGCCAACTGACGAAATCGATCAGCACGCCGGTGATCAGGCGCCCGCTCATGCCTCCAATCGCATTGCCGCCGATATACAGGCCCATGGCCAGGCCGATGTGCTGCGGATGGATCTCTTCGCTGAGGTAGGTCATGGCCACGGCCGCCAAGCCACTAAGGGATAGGCCCAACAGCGCACGCAGTAACAGGATGCCTTCCCAGGTCGGCATCAGGCCGCTGGCGATGGTGCATACCGCCGCGCAGAACAGCGAGGTGACCATCACTGGCTTGCGCCCCAGGCGGTCGGAAATCGGTCCGGTGATCAACAGGCCAAAAGCGAGCATCGCCGTGGAGACTGAGAGGATCAGGCTGCTTTGCGCGGCATTGATGGAAAACTCGTGGGACAACGCCGGCATCATCGGCTGCACGCAATACAGCAGGGCAAAGGTGGCAAACCCGCCGGAAAACAGGGCCAGCACCGTGCGCATGAACATCGGCGTGTCTTTTTCGATGTACACATCGTTGAGTTGCGCCACCACCTCGTCGAGGGCGGTGGGTGGCAGTTCCTGGGCGAGTGGAGCAACAGCAGATTTCACGCGGGACCTCGGTGGCAAAGGCTGCCAGGGCTGGCAATGAAAAAAGAATATAGCTGGCTAATGATTCTTTCCAATATATTGTTCGACCTGTTTGATAGCTTTTACGACCTAATGAGGTTTTCATGGAATTGCGCCACTTGCGCTACTTCATCGCCGTGGCTGAAGAGCTGCATTTCGGCCGGGCTGCCCAGGTATTAGGCATCTCCCAGCCGCCGTTGAGTCAGCAGATACAGGCCCTGGAACAGGAGGTCGGCGCCCGCTTGTTTGAACGTACCAATCGTCGGGTCGAGCTGAGTGAGGCTGGCCGCTTGTTCCTCACAGAAGCCCGCCTGGTACTGGCCCAGGTCGACAAGGCCGCAGACGTGGCGCGCCGTGCGCAGTTGGGGGAATTGGGCGAATTGAAGATCGGCTTCACCTCTTCGGCGCCATTCAACTCCAGCATCCCACAGGCGATTTTTGCTTTTCGCCAGGCCTTCCCGGCGGTGCACCTGAACCTGCAGGAAATGAGCAGCACCGAGGTGGCGGGGGCACTGGTGGACGAGTCGATCCAGGTCGGCCTGATGCGCCCGCTGCCCTTGCCGGACTCATTGAGTGTCGTGGAGTTGATGCGCGAGCCCCTGGTGGCGGTGCTGAGTGCCGGCCATCCGTTGGCCCAAGGCAGCGAGCGGGGCCTGCACCTGACGCAGTTGGCTGACGAACCTTTTGTGTTTTTCCCACGGGCCTACGGCAGTGGTTTATATGCGCAACTGATCAACCTGGCCCGCGATGCCGGCTTCAGCCCGTACTTCGCACAAGAGGCCGGCGAAGCCATGACCATCATCGGCCTGGTGGCGGCGGGGTTGGGGGTGTCGGTGTTGCCGGCCTCGTACCAGCGCATCCGCATCGACGGCGTGGTCTACCGCACCTTGCTCGACCCGGAGGCAGTGACGGCGGTGTGGCTGGTGCAGCGCAAGGACCAGCAGTCGCCCATGGCCAAGGCGTTTGTCGAGCTGCTGACGCGCAAGGCGTTGGTGTAGCGGCGGTCACATATCAGGTAACGGAACCGGTTTAGTGATTTGCTTTGGCGTTGCGCAAAATCGTTTCTTTTTCACTGAGTGACATGGATGACACTTCTCTACCAACCCAAAGAAGGCAGTGTGCTGGGCGAAATGCGACACCGTTGCCACCGTCAGCCTTGGACGACTTGACCGAATCAAGAGTAAGGATCGGCATGGCAAACGAACTTACAAAATCGACGAACTTTCCAGCGAGCAGTTTTTGGCTGTAAAGGCGGCGGTGCGTGGCGCACTTGGCCTTTGACGAATCGGTTAGCTGACAGGAGGCGTTTTGCCACGGATTGTCCTATCCGGCTTTTCAGGCATACTGCCCCAGTTCCCGAAAGGGGCTTGTGAGACTCTGAGGATCCTGGAAATCCAGCTATCGCAGAGCCGGGCAGGACAAAGGCGATGACAAGCCAGCCTGCTTGTGAAGAGGGCGCCGAAAGGCGCCCTTTGTCGTTTCTGGTGTTAGGTGGATGCTGGCTTGCCAGGCGCCACTCAGTTCTGCTTCGACGTCCCCGTCTCCTTGAACAACTGCGCCGCCGTACCCGCTTGCGCCGCGCCGTTTGTGCGCAGCCCGGCCATGATGTCGCGGTCGAGCATGCTCACCCAGCGGTTGTAGTTGCGATGAATCTTGCCGTCCTTGTAGCCCAGTTCCTGGCTGTCACGGTAGGTGATGGCGTAGCTGGTGCCGGTATAGCGGATGTCGATCTCGGCGTAGTAGCGGTTGCGCACGTTGATCTGGGCCTGGATCAGGCGTGGGTCGGCGCGCTGGACGGTCCAGTTGCGCTTGTCCAGGGCGGTGAGGATGCTCTGTTTCATTTTCTCTTCGCTGACCTGCTCGTTGGCGGCGAGCGCGTGCTGGGTGTTGAGCACCGGTTTGCTGGTACAGCCGGCGGCGGTCAGCAGGGTCAGGGCGATGAGGGTGGCGCGTAGCAACGAAGACATTCCGTTCTCTCCAATCAAATAAAAGGCTTACTGCCAGCGGCGAAAGATCAGCGACGTGTTGACGCCGCCAAAGGCAAAGTTGTTATTCATCACGTAGTCGTTATGCATCTGGCGGAACTCGCCGCGCAGGTAATCCAGTTCGCCGCAGCGCGGGTCGACTTGATCGAGGTTGAAGGTCGGCACGTATTGGTCACGGTTCATCATTTCGATGCTGAACCACGACTCCAGCGCGCCGCAGGCGCCCAGGGTATGGCCCAGGAAGCTCTTCTGCGAACTGATGGGCATGCGGCTGCCGAACAGGCTGCTGGTGGCCAGGGTTTCGGCAATGTCGCCTTGTTCGGTGGCGGTGCCGTGGCCGTTGACGTAGCCGATGGCATCCGGCGTCAGGCCGGCATCTTCCAGGGCCAGTTCCATGGCGCGACGCATGGTGACCTGCTCCGGACGGGTGGTGTGCTGGCCGTCAGCGTTGCTGCCAAAGCCGACGATCTCGGCATGGATATGCGCGCCACGGGCCAAGGCATGTTCCAGCTCCTCAAGCACCAGCATGCCGCCGCCTTCGCCGATCACCAGGCCATCGCGGCCGCTGTCGTAGGGACGTGGGCTGGTTTGCGGGGCGTCGTTTTTCAGGCTGGTGGCGTAGAGCGCATCAAACACCATGGCTTCGGTGGGGCACAGCTCTTCGGCGCCACCGGCGAGCATCAGTGGCAGGCGGCCGAACTTGATCGCCTCATAGGCATAGCCGATGCCCTGGCTACCGCTGGTGCAGGCGCTGGACGTGGGGATCAGGCGCCCGGTGAGGCCAAAGAAAATGCTGATATTGGCCGCCGTTGTGTGCGGCATCATGCGCACATAGGAGTTGGCGTTCAGGCCCTCGGCCACCGAGTTGAGCAGCATATTGCCAAAGGCCTTGATCTCATCGGTGCTGCCGGTGGACGAGCCGCAGGCCACGCCCATGCGCCCGTCCTTGATCGACGCATCGCCCAGCAGGCCGGCGTCCTGCAACGCCTGCTCCGCGGCCCACACGGCCAGGCGCGAGACCCGGCCCATGCTGCGCAGTTGCTTGCGGGTCCAGTGGGCCGGCACCACAAAATCATCAATCGGCCCAGCCAAACGGGTGTTCAGTTCGCTGAAGCGATCCCACTCATCCATGCGCCGGATGCCGCTGCGCTGGGCACGGAAGTTGGCGACGATGGTTTCCCAGTCGCAGCCCAGGGAGGTCATGCCGGCCATGCCGGTGACTACCACACGTTTCATCAGCACAGGCCCCCGTTCACGGCCAGGACCTGGCGGGTGATGTAGCCGGCTTCGGCCGACATCAGGAAATTCACCGCACTGGCGACTTCTTCGGGCGTACCCATGCGTTGCGCGGGGATCATCTTCATCAGTTCTTCCACCGGCACGTTCTCATCAAGCATTGCCGTGTCGATCAGGCCGGGAGCCACGCAGTTGACGGTGATCTTGCGCTTGCCCAACTCGATTGCCAGGGCCTTGGCCGCGCCGATCAAGCCGGCCTTGGACGCGCTGTAGTTGACCTGGCCACGATTGCCGATCAGCCCCGAGACCGAAGTGATGCACACAATGCGCCCGGCCGCGCGGCGTCGGATCATCGGCATCATCACCGGGTGCAGCACGTTGTAGAACCCGTCGAGATTGGTGCGCATCACCACGTCCCAGTCGTCTTCCGACAGCGCCGGGAACGCGCCATCGCGGGTCAGCCCGGCGTTGAGCACCACACCGTAATAGGCGCCGTGGGCTTCAACGTCGGCTTCGAGGACCTGCTTGCAGGTGGCACGGTCTGCCACATCGAATTGCAGCACCCGCGCCTTGCGGCCCAGGGCCTGGATTTCGACCTGTACGGCATCCGCCTCGGCGCGACCACTGCGGCAATGCAGCACGATGTCATGGCCGGCCTGGGCCAGGCGCAGGGCGATAGCGCGGCCGATACCCCGGCTGGAGCCGGTGACCAGTACGGATTCAGTCATGACGCGTGTCCTTCGATTCAGCTAAATAGTTGGCCGCCTGGGGCGGTCGAAATACGTTCAGGCGCGCGCTGGCCTGGATCCCGTCGCCGGTCAGGTGGCATTCGAACACACCCATGCCGTTGTCGTCTTCCAGGGAGCGCAGGCCGTGGATGGTCAGTTCGGTGCCGACGGGAAAGTGCTCGACGTTGCATTCAAACTTACGGGTGCCCAGCAGGAACCCCAGCGCGACGGCTTCACCGTTCTGCCGCGCCCGGCAGCCGGCATAGGCGGCGACGCTTTGCGCCATCAACTCGACGCCGACCCAGGCCGGCAGGCTGCCGTCGGGGCGGTTGAACAGGCCGCCAGGCTTGACGGTGAGGCGGGTGCGGATCTGCTCTTCATCGAACGCCAGCACCTGGTCGATCAGGATCATGTCCCCGGCGTGGGGCAGCAGTTCGGCGAGCGGCCAATTGATCATGGGGCGTCTCCGATAATCAGGCTGACGTTATTGCCGCCGAAGGCAAACGAGTTGCTCATCAGGCAGCGTTTTTCCAGGGTGTCACCGACCTTGGCCCAGCGCAGGGCGGGCAGCGCCGGGTCGGCCTGGCCGTCCCAGATATGCGGCGCCAGCGCGCCCTCGACCAGGCTCAGCCAGCAGAACGCTGCTTCCAGCGCCCCGGCGGCGCCCAGGGTATGGCCGGTCATCGGCTTGGTCGAGGAACAGGCTACGCCAGCGGGAAACAGCGTCGCCACGGCCAGGCTTTCCATGGCGTCGTTGTGCTGGGTCGCGGTGCCGTGCAGGTTCAGGTAGCCGATCTGCTCCGGTGCCAACTTCGCACTGGTCAGGGCCTTGCTCATCGCCTGCAAAGCGCCCTTGCCCGTGGGTTCCGGCGCGGAAATATGGTGTGCATCGCAGCTCGCGCCGCTGCCCAGCAGGGCAATGGGGGCCGGGGTCTTGCTCATCAGGAACAGCACCGCCGCCTCGCCGATGTTGATGCCATTGCGGTTCACCGAAAACGGGTTGCTACGCTCGCAAGACACGGCCTCCAGGGAGGTAAAGCCATTGAGGGTCAGCTTGCACAGGCTATCGACCCCGCCACACAGCACCGCATCGCACAGGCCCAGGTCCAGCAGGCGGCGCGCGCTCATCATCGCGCGAGCGCTGGAGGTGCAGGCAGTGGAAATCACATAGGCCGGGCCGCTCAGTTGCAGCCAGTCGGCGAGGAAGTTGGCCGGGGCGCCGAGTTCTTGTTGCCGGTAGTCGTAATCTTCGGGGAACTGCCCTTGCTGCAGGTAATGGGCAATGCCGCGACTGGCTTCATCGATGCCCGAGGTGCTGGTGCCCAGTACGATGCCGATGCGCGAGGCGCCAAAGGTCTGGATCGCCTGCCGGATCGGGCCTTCGATCTGCAAGGCGGCTTCCAACAGCAACTGGTTATTGCGGCTGTTCTGCTGGGCCAGGTGCGGCGGCAGCGCCGCCAGTTCGCCGGGCACGCTGCCCACCGGCAGCACCCGATCGGGCACCCAGCCGCTCTCGGCGCGCATGCCCGAGCAATCCCCGGCAAACAGGTTGCGCCGCACTTGCTGCTGGCCACGGCCCAGGGCGCAGATGATCCCGAGGGCATTGAGGTAGGCGGTCATGGGCTGCTCTCAAGCGCGGTGACGCGATAATCCAGGTGCTGGCCGGGCATGCTCACGGTGAAGGTCAAGGGCGCGCGGTAAATCACTTGCCAATGCGGCTTGAGCGCCCGCACACCGTCGTCCTCACGGGCTTGGGGATAGCTGCCTGGCAGCTCGGCGGCGGGCGTCAAAGCAAACAGCAAGGCGGCAAACAATTCACGGGCCTGGGGGTTGGGCGGCAATAAACCATCCGCTTGCCAACTGCCGGCCAGCAGTTTTTGCCGGGCGAGGGGGATGCCCAGTGGGTCCATCAGCGACCAGCGCAGCGCTTCGCCCTCGCGCTGGATCACCAGCAGCCAGTCCTGGCGCTGGCCGTCCTGCTCGCGCTCGATATGCAATTGCACGGGCAAGGCCAGGCTTGGCGTTTGCGCCGGCAACGGCGGCTGGCTGGCACAGGCGGCCAGCAGCAACAGGCAGCCGATCAACAACGCACGCATCATGCTGGCGTGCCTGTGAGTGGCTTGCGTGCGACCACATTCACCAGGGTTTCTTCACGCTCGCCAAACGGCTTGGGCTGGCGCAGGCCCCAGCGCTCCAGCAGGCCGAAGTCTGCCGAGCGGCTCCACCACAGGTACGGGTATGAGACATTCTGTGGGCCGAACTCGAAACCCTGGTCGCGGATCATCTCCAGGTACTCGGCGGCGCTTTTCTGCACATGCATCGGGTGGCGGAACAGCCAGCGAATCACCCAGGTATCGATATAGGCTTCGGTGGACTCGGCAAACAGCAGGTAGCCGCCGGGCTTGAGCACCCGGTAAAACTCGGTCAGCGCCCGCTGCTGCTCCACCAGGTGGTGGAAGGTCTGGTGGCAGAACAGGATGTCGACACTTTCATCGGCCACGTTGAGGGTGGCGCAATCGCTGCCGATCAGCTCGATCTCAATGCCCTGGCGCGTGGCTTCGGCCCGGCTCAAGTCGAGGCTGTGCGGGTCGGCGTCAAGGCCGATCAGGCGCTCGGGGGCGAACACCTGCTGCAGGTAACGGAACGACTTGCCCTGGCCGCAACCGGCATCCAGCAGCACTGGCGCGTTTGGCAGCGGGTCGCTGAACAGGCTGCGCAGGTCGTTGATCGCCACGCGCAAGACGTGATGCTGCCAGGTATGGCTGCGCAGGAACCAGAAGCCGAATTTGGTCTCTTCGACGTAGTTTTTGCTCAAGTACTCTTTTGACACAGATGGGCTGCTCATAGGTTTTCCCCCGCACAGATTTCCGAAAGCATCCGCAAACGGCGCTTGGGTTCGCTGACAAAGGGGTTGCGTTCGTCCCAGGCATAACCGGCGAGGATCGAGCTGATCATGCGGCGGATTTCCGGGGAGCTGCCAGGGTGGTAGATCACATCCTGGAACGTGCCGGCGTACCAGCCTTCGACGTAGCAACGGAAGGTATCGACCCCGCGCTTGAGCGGTTCGGCAAACTCGGTCTGCCAGTCCACGCTCTCGCCTTTGAGCTGGCGATGCAGGACGCCTGCGGCCATGCTGGCCGAGCGCATGGCGATGGTCACGCCCGAAGAGAACACCGGGTCGAGGAACTCCGCCGCGTTGCCCAGCAGCGCAAAGCCGGGGCCGTGCAAGGTGGTGACGTTGGCCGAGTAGCCGCCGATGGTCCGCGCTGGGGTATCCCACACTGCGTTCGCCAGAACGTTGGACAGGCTCGGGGTTTGTTCGATAAAACCGCGCAGGCAGGCATCGAGATCCCCATCACAACCGTCGAAATGCTCCTTGGCCGCGACCACGCCCACCGAGCAGCGCCCGTTGCTGAACGGGATGGTCCAGAACCAGATATCACGCTGGGTGGGGTGGGTGGTGATGAGGATCTTGGTGCGGTCGAAGCCTGGGTGTTCGATACGGTCTTCGACATGGGTAAACACCGCCTGGCGCAACGGGAAGTTCGAGGGTGCTTCCAGGTTCAGCAGGCGGGGCAGCACGCGGCCGTAACCGCTGGCGTCGAGCACGAAGCCGGCCTTGATGTGGTATTCGCGGCCATTCTCGCGGCGCACATGCAGGTAGCGGTGGCCAGCGGCGAAGTCCACGCCGACCAGGGTCTGGCCGTAACGGATCTCTACGCCCTGCAACGCCGCCTGATCGGCCAGCAACTTGTCGAAATCGGCCCGCTGGACCTGGAAGGTAGTGGGTTTGCCTTCACTGAACGTGTCACCGAAATCAAACGCACTGTAGCGCTCGCCCCAGGCAAACGCGGCACCGGTTTTCAGCTGGAAGCCGGCGGCGTTGACCGCCTCGAGCATGCCGGCTTCTTCGATAAAGTCGATGCAGTGGGACAGCAGGCTCTCGCCGATGGAAAAACGCGGGAAGTGCTCGCGCTCGATGATCAACACATCATGCCCGTTACGCTTGAGCAACGCGGCCGCAATGGCACCGGACGGGCCGGCACCGATCACCACGACCTGGCGACGTTCCATTTCAACTGTGGGCACTGTGGCTCCTTGCCGGGTTGGCGATCATCACATTCAACTGAAAAAAATTAGTGGGCATCATGGCGCATGTTCCTGGCGGCCGGCCCAGGGTGCCAGCATAAAGCTGAAGGCCAGGCCCAGGCTGACCGACAGGCCGAAGTTACTCACCGCCGGGGTGCTGGAGACTGCCAGCAAACCAAAGGACAGCCAGGTGGTGACGGCGGCCAGCAATGTCCCCAGCAGACTGACCGCGGCACCGCCGATCTGTTCGCGCATGAGGATCGCATAATCGACGCTGATCGCTGTGACCAGCAGCAGGCCAAACAGGCTGAACAGGGTCAACGGTTGCCCCAGCCAACCGAGGCTGGCCAGGCTGCACAGGGCGGCCAGCAGCGGCAGGGCGACAATCCGCAGTGCGCCGCCCAGGCCAAAGGGCAGGACCAGCAGCAAGACGATCAGTACACAGGACAATAATTTCAATTCGGCGGCGCTGACCTGAGTCGCGGCAAATACCTGGTTCAAGTCGCCGAGGCGGTCTACCAGCTCCACCCCCGGTAAGTCCTGGGCCTGGATCCGCAGCAGCGCCGGGTTGTTCAGACCTTGCAGGCTGACCATCGCTGCCACGCCGCCATCGACATTGCCCAGCCACAAAAGGCGCCAGGGCTCGGCCAATGGTCCGTTCAGGGCGGCGTCGATATCTGCGGTGGGCAGCGCCTGCAGTTGCGCCAGCTCGGCTTGCAGGGCGCTGGCGGGGATGCCGAGGTCCAGCAGCGGTTGCCACAGCGCCGGCAATTGCGAGAGGGCCTCGTGCACTTGCTGCTGTTGGCTGGGGGTGCTGACCAGTTGATTGAGCGCCAGGTAACCCTGCAGCTTGTCCATGTGCACCAGTTGATCCAGGCGTTGGCTCAGGGCAGCCTGGCGTTCCAGCAACTGCTGTTGATTGTCCGCCCGCACCAGGAAGAACTGGCTGGTGGGCTGGTAGCCGGTAATCCGCGCAATGGCCTGGGCCTCTTGCAGTAACTGCGGCGGCGCGCCGATCCACTGGCGAATATCGTTCTTGCTGTTCAGCTGCCACAGGCCACCGGCGCAGAACAGCAGGGCCAGCACCAGCAGCGCCTGGCTTGGCAGGCGCTTGAGCAGCGACTCGCGCACTCCCAGCAGGAACTCGGCGACCCGCAGTGGCCATTGCGCCGGGCGCAGGTCGATGCCGTTGAGCAGCGCCGGTAACAGGCACACTGCCGACAGATAGGCGCCCACCAGGCCGGCGGCGGAGAATACCGCGATCTGGGTCAGCGCCGGGAATGGCGTCCAGGCCAGGGCCAGGTAGCCGATGCAACTGGTGGCCAGGCTCAGGCTCAGGCCCGGCAGGGTCAGGCGCAAGGCCGGCCAACTGCGCCAGGGTTGCAGGCTCCAGCTCTTGGACAGGTAATGCAGTGGGTAGTCGACCGCTACGCCGATCAGGCTTGCGCCCAGCACCAGGGTCATTACATGCATATGGTCAAACAGCGCCACGCAGGCGACTGCGCCAAACAGCATGCCCACCAGCACCGGGACAAAGGCCAGCAACACGCGCCAACGGCGGAACGCCAACAGCAACAGCAACAGAATACCCGCGGTCGCGCCGCCGCCGACCCAGGTCATCTCGCGGCTGGCCTGCTGTTGACCGTTGGCCGCGTACAGCAGGCCGCTGGCGGCAAGCAGTTGCACGCCTTGCTCGCTGCCCTGGTCGCGGCTTGCTTGCAGGAGGTCGGCGACTTGCAGCGGCAGTTTCATATCAAAGGCATTGCCCTGGGTACGCGCGCGCAGCAGCACCCAGCTTTGCCCGTCGGCATCGGCGATCAACGCGCCGCTGCCGATATCCAGCTGCACCGCGCCGTGTTGCGGCTGGCTGTTCTGGATGCGCCCGGTCAGGCCCAGCCAATCGTCCTGGCTCGACACCAGGCTGAAGCCGGTAAAGGGGTCGAACAGTGTCTGCACCCGCTGCTGGATAAAGGCTTCGGGCTCGGCGATCAGCTGTTCGCGGTCCTTGGCCGAAAGCATCGCCAGGCGCCCTTGCAGCAGTTGCTGGCGCAGGGCTGGCAGGTCGGCCTGCAGGGTCCAGGTGACCTTCTCAAACAGGCCACTGGCTTGCCAGCGCTCACCCAGTTGTTGGGCCATGGTCAGCGCTTGCTGGCGCTCGGCATGCCCGACCAGCACCAGCATCTCGCGGTTCAGCGGCTCTTGCATGCGTTGCTCGGCCGCCAGTTCCAGGGCGTTCGGGGTGTTGCCCGGCACCAGCTCCATCAGGTTCGCCGACAACGGCGCGCCATGGCGCCATTGCCAGCCGGCCAGGGCCAGCACGGCCACCAGCAGGATCAGGAACAGACGCGGCAACCAACGCTCACTGGGCAAAGTCGTGTTGCTCCGCGTCGCTCAAGGGTTGTGTGCTGGTGCTGTCCTGCATGCGCAGCAGGGTACTGTCGCCCTGGGTTTCCAGCAGTTCGATGGTGTGCACCAACTCGCCGCCATCGATATTGATCTGGGTGAACACTTGCTTGAGCAGCAGCGAGCGTGGGATCAGCCTGAGTTTCCAGGCCTTGGGCTCACCTTGCAGTTGCAACTCGAAGTCGCGCTGCAGGCCACTGCTGTCGCCTTGCAGCACAGCAAGGAACAAACGGTTCTGCTCAGCGCCGGCGCTTTTGTTCGGCAGGGGCTGCCAGCCGTTGGCATCGCGGCGGGCTATGCCTTGGGCGTTGATGCGATAGTCCTGTTGCAGCGGGGTTTTGAGCAGCCAGAGCAGGCCGTGGTCCCGAGCCAATACGAAGGTGCCTTTGCTGGTCAACGGCTGGGGCAGGGCACGCAGGTGTTTCTCCTGGATGAAACTGCCGTGGATCACCGAGGGCTTGGCCAACTGATCGCTCAGTTGTTGCAAGTCGAAGGCATAAGCCCCAAAACTCAAAAACAACCCAACCCCTGTAGGAGCGAGCTTGCTCGCGAAAAAACTGAGGGCGCCGCGCCGTGTCAGGCGCCCCGCGTTATCGTTGACGACTATCGCGGGCAAGCCCGCTCCCACAGGGAAGTCCTTTCGACGCCCCTCTGTAGGAGAGAGCTTGCTCGCGAAAAACCCGAGGACGCCGCGCAGTGTCAGGCACCCCGCGTTATCGTTGACGACCATCGCGGGCAAGCCCGCTCCTACAGGGAGGTCCTTTCGACACCCCTCTGTAGGAGCGAGCTTGCTCGCGAAAAACCCGAGGGCGCCGCGCAGTGTCAGGCGCCCCGCGTTATCGTTGGCGACCATCGCGGGCAAGCCCGCTCCTACAGGGAGGTCCTTTCGCCGCCCCTCGGTAGGAGCGAGCTTGCTCGCGAAAAACCTGAGGGCGCCGCGCAGTGTCAGGCGCCCCGCGTTATCGTTGGCGACCATCGCGGGCAAGCCCGCTCCCACAGGGAAGTCCTTTCGACGCCCCTCTGTAGGAGCGAGCTTGCTCGCGAAAAAACCGAGGACGCCGCGCAGTGTCAGGCGCCCCGCGTTATCGTTGACGACCATCGCGGGCAAGCCCGCTCCCACAGGGGTCAGCATTTCAGGGCCCTTTCGACGGCGGTGGTGAATACGCTGGGCGAGGCCAACTGCATTTCGCGGCTGGCGATTTCGACGGCCACTTGCACGGTGCTGGCGCGGGTCAGGCGTTCGCCGCTGGCAAGGTCGGTGATCAGGTAGTTGACCTTCAAGCGGTTCTCCCACTCCACCAGGCTGGCGCGCACGTTGATGGTCTGGCCAAAGGTGGCGCCACGCACGTAGCGCAGTTGCATGTCGATCACCGGCCACGCATAGCCGGATTCGAGCATCGCCGTGTAGTTGTGGCCGAGCTTGTCCAGCAGCGCGCAACGGGCGATTTCCAGGTATTTCACGTAATGGCCGTGCCAGACCACGTTCATCGTGTCGATGTCGAAGAACGGCACGAGGATCTGCGTGTCGCTGTGCAATACGCCGGGGCTACGCATGCAGCCTCCAGTGTTGCGCAGCGATACGTTGCAGGCACAGGCGCAGTTCGCCTTCCAGGGCGCGGTCTTCAATCACCGGCGGGAAGTCCTTGGCCAGCTCGATGTGCATGGCCGCCAGGGCCGGCGGCAATGGCCGTGCATCTTTGACCTGGGCGCGCAGCCACACGCCCTGGTTGGCGGCGAGCAAGGTGGCGGCGGCCACCTGTTCGGTCAGCTCCAGCACGCGGATCGCATCGCGGGCGGCGATGGTGCCCATGCTCACCTTGTCCTGGTTGTGGCACTCGGTGGAGCGCGAGAACACGCTGGCCGGCATGGTGTTTTTCAATGCTTCGGCAGTCCAGGCGCTGGTGCCGATCTGCACAGCCTTGAAACCGTGGTTGATCATCGCGCGATCCGCCGGGGCGCCCGACAGGTTGCTCGGCAAACCATGGTTGTAACGCTCGTCCACCAGCAGTGCCAGTTGCCGGTCGAGCAGGTCGGCGACGTTGGCCACCAGGTTTTTCAGGCTGTCCATGGCAAAGGCGATATGCCCGCCGTAGAAATGCCCACCGTGCAGCACGCGCTCGGCTTCGGCGTCGATGATCGGGTTGTCGTTGGCGCTGTTGAGTTCGATCTCGATAAACGAACGCAGCCAGTTCAGGCTGTCGGCCAGCACGCCGAGGACGTGGGGCGCGCAGCGCAGCGAGTAGCGGTCCTGCAAACGGTGCAGCGGCGCGGTCGGGGCGTCGATGGCCAGGTCCTTGCGCAGCCAGGCCGCAACCTGCATCTGCCCGGGGTGCGGCTTGGCGGCGAACAGGCGATCGTCAAAGTGCTCCGGGTTGCCTTGCAGCGCCACCACGTTCAACGCGGTAATACGCGTGGCCAGTTGCAGCAGGTAGTCGGCGCGGGCAAAGGCCAGGCAGGCGAGGCCGGTCATCACTGCGGTGCCGTTCATCAGTGCCAGAGCTTCCTTGGGCCGCAGCACCAACGGTGTCCAGCCCAGCTCGCGGTGGACGTCGGCGGCCTGGCGGCGCTCGCCGTGGAACAACACTTCGCGCTCGCCGGACAAGGTTGCGGCCACGTAGGACAGCGGCGTCAGGTCGCCGCTGGCGCCCACCGAGCCCTCTTCGGGGATCAGCGGCAAGATGTCGTGTTCAAGGAACGCATGCAGGCGCTCC
Organism: Pseudomonas sp. 06C 126; assembly: GCF_001855215.1. Lineage (NCBI taxonomy): Bacteria > Pseudomonadati > Pseudomonadota > Gammaproteobacteria > Pseudomonadales > Pseudomonadaceae > Pseudomonas > Pseudomonas sp. 06C 126. The sequence continues at coordinate 156,382 of NZ_MIFU01000130.1, read as the reverse complement.
AGCAGTTCAACCCGTACCCCGGACACGCCATGGCACAGCGACTGCAAGCGCGCCGCCAGCACCGCACGGGTGGCCTGGGCGTCGAGCAACTTGCCCAGGCCGCAGCCGTGGAAGGTGTACAGGTGACGCGGCAAAGCCTCGACATGCTGCAACGGTACCGCCACCACACACGAATCGCCGTAGCCGGTGGTCACGCCGTAGATCACGCCTTCCTTGTCCAGCAGCGAATCGAGGAACTGCGCGCCCTTGGCGATGCGCTGGCGGTAACCGGCATCGTCTTGCAGGCGGGTAGGCGCCTGACGGTTGGCCAGGGCCAGCACGTCTTCGATGCGCAAAGGGAGTTCGCCGAAGGTTACCGGCTCAAGCAGATGCGTCGTCATCGGTCTTCCAGAAAGGGTAAAAGTTGAACCATTGTTGGGGCGCTTGCAGGCAGAACTGGCCCAGGCGCTCGGCATAGCGGGCGGTCCAGTGGGCGATTACGTGCTGGCGGTCGCTGCGTTTCCATTCGATCAATTGGGCGAAGGGCTCGATGATCAATCGATAGCGCCCCTGGTGCTTGAGGCACATCAGCAGGTTGACCGGGCATTTGAGCAGACCGGCCAGCAGCCATGGGCCCTGGGGGAATGCCGCGTCATGGCCGAGAAAGTCCACGCGCACCGTGCGCCCGCCATGCAGCGGGATGCGGTCGCCGGCAATCGCCAGCCATTCACCGTCGTCCAGGCGCTGGCTGAGCAGCAGCATCACCGCCGGGTCCAGTTCGCTGACCTGGATCAGGCGCAGGTTACTCGCCCCGGCTTCGCCCAGCAGGCGGTTGAACTGTTCGGCATGCTTGGTATGCACCAGCACGTTCATGGTGACTTTCTCGCCCAGTTCCGCCAGGGCGCGGCACACTTCCAGGTTGCCCAGGTGGGCGCCCACCAGCATCTGCCCGCGCGCGCCGCGCAGTTGCCCGCGCAGTTGGGCGGGGTCGATGATTTCGATCTGTTCCAGGCGCAGCTTGCCGTTCCACACATCGAGCTTGTCCAGCAAGGCGTCGGCGAAGGCCATGAACTGGCCGAAGACCTTGGTGTAGCTGGGGCGCAGGTCGTCGCGCCCGCTCCAGTCGGCCAGGCGCTGCTGGTATTGCCAGATGCTCCGGCGCGCGGTGCGGCCAAACAGGAAAAAGTACAGGACGATGCCATACAGCAACGGGCTCAGCAGCCGGCGCCCGAGCACTTTGGCGGCGAACGCGGTGAGTTTCATCAGCCAGAAACTGCCGCGCTCCTGGCGGTCGGCCCAATGCCGGGGGCTGTCGCTCATGCCTGCCACCGTCGCCACAGAATCAACGGCGCACGCATCAACATGCCGAAGAACAGCCGGGTGTGCATCGACGAAATCAGCAGGTTGTCGTGGAACAGCCGAAAGTGCGAGAGGCCATCGGCCGGGTAATGCACCTTGGTCGGCAGCCAGCGCATCGGCTGGTTGCGCCACGACAGGCGCACGAGGATGTCGGAGTCGAAATCCATGCGCTTGCCGATCCGCGCCGAGTCCATCAGCGCCAGCACCGGAGGCAGGGGGTAGATGCGAAAGCCGCACATCGAATCGCGGATTTGCAGGGACAGGCTGTTGATCCATACCCAGAAGTGGGTCAGGTAACGCGCGTAGAGACGGCCCTTGGGCACGCTGTCGTCGTATTCGGGGTAGCCGCAGATCACCGCATCAGGGTGGGTGCGTGAGGCGTCGAGAAACAGCGCGACTTCGCGCAGGTCGTGCTGGCCGTCGGCGTCTACTTGTAGGGCATGGGTAAAGCCCAGGCGCGCGGCTTCGCGAAAACCGGCCATCACGGCTGCGCCCTTGCCTTGATTGACGGGCAGGGTCAGCAGCGACACGTTATCCAGGCTGGCCAGTTGCGCCAGCACCGCCGCGCAGGCCGGGCTGCTGCCATCGTCCACCAGCAGGCAGGGCAGGCCGTGTTCCAGCAGGCTACGGACCACGGCGGGCACGGCGGCTTCGTGGTTGTAGACCGGGATCAGGGCGCAGGGGTTATGCATGATCGGGGTTCCCTGCGAGACCGAGTTGCCTGCATCGCAGGCAAGCCAGCTCCCACATCTGGAATGCGTACCCCATGTGGGAGCGGGCTTGCCCGCGATTGAGCGCGAAGCGCTCATCCGACTTATACATGGGAGTTCTCCAGCAAAACCCGCCCACTGGAGCACGCCGCACTGTCGTTGCGATAGGCAAAGTACAACTTGCCGCGCTCGCGATCAAAACGCAGGTGCAGTTCGATCACGTCGCCAGGGCGTACCAATTGCTGGAACTTGAGCACTTCCATGCCGGCAAAGGTCGGCGGCAGGTCGAGCAGTTGCTGGCCCAGGTTGAACGCCCATTCCACCTGCACCACCCCCGGCAATACCGGCGTGTGAGGGAAGTGCCCGCTGAAGTAGGCCAGGTCCGGGGGGATGCTCAGTTGCAGGGTCCATTCGCCGTCAGTCTCGACTTGCGCCAGCACTTGCGGGGCCTTGGGGCGCGGCGCCAGTAGCAGGGCTTCGATCTGCGCCTGGGGCAGTTTGCCCTGGGGGTTGAACGGCAGCTGCCGCAACAAGCGCCAGCGACGGGGCAGGGCCAGGGCTTCGCAGTGTTGGCTCAGGTGTTGGCGCAGGACCTGGGTGACGCTGCGCCGGCCTTGGTTACGCAGGGCGTGCAGGCCGTCGCCACTGAGCACCACCAGGGCGCCGAGGGAGGCGCGGTTTTCCTGGACCACCCCCAGGCGCGCTTCCGCAACCCACGCGTGCTCGGCCAGGGCGTGTTCGAGCATGGGCAGGGAGATGCGTTTTTCTTCCAGCTTGACGATCCGATCCAGGCGCCCGAGCAATTCGAAGCGGCCGTCGGCGTAGATCTGGGCGGCGTCGGCAGTCTGTTCGACATGCCCGGCCGGCAGGTACGGCGAGGCAATGCGCAAGGCGCCCTCGGCATCCTGGCTCAGGCATACATCGGCAAACGGCTGCCAGGGCGTTTGGCCCTGGCGCCAGGCAATGCCGCCGGTTTCCGAGCTGCCGAGGATCTCGGTCGGCCACTGCTGCAGGCGTTGGTGCAGGCTGTTGGCCGCGTCGATGGGCAGCGCACCACCGGAGGAGAACACGCGCTTGACGCTGCTCAAGGCCGCCCAGTCGAGGTTATCGCCCATGCGTTTGAGCAGGGCCGGGCTGGCCACCCAGGCAAAATGCGGGTGCTGGCGGCTGATGCGCTGCACGTCCTCGGGGAACGGCAGTTGCTGGCGCACAAAGCTGCGACCGGCGCACAGCGGCCACAGCACGCGGAACAGCAGGCCATAGATGTGTTGGGTGGCGACGCTGCCGATGATGCACGCCTGGCCCAGGTCGGCGCCCCACAAGGCTTCCAGGGCCCGCACCTCGTTGGCCAGTTGGCGCAGGGTCTTGTCGATGCGCTTGGGCTCGCCGCTGGAGCCGGACGTGCACAGGCCCAAATGGCAGGCGTCCAGGTCCAGGGCGGCGGCGGCCAGCGGCGGTTGGTAGAGCGCATCCAGGTCGCCCGCTTCGGTCAGCCAGGCGTCAACATCAGCGGCCCAGCGTTGGCGTGTCTGGGGTTGCAGGTCGGCGGGCAGCAACACGCTGACCCCGGCCTGCCAGGCGCCCAGCAAGGCAATCGCCAGCTCGCCGGCGTCGTTCAAGTGCACCGCCAGGCGCTGGATGCCGCGGGCTTGCAGGCCGGCCGCCAGGCTCAGGGCCCGTTCGCACAGCTGTGCGTGGTTCATCGCAGGTTCGGTGGTGACCGAACGCAGTTCCACAGGCTCAAGCAACAGATGCTCAAGATTGACCCAATTCATACGCGGCCTCGAACCCTTTGTCGTACCAGCCATTCCACGGCAAACAACAGGCCCATCAAGCCATAGGCGATCAGGCCGTTGTACAACATCCACCAGCTCAGCGGTGCCCACAGGGTGAGCGCGGCGGCGAGCAGGCCGTTACACAAGAAAAACACACTCCATACCACGGTGACCTGGCGCGTGTACGCAATAGCCTTTTGCGGCAGATGCGGGTCGCTCAGGCGCGCCAGGCGCTCGACCATCGGCGGGCCGTATTTCAGGCTCAGGCCGAACAGCGCGAGCATGAAGGTGCTGACCAGGCTCGGGTACCAGCGCAGCAGTTGCGGGTTGTCGAACCAGGCCAGCAGCAGGCAAAACACCACCGCGACAAAGGCCATCCAGCCACTGCCGGGGCGCCGTGCGCCGGTCAGCGCGCGCAACAGCCACAGGCAGGCCAGCAGCAGGCCGAATTGCCAGGGCGCGAAATGCTCCGTGCCGTAATACACCGCAAAAGGATACAGCAGCCCTACCAGCAACAGGCCAAGGCCGATCAGCCGGCTCATGCGGCCGGTTGGACCAGACGGTAGACCGCCTCGACCACGTCATTGACCGTACGCACGGCCTTGAACTCTTCGGCGGCGATTTTCTTGCCGGTCTGGCGCTTGATATGGTCGATCAGGTCCACCGCATCGATGCTGTCGATTTCCAGGTCCTGGTACAGGTTGGCGTCGAGGGTGACCCGCTCCGGCTCCAGTTCAAACAGTTCCACCAGGGCGTCGCGCAGGGTGTTGAAGATATCGTCACGAGTTTGCATGGTCGGGTCTCAAGCTGCCTGTCTGGCCGTGACGAACGCCGCAAGGCTGGCCACGTTGATAAAGTGATTGCGGGTGTCCTTGGCGTCGGCATCGATCTTGATACCGTACTTTTTCTGGATCGCCAGGCCCAATTCCAGGGCATCTACCGAATCCAGGCCCAGGCCTTCGCCGAACAGGGTTTGCTCGCTGCCGATGTCGCTGGCGTCGATGTCTTCCAGGCCCAGGGCCTCGATGATCAGGGTTTTAATGTCGTGCTCAAGGCTGTTGGGGTTGCTCATCTTCGGCGAGCTCCTTAATGAAATAGTGATGCAGGTAATCGTTGAGCTTGCGTGAGGCCTGGGGTGCGGGCCCTTGTGAGGCAAACACCTGTGGGTCTATATCGGCCCCCACCTGCAAACTGAAGTGAAAGCGGCGGTTGGGGATGCGATACCAGGGCTCGGCCTTGGTCAGCGTGGTCGGGCTGACCTTGAGCACCACGGGGGTGATTATTGTCGCACCGCGCAGGGCGATGGCGGCGGCCCCGCGATGAAAGGCCGGCGGCGCGCCTGGCACGGTGCGGGTGCCTTCGGGGAAGATGATCAGGGTCTGGCCGTCACGCAGGGCGCCTGCGGCGGCATCGAGCATGTCGATGCTGCCGTCGTTGCTGATATAGCCGGCATCGCTCACCGGCCCCCGGGTGAAGGGGTTTTGCCACAGGCTTTGCTTGACCACGCAATTGGCCTGGCGCACCAGGCCGATCAGCACCACCACATCGATCAGCGACGGGTGATTGGCGATGATCATCTGCCCGGGGCGCCCGAGTTTTTCGGCGCCTTCGACGCTGTAGGTCAGAATGCCGGCGCGGTACATCATGTTGATAAAGAACCAGAACAACCGCCCGATGGTCAGGCGCGCGCGACGTTGGTGTTGCTGGGCGTCCCCCGGCAGGCAGCTGAGCAGCGGAAACACCAGCAGGCGCAGGCACAAGCCGCCCAGGCCGAACAGCACGAAGCTGGCCGCCGTGGCGAACAGGCGCCAGTAGTAGGCGTCCCGGGGCTTGTCGGTCAGGGTTTGCGTTGCCAGTTCCATACTCGGTTCTTCCAGGCATGTTGGCAGGCACCTTGCTCGTCGAGCAGGGTGCACAGCAGGTTCAGGGCGTGGGGCCACTGGGTCTCGGTGGGTTGGACCGTTGCGGTGTGCAGCGCCAGTTGCCATTCGTCGCCTGGGGTCAGCAGCAGGCCCAGGGCATAGGGGAACGGCACATCATTGATCCAGCGCGTGTAGGCCGGGGGTGGCTGTTCTTCGGTAATCACCAGCAGCACGGCCGGCGCGCCTTCGTTGAGCAGGGCCGCCGCTTCGAGAATGCCGTGCTCCAGGCCGTCGCCTGCCGCTGCCAGGGCGGTCATTTCGCTGGTTTCATTGCGCAGGATCGACCATAGGCCAATCACCGCATTGTGCACCGACAGGCTGAACTGGGTGGGCGACAGGGGCTGGTCATTGGCCAGGTCGCTGAGGATATCCAGGGTGCGCGGGGTTTCGCCATGACGTGAAACAAACACCAGCGGCAGGTCCTGCAGGCCTTCTGCCAAGGGCCAGCCGACGCTGAAGGCCATCCGGGCCAGGCGGCTCAGGCGCCGGCGCTGCATGGCTGGCAGGAACGACACATCGGGCGCGGCATCGCTTTGGGCCAGCAACGTCGGGGCCTGGCACCAGTCGCGCCAGGCATCCACGCTGTCGAGCCCAGGGGCCCAGGCGCGCCATTGGGCGATGTTGAAATTGATCACTGAGAAGATTTCCCGCCCCTGCGGGCTTCCTTGTGCTGCAGTTTGCCCCGCAATGGCGGGACATGGCGCGATGGCCGAGTGGCGCGCATTATCCCGGTGCGGTGGGGTTCTAGCAAACTTTGGTAAAGAATTGTTCACGAGATATTACAAAGTCAGCGAAATGAATCATCGATTCTCCGCCAATGGCTGTAGGTGTTTGGTGTCAGGCAGGTCTGTGTTGGTTGGCGTAATACGAGATAGTTATGCGGGATCGATCCTCTGATGCTGTAGTACATGCTTGATCAAGGTAGCGAGCGGGCGCTTTTGCCCTCTACACTCGGGCATTCATTGATACACGGAGGTTTTTCCATGCGGCGCGTGGTGTTCAATCAAAAAGGCGGCGTTGGCAAATCCAGCATCGCCTGCAACCTGGCGGCGGTCAGCGCCAGCGAAGGCTATCGAACCCTGTTGGTGGACCTCGATGCACAGGCCAACTCGACCCAGTACCTGACGGGGCTGACGGGTGACGATATCCCCATGGGCATTGCCGATTTCTTCAAGCAGACCCTGTCATCCGGGCCGTTTTCGAAGAAAAACCAGGTGGATATCTACGAAACCCCATTCGACAACCTGCACGTCATCACCGCCACCGCGGAACTGGCGGACCTGCAGCCCAAGCTTGAGGCCAAGCACAAGATCAACAAGCTGCGAAAACTGCTTGATGAATTGGCCGAGGATTACGACCGGATTTACCTGGATACGCCGCCGGCCCTAAACTTCTATGCGGTTTCCGCGCTGATTGCAGCTGATCGCGTGTTGATCCCGTTCGATTGCGATAGTTTTTCGCGCCAGGCGCTGTACGGCCTGCTGGCGGAAATCGAAGAACTCAAGGACGACCACAACGAAGGCCTGGAAGTGGAAGGCATCGTGGTCAACCAGTTCCAGGCCCGGGCGAGCCTGCCGCAGCAGATGCTCGACGAGTTGATTGCCGAAGGCCTGCCGGTGTTGCCGGTGTACCTGGCCAGCTCGGTGCGCATGCGCGAGTCCCACCAGGAAAGCAAACCGCTGATCCACCTCGACCCGCGCCACAAACTGACCCGACAGTTCGTGGAGCTGCACAACCTGCTGGAAAACACCTGATCTGAAGGGTGAACACGCTCGATGTGGGAGCTGGCTTGCCTGCGATGACGGTGTGCCAGCTTGCATATCCATCAAGCTGCCCCTCGCCATCGCGGCATAGGTATCTACACAACTTTCAGAAACTGACGAACTCCCCTGTGGCGAGCGGGCTTGCCCCGCGCTGGGCTGCGAAGCAGCCCCAAAACCAGCCGCTGCGGTGTATCTGGTACAACGCATTCGTCTTATTGGGGCTGCTTCGCAGCCCAGCGCGGGGCAAGCCCGCTCGCCACAACTGCGCTATCTGTCTGGATTTAGGCGTTGCTGCAAAGTTGTGTAGATACCTATGGCCATCGCGGGCAAGCCCGCTCCTACAGGGTTACACCCCTTGGCTGCGCAACCAGCTCATCAATTGCGGTAGCGCAAACGCGCCGCTCTGGCGTGCCACTTCCCGGCCATTCTTGAACAGGATCAGGCTGGGAATCGAGCGAATCCCCAATTGCGCCGAAAGCTGCTGGTTGGCCTCGCTATCGAGCTTGGCCAGCCGGCACTTGCCCGCCAACTGCCCGGCCGCCTGTTCAAACACCGGCGCAAACGATTTGCACGGCCCGCACCACTCTGCCCACACATCCACCAGCAGCGGCAAGTCGCCCTTGATCTGGCTGGAATAGTCGCCCTGTTTCAGTTCAAACGGTTTGCTCAGCAACACCGGCTGCTTGCAGCGCCCGCACTTTGGGGCATCGCCCATGCGTTCGTGGGGGATGCGGTTGAGGCCGTTGCAATGAGGGCAGGGGATTACCAGGGGATCGGACATGGTGGGATTCCGTTGAAGTTGCCAATGAACTCTATTTGGAGCCAAGACCGAAATTATCAAGGCTCGGCGGTGGCGACGCATGTGTTCACATTTTTGCCTGTGCGCACGTTTGGCCGCCTACCTAGGCTACGTATGCAAGTTTGAGATTGCGCCGCTGTTCTGCTGAGCACCTATCGCATATTGCGATAATTTGATGCCGAGACTAACCTCCATAGCAAGATGCGATAAGGATATTGCATGCGAGTAATCAGTGTGAGACCCATTCGAAATTCCAAGGGCAAGTGGAAGGAGTGACAGGAAAATGAGCGTATTGATTGAGCAGGCTGTTGAGCACTGGGAATTTGTGTCACCGCTGTTGCGCAAGCCCAAAAGCGAGGCTGACTACGATGTGCTGGTCGAGGCCCTCGACGAATTGCTGGATATTGTCGGGGACGACGAAACCCACCCCCTGATGGGGTTGGTGGATATTATCGGCGACTGGGTCGAGGCCTACGATCTGGAGCATTGGCCGATACCCGAGGTGAGTGGTGTCGAAGTGTTGCGGTCAATGATGCAGGAGCACGGTTTGACCCAGAGTGATTTACCGGGCGTAGGTCCTCAATCGGTGGTCTCTGAAATTCTCAGTGGCAAGCGCCAGCTCAACGTGCGACAGATTCGTTGGCTGGCAGAGCACTTTAAAGTGCCTGTGGATATGTTCATCTGAAAAGAGCTATGACGAACAACTGATCTCCAAATGCTTGCCCCAATCGGGCGGCCGCTGGGCGTACTGCTCCATCCCTGGCTGTTCTTCAAATGGTTTGCTCAATACCTCATGCAGCCTGTGCACTTCGCTGTAGTCGCCGGACTCGGCGGCGGTGATGGCGTTTTGTGCAAGGTAGTTGCGCAGGATGTACAGCGGGTTCACTGCATGCATCCGCTCGCGGCGTTCTGCCTGGGGGCTGTTGCCATCGCGCTCGACACGGGCTTTATATAGGTCTGCCCAGGTATCGAACCCATTGAGGTCAACAAAGTCATCGCGCAACTGCGCCACGGCCAGTGCGGCGGACTCATCCCCCAGGCGGCGGAAGAACAAGGTGTAGTCCACGCCGCTGTTTTGCATCAGTTGCAGCAAGCGCTCTACCAGTTTCTGGTCGTCGTCTTCGGCAGTGGTCAGGCCCAGGCGGCGGCGCATCAGGTCCAGGTAGTGGGCCTGGTAGAGCGGCAGGTACAGGCCCAGGGTTTCGCGCAGGGCTTCAACGCTGATATACGGCGTCAACGCCTGGGCCAGGGCACTGAGGTTCCACTGGCCGATCGGTACCTGATTGCTGAAGGAATAGCGGCCTTCATGATCGGAGTGGTTGCAAATGAAATGGGCGTCGAAGTCATCGAGGAAGGCAAACGGCCCGAAGTCGAAGGTAATACCCAGGATCGACATGTTGTCGGTGTTCATCACCCCATGGCAAAAGCCATAAGCCTGCCACTTGGCGATCAGTTCGGCGTTGCGCTCGACAATCTCGCGGAACATCGCCAGGTACGGCTCGGGTTGCTCCTGGCATTCGGGGAAGTGCAATTTCAGCACGTGTTCGGCCAGTTGCTGGTGCAACTCGGTTTTCTGGGTGTAATAGAAGTATTCGAAGTGCCCAAAGCGGATATGGCTCGGCGCCAGGCGCAGGACCATGGCCGCACGTTCCTGTTTTTCGCGCCATACCGGGGTGTCGGAGCCGATCACGCACAGGGCGCGGCTGCTGGGGATGCCCAGGGCGTGCAAGGCTTCGGAGGCGAGAAACTCGCGGATCGAAGAGCGCAGCACCGCGCGGCCATCACCCATGCGTGAGTAAGGCGTTTGCCCCGCGCCCTTGAGGTGCAAGTCCCAGTGTTCGCCCGCCGCGTTATATACCTCGCCCAGCAGCAAGCCGCGACCATCCCCCAGTTGCGGGTTGTAGGAGCCAAATTGATGCCCCGAATAGACCATCGCCCGTGGTTCGGCCTCGGCCCACAGCTTGTGGCCACCGAACAGTTCGGCGAACACCGGTGTCTGGGCGACGGCTGGGTCGAGATCAAGCAGGGCCATGGCGGCACTGCTCGCCACCACCAGCCGTGGCGCGTCGATGGGCTCGGGCAGTACGTGGGTTGAGAAACCATCGCCCAGGCGGGCGAAGCGGTTGTCGAAGGTCAGGTCGTCGAGGGCTTTCACCGGCCATCTCCAGCAGAATGTCCGAGCATTCTGCTGGGGATAAAGCGGTTAGTCGAGTTTGGTCGGCGGAGTGGGTTGTGGCGAGCCGTCATTGGCCGGCTTGCTCAGGGGTTCGATTTCCACCAGTTTGTATTCCTGGCCGTGCAGGTTCTTCAGGTAAACCTCCATCTGCCGGAACGAGATATTGATGCTCTGCTTCTTGAACTCACGATTGATGAAGCGGTTGACCTCATCGATCACCGGGTTGCGGTCGCCCAGGTCGCGCACATGCATGCGCAATTCGTGGTCCAGGGTACTTTCGCCGAAGTTGAGGAAGTACACGTGGGGTTCCGGGTCTTTCAGGACGCGCGGGTTATCCCTGGCGGCCTTGAGCAACAATTCCTTCACCAGGTCCAGATCGGAGCCGTAGTCCACGCCGAGCTTGAGAGTGACCCGGGTGATGGTGTCGGTCAGCGACCAGTTGATCAGTTGCCCGGTGATAAAGGTTTTGTTCGGGACAATGATGTCCTTGCGGTCAAAGTCGGTGATGGTGGTGGCGCGGATGCGGATCTTGCTCACCGTGCCCGACAGGTTGCCGATGGTGATGGTGTCGCCGATGCGTACCGGGCGCTCGAACAGGATCATGATGCCGGAGATAAAGTTGGCAAAGATCTCCTGCATACCGAAGCCCAGGCCCACCGACAGTGCGGCCACCAGCCATTGCAGCTTGTCCCAGCTCACCCCGAGGGTCGACAGGGTCGACACAAAACCCACACCGGCAATGACATACGACAGCAAGGTGGTGGTGGCATAGGCGCTGCCCTGGGCCAGGTCCAGCTTCGACAGCACCAGCACTTCCAGCAGGCCCGGCAGGTTGCGCGCCAGGGCAAAGGTGATACCGATGATGATCAGCGCGCCGAGCATGTCGCCGATGCTGATGGGCACCATGCTGATATTGGCGCCGGTACCGCTGGTGTATTCGTAGAGGGTGACGTTGTCCAGGTAGGAGAACACCGAGATCAGGTCGGACCAGACCCAGTACAGCGCCGCGATAAAACCGCCGAGCAAGGCCAGGCGAATCAGGCGCATGGATTGTTCGTTGACCTGCTCGATATCCAGGGTCGGTTCCTCGATCACCACTTCGCCGTCGCCGGCTTCCTTGGCGGCCTGGCGTTTGGCCAGTGCGCGGGAGTAGGCCAGGCGCCGTGCGGCAACGCCCAGGCCACGGACGAAGGTGGCTTCGATCACCAGCCAGAACATCAGCAGGTACAGGGTGTTGATCAGGCGGTCGCTGAGTTTGAGCGCGGTGTAGTAGTAGCCAAAGCACACGGCAATAAACAGCGCGATGGGCAGCGCGGTAAACGCGACGCCGACGACCTTGCGAAACAGTGAGGCTTTTTCATGGGTCGGGCTGTTGAGCAGCAGGCGGCTGAGCAGCCAGGCCATCAGCCCATAACAGGTGAGGACTACGGCGATGCCCAGCACATCATCGGCCAGGGCCGCCGGTTGATGCTCGGCGATGGACACCACGGCCACCAGCGCCAACACCACCAGCCCCAGTTTGCGGATCCAGCCCTGGAGGAATTCGACCTGGGGTTTTTCCCAGCGGAAATGCAATTCGGCCACGCCACCCGGCGCGAGGATCCGGTAGGCGGTGTAGAACACCAGCCACGCCTGGGCGATCTGCACCAGGGCCATGCCCAGGTTGGCGTTCTGCCCACGCGCATCGATTTGCAGGGCATAGCCGCACAGCGCCAGGCCGAGGGTCACGGGCAAGGCCAGCAGGATATTCACCAGGATCGCGACCGGGGTGTGCCACTGGCTGTCACGCTTGAAGTGACCGATATCCATGTGGATTTTCTTCAGCCGGTCATACAGGTTGCTGCGCCGCCACAACAGTGCGCCGATCAGCAGCAGCAGGGGCAAAAACAGCAGCGGGCGCTGGGCCAGGCCGTCGTACAGTTCGCTGAGGCTGGAGGCCCAGGGCAGGGTGTCGACCTGTTTGCTCAGGCGGTTGGGCACGCCTTCGAGCCATTCGACGTCCAGCGGTTTGTTGCTGGGGATCCAGAACATCTGTTCGTCGAGGGTCGCGCGCAGGCTGGCGGCGGTGCTGAGCAGTTGCTTCTGGTTCAGTTGCAGGGTGATGGATTCGTTGAGCAGCGAGCTCAGTTCCCGGCTCAGGCGTTCGAGCAAGTCGCTGCGGGTCACGGCCAGTTCCAGCAGGGTGCGGCGCAGCTGTGGCGTGACCTGGTCCTCTGGCTGGTCGGCCAGCAGGTTGTCGACGTAGGCGCTCGGTGAACTGATCAGCTCGCGCTGCTGGTTGACCTCGAATTGGTACAGGCGAATGTTGGCGATATCGTCGGCCAGGTCGCGATCGACTTTCAGGCGCGGCAAGGCCTGCTTCTGTTTATAGAGGATTTTCGACAGCAGCAGGCTGCCCTTGAGCACGTTGATCTGCTCGTCCAGGGCCGAATCGCTCTGGGTCACATTGTCCAGCAACTGTTTGGTTTGCAGGTTCTGCTGGGTCAGCTCATTGAGCCGGTCAGTGCTTTTGAGCAGGTAGTCGGACAGCTTCAGGTTGGCTGCGCTTTCCGTGGCCAGCAGGCTGCTGCCGCCGGCCTTCTGTGCCTCGATGGACTGCTGGGTCACAGTTTCCTGGGACTGGGCCAGGCGTTTCTGGTTGATCAGGGTTTGCAGGTCCTGGATTTCCTGCTCCAGGCGCGCGGTTTTTTCCACCGCCAGGTCATGCTGGCTGTTGCCCAGGTCTTGCAGTTGGCTATTGCCGGCCAGTTCCTGGCGGCGCAGCGGGATCAAGGCGTTGAGCGCCGCCAGTTCGGCGTTCAGCAGGTTGCGCTGGTCGCCATTGAGCGGTTTGCCATTGTCCTTGCCGGCCTTGAGGATGCTGTTGATTTGCTGGATGCGCGTCTGGCTGTTGCTGATTTCGGTCTGGGCGCGCTCGGGGCGGGTCTGGGCGGCGATGCTCAGGCTGTTAGCGTCGGCCAACTCTTTTTGCAGGTCGCCTTGCTGGGTGCTGCGCTGCACCAGCAGTTGTTCGAGCTGCGGCACCGGCAGGCTGGCGTAGCGTTGGGCCACCGGGACAACCTTGGTGCCCTTGAGCCGGGCCAGTTCACGGGCGTTTTCCGTGGTCTGGCGGGGTGCATCTTGCAATTGGCGCTTGAGATCGCTCAGGCGTTGCTCGTAGTCCTGCTTGTTGCCCAGCAACGTCAGGGTCTGCTGCAAAACGTTCTGCAGCGCCTTCATGTCGGCGTCGGGCAGTTTGCGGTCCGGCAGCTTGTCCAGGGTCTGTTGCACACTCTCGATGCTTGGCGGGTCGGCGGCGAACACGGGGCTGACGCAGAGACTCAGGCCCAGCAAGGCAGTGGCTAAAAAAGTGCGCAGGATTGTCATAGAGACCGGTCGAACAAGATGAAGAATAGGGGGCGTGCTGATGGCCATTGGCACACCGTCGCCCCGCAGTTTAGAGGAAGAGTCCGGGGGCCGGGCGACTTCCTTCGGGGAATCTGACGCCGACTTTGCCGATCTTGTTCCCGTCCATCACGGCGACTGTCCAAATGGTGTTGTTCCACTCCACCTGGTCGCCGACGATGGGGGCGCCACCGACCTTTTGCGTGATGAACTGGCCCAGGGGCATATCCGGATCGATACCGTCGAGCTTGAGCCCGTACAGCGCCGACACCGCGCCCAGTTGCGCATCGCCTTCGAGCACGAAGTCGCCGAAGAAGCGCAGGTCCAGGCCCCGTTGCGGCGCCTGGCTGAACAGTTTGCCGAGGGCGGCGAGGTTGTGCTCATGGCCGATCACGCACAGCAGGTCGTCGGCCTCCAACACCGTACTACCCGACGGATGGAGCAGTTGCTGGCCGCGAAACAGTGCGGCGATGCGCGTGCCCTCGGGCATTTTCAGCTCGCGCAGGGCGGCGCCGATGCACCACTTTTCGGCGCCCAGGCGGTAGACGAACAGCTCCCACTCGCTGGTGACGTGCACTTCCAGGGCCGCCCGGGAGATCGGCGCGGGCTCGGGCGGTACCGTCACTTTCAAAAGCTTGGCCACCCACGGCAGGCTGGTGCCCTGCACCAGCAACGACACCAGCACGATAAAGAACGCCAGGTTGAAATACAGCTGGGCGTGGGGCAGGCCGGCCATCAGCGGGAACACCGCAAGAATGATCGGTACCGCGCCGCGCAGGCCGACCCAGGCGATAAATACTTTTTCGCGGCCGTGGAAGGCCTTGAACGGCAGCAGGCCAACCGCTACTGACAGCGGCCGGGCAAACAGGATCATCCACAGCGCCAGGCCCAGGGCCGGCAGGGCGATGGGCAGCAGGTCATGGGGCGTGACCAGCAGGCCCAGCACCAGGAACATGCCGATCTGCGCCAGCCAGGCCATGCCGTCGAGCATATGCAGGATGCCGTGGCGGCTGCGTACCGGACGGTTGCCGATCACCAGGCCGCACAGGTACACGGCGAGGAAGCCGCTGCCGTGCAGGGCATTGGTCAGGGCAAACACGAACAGGCCACCGGCGATCACCAGGATCGGGTACAGGCCGTTGGCCAGGTTGATCCGGTTGACCAGTTGCAGCATCAGCCAGCCGCCGCCCAGGCCGATGATGCCGCCGATGCCGAATTCGCGGATCAGGTGGGTCAACAGGCTCCAGTGCAGGCCGGTCTGGCCGCTGGCGAGCATGTCGATCAGGGTTACGGTGAGGAACACCGCCATTGGGTCGTTGCTGCCGGATTCGATTTCCAGGCTGGCGCTGACCCGTTCGTTCAGGCCCTTGCCGCCCAGCAGCGAGAACACGGCGGCGGCATCGGTGGAGCCGACGATGGCTCCGATCAGCAGGCCCTGGATGATATTGAGGTCAAACAGCCAGGCCGCCGCCATACCGGTGAGGCCGGTGGTTATCAACACCCCCACGGTCGCCAGCGACAGGGCTGGCCACAGTGCCACGCGAAAACTCGCGACCCGCGTGCGCAAGCCGCCATCGAGCAGGATCACTGCCAATGCCAGGTTGCCCACCAGGTACGCGGTCGGGTAGTTATCGAAAATGATCCCGCCGCCATCGACGCCGGCGATCATGCCCACGGCCAGGATGATCACCAGGATCGGGATGCCCAGGCGGGACGAAAGAGAACTCACCAGAATGCTCGCACTTACCAGCAACGCGCCGATCAAGAACAGGCTGTTGATGGTCGTCGCATTCAAAGGCAGTACTCCGGAAATAAGGCGAGGCGCAGTCTGACCATGCAGTCTGCGTGCCAGCGATTCTAACCTGTTGAATTGCTGCGCTGTCAAAAAGCTTTTGTAGGAGCTGGCTTGCCTGCGATGGCAGCGCCTCGGTGAATCAGGCTCAACGCTGCGCTGCCATCGCAGGCAAGCCAGCTCCTACAGGGGGTGACTGTATTTCAGAGGCGGAAACGCCCCACCATCCCATTCAAATCCACCGCCAGGCGCGACAACTCGCTGCTGGCCGCACTGGTCTGGCTGGCGCCCGTGGCCGATTGCACCGACAAGTCGCGGATGTTCACCAGGTTGCGGTCCACTTCCCGCGCGACTTGCGCCTGCTCTTCGGCGGCGCTGGCGATCACCAGGTTGCGCTCGTTGATCTCGATGATCGCGCTATTGATGGTATCCAGGGACATCCCTGCGCCTTTGGCGATATTGAGTGTGGACTCGGCGCGCTCGGTGCTGTTGCGCATCGAGTCCACCGCCTGTTCGGTACCGGCCTGGATACTGCCGATCATCCGTTCGATCTCACTGGTCGATTGCTGGGTGCGATGGGCCAGGGCCCGCACTTCATCGGCCACTACCGCAAAACCACGCCCGGCTTCCCCGGCACGCGCGGCCTCGATGGCAGCGTTCAGGGCCAGCAGGTTGGTCTGGTCGGCCAGGCCGCGAATCACGTCGAGCACCTTGCCGATATCCCGCGACTCTTCGGCCAGCGCGCCGATCAGCGTGGCGGTGCCCTGCACATCGCCGCTCATGCGCTCGATGGCGCTGACGGTTTCCTGCACCAGGTCGCGACCATCACCCGCCGAGGCCGTGGCGTTTTTCGAGGCTTCGGAGGTGCTGACCGCATTGCGCGCGACTTCTTCAACGGCGCTGGTCATCTCGTTGACGGCGGTGGCCGCCTGTTCGATCTCGTTGTTCTGCTGGGTCAGGCCACGGGCGCTTTCGTCGGTGACGGCGTTCAGCTCTTCGGCAGCGGAGGCCAGTTGGGTGGCCGAACCAGAAATGCGCTGCAGGGTGTCGCGCAATTTCTCCTGCATTTTATTCATTGCGCGCAACAGGCGGCCGGCTTCGTCATCGCCATCGACCTTGATCGACTGGGTCAGGTTGCCCTCGGCAATGTGCTCGGCGGCGTCCAGGGCTTGGGCGATGGGTAGGGTGATGCTGCGGGTCAGCAGCCAGGCAAACAGCACGGTCAGTGCGGTGGCCAGCACCAGCAGGGCCACCACCAGGTCAAAGGCCGAGTCATATTGATCGGCAGCCTTTTGGTTGGTGGCATTGGCCATGCTGTTGTTGAGGTCCAGCAGGCGCGTGAGGGCTGCGTTGATCTGCTCGGAGTTGCTCAGCAATTGCGTGTTGAGCAGGGTGCGCAGTTCTTCTATCTGGTTGCTGCGCGACAGGCTCTTCATCCGCTCTTCAATCTGGTGGTACTGGCCCAGCAGGCGTACGTACTCGTCGTAGGCCGAGCGTTCCTCACGGCTTTCGATCAGCTTTTCATAAGTGACCTGGGCCGTACGAATCTGCTGGTTGCGCAGTTCAAAGGCTTCCAGGGTCTTCTGTTGTACGTCTGGCTCGCGGTTGGTCAGCAGGCGATAAGACAGCACGCGCAGGCGCAGGGTCAGTTGGGTAAAGTCCTCGAGGGCGCGAATGCTCGGCACGCTGCTCTGGGTGATGTCTTCGGCGGCCCCACGGATCTTGCTCATCTGGTTCAGCGCAAAAATACCGAGAAACAACATCAGCGCACCAATGCACGCGAAGCCGAGAAACGCGCGCGGCGCGATATTCATTTTACGAAGAGACATGAGTGGTCCTGGGAGAGGCGCGATCCGTGCGGCTTTGAGGCGGGGTAAGCATGACCTATCGGACATGCGACCAAAGTCTTGAGGGGCTGTGCGTTTTTGTCGCACCTGGCACGGATTGGCAGGGATTCAGGAACCAGATGGCGTAAATGCAGTCACTAAGGCTCCACAGCGTGGCCTGACCCGTGAAATCAGGGCTGCGCGCCAGGATAACCCTGGCTTCCACGGTGAATTTTCTTTATCGTCACCGCCCTTTGAAAAAGCCCGAGAATTCAAAATGTTAGAAACATCCCTCAGCCAACTGGAACAACTGGTCAGTGACCTGGTGCAGCAGAATCAAGCATTGCTGGGCACCAACGAATCCCTCAAGGCGGAACTGGCCCGCGCCAAGGATGAGAACGACAGCCTGCAACTGAACCTGATGGAACAGGAAGAAAAGCAGGGCGCCACCGCCGCCCGTATCCAGGCGTTGGTTGAGCGTGTGAGCGCAGGTCCTGTGAGCGCATGAGTGAAGGGATAAAGGTCGTTTCGATTCTCGGTGAGGATTACTCGATCAAGGCACCGGACGGGGAAGACAACACCCTGCTCAAAGCCGTGACCATGCTCAAGGCGTCATTGGCCACCACCAAGCAGAAGTACCCGACCCTGATCGGCGACAAACTGCTGGTGCTGGCGGCGCTGAATCTATGTGCCGAACAGATCGACATGCAGCAGCGTCACCAGCAGGAACTCGACCGTTACCAAGAGCAAGTCAGCGCCACGGTCGATGTGATTTCCAAGGCCATCGGCCAGCCCTGATCAGAACCATTCATCCTGCATGGTCAGGCACGTATCGTCCCGTGCCTGCAGGATCGACAGTTCATGATGGCAGCCCGGTACCTCCCAGGTCAGGAAGTACCGGGCCGCTTGCAGCTTGCCCTTATAGAAGGCCACATCCGCTGCATTGCCTTTGGCCAAGCCTTCTTCGGCGCGGATCGCCTGTTCCAGCCAGCGCCAGCCAATCACCGTATGCCCAAATACTTTCAGGTACAGCGCCGAGTTCGCCAGGCTGCTGTTGACCTTGCCCTGGGCGAGATCCGTCAACAGCCCCAGGGTCACGCTTTGCAGGCTCGCCACCAACTGTTCCAGCGGCTCGCGCATGGCCGTGAGTGACGGGTATTCCTGGGCCCGTGCGCCGGTCTCGGCGATCAAGCGAACCAACTGCTTCAAACCCGCGCCGCCGTTTTGCGCGAGCTTGCGCCCCAGCAGGTCCAGGGACTGGATGCCGTGGGTACCCTCGTGGATCGGGTTCAGGCGGTTGTCGCGGTAGTACTGCTCTACCGGGTATTCACGGGTGTAGCCGTGGCCGCCGAGGATCTGGATCGCCAGTTCATTGGCCTTCAGGCAGAACTCCGAGGGCCAGGACTTGACGATCGGGGTCAGCAGGTCGAGTAACTCATGGGCCTGCTTGCGTCCGGCCTCACTGTCCAGGGTGGTGGTGTCATCGAACAACCGTGCCGCGTACAGGCCCAGGTCGAAGGCACCTTCCACATAGGCTTTTTGCGTGAGCAGCATGCGCTTGATATCGGCGTGCTGGATGATCGACACCGGTGCGGTGTTCGGGTCCTTGCTGTCGGGCAGGCGACCTTGCGGGCGTTCCCGGGCGTACTCCAGGGAGTACAGGTAACCGGCGTAGCCCAGCATCACCGCGCCCATGCCGACGCCAATCCGCGCCTCGTTCATCATCTGGAACATGCAAGCCAGGCCCTGGTGTGGCTTGCCCACCAGATAGCCGACACACTCGCCGTTATCGCCGAAGTTCAACGCCGTGGAGGTGGTGCCGCGCCAGCCCATCTTGTGGAACAACCCGGCCAGCAACACATCGTTGCGCGGGCCCAGGCTGCCGTCATCGTTGACCAGGAACTTGGGCACGATAAACAGCGAAATGCCCTTCACCCCGGCCGGTGCGTCCGGCAGTTTGGCCAAGACCATATGTACGATGTTTTCCGACAGCGGATGATCGCCGCCGGAGATAAAGATCTTGTTGCCCTTGAGCCGGTACGTGCCATCCGCCGCCGGCTCGGCGCGGGTGCGGATATCCGACAGCGACGAACCGGCATGGGGTTCGGTCAGGGCCATGGTGCCAAAGAACCGGCCTTCGATCATCGGTTGCAGAAAGCGTTGCTTCTGCTCCTCGGTGCCAAAACTCTCGATCAGATTGGCCGCGCCCATGGTCAGGAACGGGTAGGAAGTAGAGGCCGCATTGGCTGACTGAAAGTGCGCAAAACACGCTTGGGACAGCAGGGTCGGCAGTTGCATGCCACCGGCTTCGAAACTGCGGGCAGCATTGAGAAAGCCCGCTTCGAGAAAGGCATCGACGGCAGGTTTCACTTCCGGGATCAGGATCGCCTGACCGTCTTCGTAGCGCGGTTCGTTCTCGTCGCCCTTGCGGTTGTGCGGTGCGAAGTACTTTTCGGCGATGCTGCGCGCAGTGCCAATCGCAGCGTCGAAGGTTTCGCGATTGTGTTCGGCAAACCGCTCGCGCTGGGTCAGGCCCTCGGCATCGAGGACTTCATACAGCTCGAAAGCCAGATTGCGGGAACTGAGGAGCGTCTCGGACATGGCGGCTTACCTATGTGGGAATAGGCCGCAGTCTAAGTGCGCGAATAGAGGCGCGATAGCAAGATTGATCTGGGTGATGGAGCAGCAAAACACAGCGTAAAGGTATGCCGCGGTCAATGTGGGAGCTGGCTTGCCTGCGATGGCGGTGGGCCAGGCATTATTTGCTTGGCTGACACTGCGCCATCGCAGGCAAGCCAGCTCCAACAGTTATCCGGTGTAGGCAGCCTTGATGCAGTGGGGCACCCATTGCAGGTGCCCCACTTTGGCATTGATCAGCCGATCGTCATCAAGCTCGCATTACCGCCAGCCGCAGCGGTGTTGACGCTCAACGCGCGCTCGATCACCAGGCGCTCCAGCGCAATGTTGGTTTCGCCCGAAGACAAGCCGTTGACCCCGACAATCGCGCCGCTGCGCTGGGCCACTTGCTGGCACACCCCGCGCAGTTGGTCGGAATCGCCATGGTGCAGGACCGCATCGAAGATCACTTCGTCCTTGGTCCAGTCGGCCACGCGCTGGATCTTCGCCTGAACTTCCTTCGGCAGCCGTGGGAACAGCGCCTTGGTCAGGTCAGATTCCGGCCACACCGCCGAGCTACCCACCGCCAGTACGGCTGTCAGTTGCGCCAGCAGATCGCCTTCCAGGTCTGCCAGGCACAGTACGTGCTCGCGGGGCAGGATGGCGTAGCTGTTGCGTTCGCCAGTCGGGCCGGCCAGCAGGCGTGTAACACCGCTTTGCGATTGCGCGGCAAACTGGCTGCACAGCACGGCCAGGTCGCTGAACTTATTGCTTTCGGCCCAGGTTTTCAGGGCGGTCAACGGTTGGCTCATGGCGTCACGCAGGCGCACATCCGGCGCAGCCAGTGCATCACCGCGTACGAAGGATTGCTCGATCGCATCGGTAGGACGGGTCGACAGCAGGCGGTACAGGTACAGCGGGCCACCGGCCTTCGGACCGGTGCCCGACAAGCCTTCGCCGCCGAATGGCTGCACGCCGACCACGGCACCGACGATGTTGCGGTTGACGTACACGTTACCGGCATGGACGTTGTCGATCACCTTGGCGATGGTCTCGTCGATACGGGTGTGCACGCCCAGCGTCAGGCCGTAGCCCGAGGCATTGATCTGGCCGATCAACTGGTCGATTTCCTTGCGCTTGTAGCGCACCACGTGCAGTACCGGGCCGAAGATCTCCCGTTGCAGCTCGTCGAAGCTTTCCAGCTCGATCAGGGTTGGCATCACGAAGGTGCCGCGCTTGATTTCTTCGCTGTCGGCAATCGCCACCTGGTACACGGTGCGGCCTTTGTCACGCATGGCCTGGATGTGTTTCTCGATACCAGCCTTGGCTTCGGCGTCGATCACCGGGCCGATATCCACGGACAGGCGCTCCGGGTTCCCCAGGCGGCATTCCGCCATGGCGCCCTTGAGCATTTCGATGACGCGGTCTGCCGAATCTTCCTGCAGGCACAGTACACGCAGGGCCGAGCAACGCTGGCCGGCACTGTCGAAGGCCGAGGAGACAACGTCGATCACCACTTGCTCGGTCAGGGCCGAGGAGTCGACGATCATCGCGTTCTGGCCACCGGTTTCGGCGATCAGCGGGATCGGGCGACCCTGGGCATCCAGGCGACCGGCGACGTTACGCTGCAGCAGGCGCGCCACTTCAGTGGAGCCGGTGAACATCACGCCTTTGACGCGATCATCACCCACCAGGCGGGCACCCACGCTTTCGCCCTGGCCCGGCAGCAGTTGCAGCACGCCTTGCGGAATACCGGCTTCCAGTAGCAGACGCACGGCTTGCGCGGCGACCAGCGGGGTTTGTTCGGCCGGCTTGGCCAGGACCGGGTTACCGGCGGCCAGTGCGGCGGCGACTTGGCCGCTGAAGATTGCCAGCGGGAAGTTCCACGGGCTGATGCACACCACTGGGCCCAGTGGGCGGTGGGCGTCGTTGGTGAAGTCGTTACGCGCCTGCACGGCGTAGTAACGCAGGAAGTCCACGGCTTCACGCACTTCGGCGATGGCGTTGGCGAAGGTCTTGCCGGCTTCACGGGCCAGCAGGCCCATCAGTGGCTGGATCTCGCCTTCCATCAAGTCCGCGGCACGTTCCAGGATCGCGGCGCGTTCGGCCGGTGGGGTGGCCTGCCAGATCGGAGCGGCATTGAGGGCGCACTGGATCGCATTGTCGACGTCTTCGACGGTGGCTTCCTGGACATGGCCGACCACATCACGCAGGTCGGAGGGGTTCAGCACCGGCGCAGCGGGTTCATTGCTGGAGGCGCAACCGAGCATCGGCGCGGCTTTCCAGTTGTTGTGCGCGGTGGCCAGCAAGGCGCAGGACAGCGACGCCAGGCGGTGTTCGTTGGCCAGGTCGATACCGGCCGAGTTGGCACGCTCGCTGCCATACAGGTCACGCGGCAGCGGGATACGCGGGTGCGGCAGGCCGAAGCCGCCTTCCAGCGTCGCCATCTGCTCGATGCTGGCCACTGGATCGGCCACCAGCTCCTGGATCGAGATGGATTGGTCGGCGATACGGTTGACGAACGAAGTGTTGGCGCCGTTTTCCAGCAGGCGACGCACCAGGTAGGCCAGCAGTGTTTCGTGGGTACCGACCGGAGCGTACACGCGGCACGGACGGTTCAGCTTGCCTTCGGAGACCTTGCCTACAACCTGTTCGTACAGCGGTTCACCCATGCCGTGCAGGCACTGGAACTCGTACTGGCCGGGGTAATAGTTCTGGCCGGCAATATGGTAGATGGCCGATAAGGTGTGGGCGTTGTGCGTGGCGAACTGCGGGTAGATGACTTCCGGTACCGACAGCAGTTTGCGTGCGCAGGCAATGTAGGAAACGTCGGTGTACACCTTGCGGGTGTAGACCGGGTAGCCTTCCAGGCCTTCGACCTGGGCGCGCTTGATTTCGCTGTCCCAGTACGCGCCTTTTACCAGGCGGATCATCAGGCGGTGACGGCTGCGGCGCGCCAGGTCGATCACGTAGTCGATCACGTACGGGCAGCGCTTCTGGTACGCCTGGATCACGAAACCGATGCCGTTCCAGCCGGTCAGTTGCGGCTCGAAGCACAGGCGCTCGAGCAGGTCCAGGGACAGTTCCAGGCGGTCGGCTTCTTCGGCATCGATGTTCAGGCCGATGTCGTATTGCTTGGCCAGCAGGGTCAAAGACAGCAGGCGCGGGTACAGCTCCTCCATCACGCGCTCGTACTGGGCGCGGCTGTAGCGAGGGTGCAGGGCCGACAGCTTGATGGAAATGCCCGGGCCTTCATAAATCCCACGGCCATGGGAGGCTTTGCCGATGGAGTGAATAGCTTGTTCGTACGAGGCCAGGTATTTCTGGGCGTCGTGTTCGGTAAGTGCGGCTTCACCGAGCATGTCGTAGGAATAGCGGAAGCCCTTGGCTTCGAACTTGCTGGCGTTGGCCAGGGCTTCGGCGATGGTTTCGCCGGTGACGAACTGCTCGCCCATCAGGCGCATGGCCATGTCGACGCCCTTGCGGATCATCGGCTCGCCGCTCTTGCCGATGATGCGGCTCAGGGATGAGGTCAGGCCAGCCTCGTTATGGGTGGCGACCAGTTTGCCGGTCAGCAGCAGACCCCAGGTGGCCGCGTTGACGAACAGCGACGGGCTGTTGCCCAGGTGCGGATGCCAGTTGCCGGTGCTGATCTTGTCGCGGATCAGTGCGTCACGGGTGCCCTTGTCGGGGATACGCAGCAGGGCTTCGGCCAGGCACATCAGTGCCACGCCTTCCTGGGACGACAGGGAGAATTCCTGCAACAGGCCCTGGACGATACCGGCACGGCCGCCGGCGCTCTTCTGGTTGCGCAGTTTTTCGGCAATCGAGGCGGCCAGCTTGTTGGTGGCTTCGGCCATCTGGGCCGGCAGGCGTGCCTGCTCGATCAGCATCGGTACCACTTCCGGCTCGGGGCGACGGTAAGCAGCAGTGATCGAGGCGCGTAGCACCGATTGCGGCAGGATGCTCTCGGCAAATTCGAGGAAGCACTGGTGGGCGTGGTCGTTCTGCACCTCACCGGCGTCGTCTGCGTCCTTGATGCCCGAACCGTTGAGCTCGGTCAGGGTTGCACCACCCTCGAGTTTCTCCAGGTAATTGAAAATTGCCTGCTTGATCAGCCAGTGCGGCGTGCGATCAATGGAGGTCGCGGCGGCCTTCAGGCGTTCGCGGGTCGGGTCATCGAGTTTGACCCCAAGGGTGGTCGTAGCCATATTTTTATCCTCATGGGTGCCACTACTGCGTGGCATCAGCTGGCGGCAAGATTAGCTTTGCGCAGTACGAGGTGCAACCGGGTGCAACCCATTTTCTTCACGAAATCCGCGCTGCTCGTCAGAATTCATTTTCACTCGACGGAATCGGCTTGGTATTGGTGCATTTACTTCTGGATTTGGCTGTTCTTGCTCCGAAAAGGAGCAAAAACCCGCCGTTTGCCGAAAATCATCCCTGGGTGCAACTTATTCTCACGAAACTGGTTGCACCTTATTTGCTTTGTTGAATAGCATTCGCGCCCAAGGTGCAACCAACTGCAAGGTTCGGTTCATCGGCTGATGGCTTTCCTGGGGAAACGTCAGTCATAAATGCGCGGCATGCAGTTTCGTCTACAAGCTACTCTCTTGTAGGTGGGCTGACAGACCGCCGCTACATAAAAACAAAGCCAGGGCGTAACTCAATGAGCGTAAGTAATCCAACCCTGATCACATTTGTGATCTACATCGCGGCAATGGTGTTGATTGGTCTGATGGCCTATCGCTCCACCAATAACCTTTCCGATTACATCCTCGGTGGTCGCAGCCTCGGCAGCGTCGTCACCGCACTCTCGGCTGGCGCCTCGGATATGAGCGGCTGGTTGTTGATGGGCCTGCCAGGTGCCATCTACATGTCGGGCCTGTCGGAAAGCTGGATCGCCATCGGCCTGATCGTCGGTGCTTACCTGAACTGGTTGTTTGTGGCCGGTCGCCTGCGCGTGCAGACCGAACACAACGGCGACGCCCTGACCCTGCCGGATTACTTCTCCAGCCGCTTTGAAGACAAAAGCGGCCTGCTGCGGATTATCTCGGCAGTAGTGATCCTGGTGTTCTTCACCATCTACTGTGCGTCCGGCATTGTTGCGGGTGCCCGTCTGTTCGAAAGCACCTTCGGCATGTCCTACGGGACGGCGCTGTGGGCCGGTGCTGCGGCGACGATTGCCTACACCTTCATCGGTGGTTTCCTGGCAGTAAGCTGGACAGATACCGTACAAGCCACGCTGATGATCTTCGCCTTGATCCTCACGCCAATCATCGTGCTGCTGGCCACCGGCGGCGTCGATACCACGTTCCTGGCTATTGAAGCGAACGATCCAACCAACTTCGACATGCTGAAAAACACCACCTTCATCGGCATCATCTCGCTGATGGGCTGGGGCCTGGGCTACTTCGGCCAGCCGCACATCCTCGCGCGTTTCATGGCGGCGGATTCGGTCAAGTCGATTGCCAATGCACGTCGTATCTCCATGACCTGGATGATCCTGTGCCTGGCCGGTACCGTGGCTGTAGGCTTCTTCGGTATTGCCTACTTCTCGGCACACCCTGAAGTTGCAGGTCCTGTGACCGAAAACCCTGAGCGTGTGTTCATCGAACTGGCCAAGCTGCTCTTCAACCCATGGATCGCTGGTGTGCTGCTGTCGGCCATCCTGGCTGCCGTGATGAGCACCCTGAGCTGCCAGTTGCTGGTGTGCTCCAGTGCCCTGACCGAAGACTTCTACAAGGCTTTCCTGCGCAAGGGCGCTTCCCAGCTTGAATTGGTATGGGTAGGTCGCATCATGGTGCTGGTGGTTGCGCTGATCGCTATCGC
The DNA here is from genome assembly GCF_001855215.1 of Pseudomonas sp. 06C 126. NCBI lineage: Bacteria > Pseudomonadati > Pseudomonadota > Gammaproteobacteria > Pseudomonadales > Pseudomonadaceae > Pseudomonas > Pseudomonas sp. 06C 126. The sequence continues at coordinate 130,449 of NZ_MIFU01000130.1, read as the reverse complement.
GATGGCCGCTAACCCGGAAAACCGTGTACTGGGCCTGGTGAGCTACGCCTGGGCCGGCTTCGGCGCCGCGTTCGGTCCTGTGGTCCTGATCTCGGTACTGTGGAAAGGCATGACCCGTAACGGCGCACTGGCCGGTATCCTGGTCGGCGCGATCACCGTGATCGTGTGGAAACACTTTGAGTTGCTGGGTCTGTACGAAATCATCCCAGGCTTTATCTTCGCCAGCCTGGCGATCTACTTCGTGAGCAAGATGGGTGCCCCGACTGCCGGTATGGTCGAGCGCTTCACCGCTGCCGAGAAAGACTACAACCTCAACAAATGAGGCGTTCATCCAGGCCTTGATGGCCCGCTGAACTGAAAAAGGCCCGCATCCCTGGATGTCGGGCCTTTTTTGTTTCGCGTGTTTGCTCTGACCTGGGTTTCACATGTTCAGTTGATCACTGAAGTAAACGGTCATTACACCTATCGCTCCGGCTACGCCGATCAAATTCATCCCGTGAAGTGCGAGTTTGAAGCGGCGAGGAAATGCTTGTACCTGCGGTAAATCGATAATGCCTCGCCTGGCGTTTAGCTTGGGTAGGGCGATAGCTACATAAACTGAAGCTAACCTGGCCATTCGTTCTCGTGGAGAGGTCCCCCAATAGTTACTGTGGAACGCAATAAATCGACACTTGCTTAGATGGCTTTCCATAATCTCCAGTTTTCGGTAGGCCAGGAAAAATCCGACACCTAGGGCTGCAAGTAGTGAGAGTGACGAACCCACCACAACAATCGATCTCAATGGGAGGCTCAGAAAGTAGTCAATACTCATACAGAATCTCTCCAGCGGCCTCTCCGAAATATCCTCCTGCACTCCCTCCAGCCGCACCTGCTGCTCCACCAAGGACCAATAGACAGCTTAGTGAAAGCGGACCGGTCGTGGGGCCTAGTATGGCGAAGCAAAGTGTTGTTCCGGCAAAACCGCCAAGAACTCCCCCGGTAACGCCCAGGGCTAGTCTGCTAACTTCCACATATTTAGATTTCCTGCACCGCTCTTCTCTACCAGTAGAACACGCCTCCTTAATTTCCAACGCCGTCGAAGTCGTACTCAACGCAATCCCCAGCGGCGTGCCATTCTTCAGCAGTTTCGCGGTCTTTGAAATCCGAGCAACGGTCTCGGCATACCGGCTGATTTCCCCGGTGTGCAAATAACTCCTTGTGGATATTCCCAGCATTTTCTTGATCGAGCCCTCATTACGTAAACCCGTGCCATATCGGGCGAGCCCGCGCATCTGCGACTCCAGTTTGGCGAACAAGGCTTGGCGTCGAGCCAGGAAATCATCGCGTACCGTGCCCCCGCCCTGGCGCAGGGACTGTTTGTGCAGGGCATCAATGTCTTCAAGGGTTTTGCCAATGCCTTGCAGATGGCGGCCCCAGGCATCCCCCGTCGTGCCTATCCCCAGCGAAGCGTAGCCCAGCAGTTTTTGCAGCAGGTCATAGTTGTGCAAGGCAAAAGCATCGCCGCCTTCGGTCATCAGGCTATGACGAATGTTCCAGGCCGCTTGCGCCAGCCGGGCTTCTTCCAGGGTGCATGCCATGCTGGTGTCGTTGCCGATAATCACCAGTTGTCCCGGTAGCACCATGACATTACGAATGTGGGTGTTGAGCGCATCGAACTTGATGCCGGCTTGCTTGCTCAAGCCTAAACTGGCCTTGAGTTGCGCTGTGCTTTGTGGTCGGTCATTGATAAATCCATAGGGCTGAGTCATGGGCAATGTCTCAGCAATTTTTGTTGGTATCGGGGCGGTTGAAAGCAGGGTGATGGCGCGCCATGCAAGCAGTCCTTTTTGAAGGCAGATGGCGCAGCAATTTAAGGATTGGCGGTGCGCCTGTCGTGCGTGTAGCGCCTGAATTTGCGGGGCTTTTGCTGCTTTGGGAAATGGGCTACTCAATCTCTTCCGGTGTCTTACAAAAAACGGCGGATGGGACCGTTTCAGCCGGGGATGCCTCAGATATGCAGAATCAGTCCTTTAGGCTGTAGGGATTAACTGAATTGCTTGCAGCGTACGCCGCTCGGCAAATGGCTGGTGCAGAATCCCAGGCCCTCCACTTGCAGAGAAACACCGGATGTTCGCTCCTGCCAATCAAAGTGCGTTTAGCCTGACCGTCGACGGCCGGTCCAGTGATCTCAAGGTCCTGGCATTCAAGGGCGAGGAGGCGATCAGCCAGCCCTATTGTTTTGATATTGAACTGGTCAGCGAACAGCCGGACCTGGATCTGGAAGACCTGCTGCACCGCCAGGCCTTTCTCGCCTTTGATACGCTGGGCCATGGCATTCACGGGCAAATCCAGGGCGTTGCGCAAGGTGACTCGGGGCGGCGCCTGACCCGCTATCAAGTGAGCCTGGTACCGCAACTGGCGTACCTGCAACACAGTGCCCACCAACGTATTTTCCAGCACAAGACGGTGCCGCAGATCGTCAGCCTGGTGCTTGAAGGGCAGGGCATCCAGCGCGATGCCTTTGAATGGCGCCTGGGTACGGACTACCCCGAACGTGAATACTGCGTGCAGTTCGGTGAGACCGATCTGGCGTTTATCCAGCGCCTGTGTGCCGAACTGGGGATTCACTATCACTTTCAGCATTCGCCGGAGGGCCACCTGCTGGTGTTCGGTGATGACCAGACGGTGTTTGCCCAGGCGGATCAGCCGACAGGCTATGCACCGGGCTCAGGGATGGTTGCGGCGGTGCCGGTGATCAAGCGTTTCAACGTGCGCCTGGAGGCGCGGACCACTGGGGTCAACCTGCGCGACTATGACTTTCGCAAGCCACGCCTGGTGCTGGAAAGCGCCGCCCTGGGCGAGCAACTGCCAACGCTGGAGGCCCAGGGCTATCCCGGGCATTTCACCGACCGTGGGCAGGGCAAGCATCTGGCGCAGCGGGCGTTGGAGCGTTACCGCAGCGATCAGCGCCAGGCCCGGGGTGAGGGCGACCAGGCGGCGTTGGTCAGCGGGCAGTTCCTCAAGCTGGCCGATCATCCGCGTCAGCAATGGAATGGCCTGTGGCTGGTGACGCGGGTGATCCATCAGGGCAGGCAGCCGCAAGTGCTGGAGGAATCCGTGGGCGTGGTGGACGAGCAGGGTTACCGCAACGAGTTTTTCGCCACGCCCTGGGACGTGCCGTTTCGCCCGCCGCTGCCTGAGGCCAGGGCCCCGCTTGCCGGATATCAGAACGCCGTGGTCACGGGGCCCGCGGACAGCGAAATCCATTGCGACGAGTTCGGCCGGGTCAAGGTGCAACTGGCCTGGGATCGCCACGGGCAATCCGGCGAACATTCCAGTTGCTGGCTGCGGGTCGCCAGCGCCTGGGCCCATGAGCATTACGGCAGCGTGACGATCCCGCGGGTGGGCATGGAAGTGCTGGTGGGCTTCGTCAACGGTGATATCGACATGCCGCTGGTGGTGGGTTGCCTGGCCAACGGCGCGACGCCGGTGCCCCTCGACTTGCCCGCGGACAAGACCCGCAGCATCTTCCGCAGCCAGAGCAGCCCGGGAGGTGGCGGCTATAACGAGCTGCGCATCGAAGACCGCAAGGGCGCCGAGCAGATCTACCTGCGTGCCCAGCGCGACTGGACCCAGCACGTGCTCCATGATTTGCGCGTGCAGGTGGATCACCAGCGCCATGTGCAGGTGCGCGGCGAGTCGCACCACGAATTGCACGGCCAGGAGCAGCGGATTACCCACGGCAACCGGCTGACGGAATTGAAGCAGGACGATCATCTGGTGATCGCGGGGCAGCAGCAGGTGCACGTCGCACGTTATGCGCTGCAGGCGGGCGAGCAGATCAGCCTTGGCGCGGGCCAGCAAATGGTGGTCGATGGCGGTGCCAGCCTGACACTGCAGGCAGGGGGGCAATGGATCACCCTGTCGGCGGCAGGGATTTTCAGTAGCACGCCGATCCAACTGGGTGGTGCGCCGGCGGCGGCGGTGGCGCCATCAGCGTTGCGCCCGGGCGTGCAGGAAACCCTGCAGGCGGCGTTGAGTGCCGCGCAGGTGTTCAGCCTCAAGCGCAGTGCGCCGTTCTGCGAGGAATGTGAGCGCTGCAAGAATGGTGTCTGTGATACCCCACAGCGTCGCGTTGGAGGCTTGCGATGATGACCCCACGTGAATGGCTGGCCCAGGAGCCGCTGCAGGACGGCGAGCAGGTGTTTGTCATCCTGGCCAGCACCAGCGAATGCCAGCCGGTCGCGGCCTGGCGCCAGGCGGATGGCGGGCCGCTGAGCCCGGTGTGGGCCGGCAGCGAGTACGGCGCCTGGGGTGAGGTGATGCCCTATGTGGCCTTGGTCAGCGACAGCAGTGGGTTTCTCGATTGGGTGGCGCGGTGTACTGCTAGCGATTGGGGCTGGCTGGGTGTTTCCTCGAGCCCGTTGCAGGTGGTGGTTGACCATCTCGCCAGCCTGACCAAGGTGCGCTTGCCCGAGGGGCAGGAGGTGTTCTTTCGTTTCTGGGATGGCGGCTATCTGCTGCCGATCCTGCAAGCGCTGGGGCCTGGGGCGGGGGAGGTGATTCCCGTATTTCGACGCTACTGGATCAATGGGCAGCTTCAGCACGTGCCGGGCATGGTGGTGGGGGCGGCGAAGAAAAGTCCCTGGTGGAATGTGCCGGCCACCCTACTCAAGCAGCTTGGCGAGCAGTCCAGCGTGACCCTGGTGGACAACCTGCTGCAATGGCTGGCCCAAGAACACCCCGACCTGCACGACGCCTTCGCACCCGCGACCTTGAAGCACAAGGTCGCGTACTTTGTGCGCCCGCCTTACGCCGGGGACCAGGCATTGGTTGCCTACCTGGCCGGCGAGCGGGGTTGAATCAGGCGTTCAGGGATTGCTGCAAGTCATCGAGCAGGTCTTCAATCGCCTCGATGCCTACCGACAGGCGGATCATCTCCGGACGCACACCGGCCTTGGCTTGCTCTTGTGTATTCATCTGCCGGTGAGTGGTGGAGGCCGGATGGCAGGCCAGGGATTTGGCATCGCCGATATTCACCAGGCGCTTGAAGATTTGCAGCGCATCGTAGAAGCGCACCCCGGCTTCATAGCCGCCTTTGAGGCCAAAGGAGAGGATCGCCGAGGGTTTGCCCTGCATGTACTTTTGCGCCAGATGATGGTGCGGGTGATCCGCCAGGCCGGCGTAGCTGACCCATTCCACCTGTTCGTGGGCCTGCAGGAACTGCGCGACTTTCAGCGCGTTCTCGGTGTGGCGCTCCATGCGCAGGGCCAGGGTTTCCAGGCCCTGCAGCAGCAGGAAGGCGTTCATCGGCGCCAGGGCGGCGCCGGTGTTGCGCAGCGGCACGGTGCGGGCCCGGGCAATAAAGGCCGCCGGGCCGAACTTTTCGGTGTAGACCACGCCATGGTAGGCCGGCTCCGGCTGGTTGAGGCCAGGGAATTTCTGCGGGTAGTCGGTCCAGGGGAAGGTGCCGCTGTCGACAATCACCCCGCCCAGGGAGTTGCCATGACCGCCGACATATTTGGTCAGGGAATGCACGACGATGTCTGCGCCAAACTGGATCGGCTTGCACAGGATCGGCGTGGCGACGGTGTTATCCACCATCAGCGGTACGCCGCGGGCGTGGGCAGCGTCGGCCAGGGCCTGCAGGTCGACGATATTGCCGGCCGGGTTGCCGATACTCTCGCAGTACACCAGCTTGGTGTTTTCGTCGATCAGTTCGGCGATGGCTTGGGCCGAGTCATCGCGGGCAAAGCGCACGTCGACGCCGAAGCTGGGCAGCAGGTGGGCGAACAGGGTGTAAGTGCCGCCGTACAACTGGGGGGTGGAGACGATATTGTCGCCGGCGCGGGTCAGGGCCTGGATGGCATAGTGGATTGCCGCGCTGCCTGCCGACACAGCCAGGGCCGCGATCCCGCCTTCCAGCGCCGCCATGCGCTGTTCCAGCACGTCATTGGTGGGGTTCATGATCCGCGTGTAGATATTGCCCGGCACGTCGAGGTTGAACAGGTCGGCGCCGTGCTGGGCGTTATCGAACTCGAAAGCGACGTTCTGGTAGATCGGTACGGCGACGGCCTTGGTGGTCGGGTCCGATTTGAAACCGTGGTGCAGGGCGAGGGTGGCGTCTTTCATGGTGCTGTTTGACCTCCTTGGATTGCATGGGCAGCCCGGATAACGGGGGAGCTGGCTTGCCGGCGATAGCATCACCGCAGCGTATGGGTAATACCCCGTAGCCTGCATCGCGGGCAAGCCCGCTCCAACATAAGCGGCTAGAACGTTTTCGGTGCTGCCCCTACGTTTGCGGCATAAGCACCGCCTGGCATGCAGCCCTGCACCTTTGCCCGCGTAAAAGGTAAACTTCGCCCCCTGCGCAGGAGCAACCATGAATTATCGTCACGCCTTTCACGCCGGCAACCACGCCGATGTCTTCAAACACCTGACCTTGACCCGCCTCATCGCCCTGATGTCGCGCAAGGAGCAGCCGTTTGCCTATCTCGACACCCACGCCGGGATCGGTCTGTACGACCTGCAGGGCGACCAGGCCAACCGCACCGGTGAATACCTGGAAGGCATCGCCCGCCTGTGGGGCGAGGCGGACCTGCCGGCGCTGACCGCTGACTACATGCAGGTGCTGCACGAGATGAACCCGGATGGCCAATTGCGCTATTACCCAGGTTCGCCAGAACTGGCGCGGCGCCTGACCCGGCCGCAAGACCGCGTGCTGCTCAACGAAAAACACCCGGAAGACGGCGTGCTGCTCAAGGACAACATGAAGGGCGACCGCCGCGTGAAGGTCCATCTGGGCGAAGGTTGGCATGTGCCACGGGCCTTGCTGCCGGTGCCGGAAAAGCGTGCCTTGATGTTGATCGACCCGCCTTTCGAAAAACTCGATGAGATGCAGCGCTGCGCCGCCTCCCTCAAGGAAGCCGTGGGCCGCATGCGCCAGACGGTCGCCGCGATCTGGTACCCGGTGAAGGACCAGCGCATGTTGCGCCGCTTCTATCAGGACCTGGCTGGCACCGGTGCGCCAAAGCTGCTGCGCGTGGAATTGCTGGTGCATCCGCTGGACACCCCCAACACCCTGACCGGCTCGGGCCTGGCGATTGCCAACCCGCCGTGGGGCCTTGAGGAGGAGTTGCGTGAGCTGCTGCCGTGGCTGTCGAAGAAACTGGGACAGACCCAGGGTGGGTGGCAGATGGATTGGCTGATTGCCGAATAACGGCATCAAGTCGGTCACAGAACAAATGTGGGAGCGGGCTTGCTCGCGAAAGCGGTGTATCAGTCGCCATATTCTCTGACTGACACACCGCATTCGCGAGCAAGCCCGCTCCCACATTTTTAGATCGGGCAGGTCACGCCAGTCCCGCCAATCCCGCAGTAACCCTGCGGATTCTTCGCCAGGTACTGCTGGTGATAGGCCTCGGCGAAGTACACCGTCGGCGCCTGGTCGATTTCAGTGGTAATTTCCCCCAGGCCGGCCTTGGTCAGTTCTTCCTGATAAGCCTGTGCACTGGCCTTGGCCGCGTCCAGTTGCTCAGGGGTGGTGGCGTAGATCACCGAGCGATACTGGCTGCCAATATCATTGCCCTGGCGCATGCCCTGGGTCGGGTTGTGCAGCTCCCAGAACATCTTCAACAGGTCTTCGTATTTGAGTTTGGCCTGGTCATACACCACCAGCACCACTTCGCTATGGCCGGTCAGGCCCGAGCAGACTTCTTCATAGGTCGGGTTGGGCGTGAAGCCGCCGGCGTAGCCGACTACCGTGCTGACCACACCATCGCGCTGCCAGAACTTGCGTTCGGCACCCCAGAAACACCCCAGGCCAAAGATTGCAAAGCCCACATCATCCATGAACGGGCCCAGCAGCGGGTTGCCGTTGACGAAGTGTGTCTCGGGCAGGTTCATCGGGGTTTCACGACCAGGCAGGGCTTGTTCGGCAGTTGGCAGCACGTTTTTATTCACCAGGATTTCCGAGCGCAAGACCATGATCAGTCCTCTCGTCAGGTTGAGTTAACAGTTCAGACCACCAGTGTGCCCGAGTGTTACAGCGCTGTCAGGCGATTGGCCCGCGCGGATAGCGTTTGAGCTTGTCCAGCAACTCGGAGCCGGGGATTGGCCGGTCGAACAGGTAGCCCTGGCCGACGTCGCATCGATGGCGGCGCAGGAACGCCAACTGCTCGGCGGTCTCGATGCCTTCGGCGACCACCTTGAGCTTGAGGTTGTGCGCCATGGCGATCACCGCCGAGGTGATTTCCATGTCGTCCTGGTTGTCCGGGATTTCATGGATAAAGCTGCGGTCGATTTTGATGATGTCGATGGGAAATTTCTTCAGGTAACTCAGGGATGAGTAACCGGTACCGAAATCATCCATGGCCAGGGTCAGGCCGAAGCTCTTCAACTGGTCCAGTTGCAGGCGCGTATCTTCGGTGGCCTCCAGCAGCAGGCCTTCGGTCAGCTCCAGCTCCAGCAGATTGGCCGGCAGTTGTTCTTCCTTGAGGATGCTGGCGATGGAGGCCACCAGGTCCGGGTCGGAAAACTGCTTGGGCGACAGGTTGATCGCCACCTGCAGGTTGCCCATGCCGGCGGCGCTCAACTGCTTGCTCATGCGGCAGGCCTGGCGCGCGATCCATTTACCGATGGGGATGATCAGCCCCGTCTCTTCCGCGACGCTGATGAACTGGTCCGGACGGATCATGCCCTTTTCCGGGTGGTTCCAGCGCAGCAGCGCTTCCATGCCCAGCAAGCGACCGCTGCGCAGGCACAGCTTAGGCTGGTAGAACACGTCCAGCTCGTTCTGGGTCAGGGCGCGGCGCAGGTTGTTTTCGACGAACAGTTTGTAGCTGGCCTCGGCATTCAGCGCCTCGGTAAACACCTGTACCTGGTGCTTGCCGTTGGCCTTGGCCTTGTGCAGCGCCAGGCCGGCGTTGCGCATCAAGGTCTGCGGGTCGCGGCCATGCAGCGGCGCGCAGGCCAGGCCCACGGAGCCGGTGACACTGATCAACTGGTTGTCGACGAACATCGGTTTGTCGAGGGTCATCAACAGTTGGGAAGCCATTTGCTGGCCGACCTCAAGGTCGGCGTTATCCAGCAGCACTGCAAATTCGTTACTGGCAAAGCGCGCCAGGCTGCCGCCGGCATTGAGGCTGTTGCGCAGGCGCCGGGCCAGGCTGATCAGCAGCTTGTCGCCGGTCTGGTGGCCGAGGCTGTCATTGATCCGCTTGAAGTTGTCGATGTCCACCAGCAGCAGGCTGATGGGCGCGTCGCTATCACGGGCAAAGCGCTCATCGAGGTTGCGGATAAACGCCGGACGGTTGCCCAGGTTGGTCAGGTTGTCGGTGTAGGCCAGGCGCTCGATACGCTGCTGGGCGAGCTTGGTCTGGGTGATGTCTTCGTAGATGCCGATGTAGTGGGTCAGTTCGCGGTTGTCGCCATAGACCTTGGAAATCGACAGCTGGCCCCAGTACGGCTCGAGGTTTTTGCGCCGGCTCTTGAATTCGCCCTGCCAACTGTTGCTCTTGGCCAGGCTGGAAGGGGCGTCGAACAACAGTTCGCTGAGGTTTTCCAGGGCCGGCAACTGGGCCAGGCGATGGCCGTGGACTTCCTCGGTGCTGTACTGGGTGATCGCGGTGAAGCTGGGGTTGACGTATTCCACCACGCCGTCGCAATTGACCAGCAGGAAGGCATTGGCACTTTGCTCAACCGCGCGCTGGAACAGGTGCAGGGCACTGGTGGCGGTGCGACGATTGTGGTTGTTGATGACCTGGGCGAACTGGTCGGCCAGCTCGCCGGCAAAGGCGATCTCATCGGACAGCCAATCCCGGGTGCCAGTGCTTTGCTCCAGGCAGAGCACGCCCACGACCTGACCATCGACACGGATACTGGCGTCGAGCATTGCATGGATGTCCATGGGCCGCAGGCTTTCGACCATTTCCCGGGTGCGCGGGTCGCGCATTGCATTGCTGGCATCGATGGCACGGCTGCTGTGCAGGGCTTCGAGGTAGTCCGGGAAGCCACTGGCATCGATCGGTGCCGGCATATGGTGCTGTTGGTCGGCGCGATGGAACGCAGAGATCGGCACCAGTTGCTGGCCTTCGAGGTTCCAGATGCTGGCGCAGTCGATCTGGTAGATATCACAGGCGCTGCGGGTGATCAGTTCGGCGGCTTCTTGCAGGGAGTTGGTGGTGCTGTAGCGCTGGCGGGCCAGCAGCAGGATCAGTTCCTGCTGGGCGCGCACCCGCTCCAGGTGTTGCAACTGCTCCTGTTGCGCGCGCTGGTTGAGCTCCAGGGCGATCTGCAGGCGGCTGTTCTGGTCTTCCAGGTCGGCGGCGGGCATCGGTGCCAGGTTGCTGAACAAGCCGTCCACCACCATCAGGTAGCCGCGCAGCAAGTGACGATTGTGTTGCTTGTAGGCCTCGCCCACCTCCAGCAGGCTCAGCGGGCCGTCGTTGGTGTGCAGGGTGTAGCGCACCAGGTAATGGGGGCTGGCGGTCAGTTGCTGCTGGATCGCATCATGCAACTGGTAGCGTGCCTGGGGTTCCATCAGGCTGGCGTAGGGGGCGCCGAGCAGCGAGCACAGCTCTACTGCGGGCAAGCCGAATTGGCGTTCACAATTGGGATCGAGGTACAGCAGCGCCCAGCTAGCCTCATTAAGCCGTTCGAAACGCAGCATACCGAGGCGCGAAGGCACCGGTAATTGCGTCACGACCTCGGCCGCCGTTCGGGCGACATCGGGTTGGCTTTTCATGGGGGAACTCGCTTGGAAAAATGCGCATCGCGCCGGGCTATCGCCCTCTTTACTGCTGTCTGCGGCAAGGTTGCATCATGCAGCGCGGACTGACAAGAGAGGATGAAGGCTAAGTGCTATAAGTGGGTTATCGGCCGCGCAGCGGTTTTCTACAGTCGCAATGATGGACGGTTATCCTGCATGCCCTTTGTAGGAGCGAGCTTGCTCGCGAAAATCGTTAACGATAACGCGCCTGACCTGAATGAGTGTGGCGTCCTTGAGTTCTTCGCGAGCAAGCTCGCTCCTACACAAGGGCATGGGCAATTTGGGTGGGCAAAAAAAGCCCCGCCAAATTGGCGGGGTTGAGGTACGAGCGTGGCGCTCGGAAATCGTGCAGCCAGCCTCCCCCGATGAAGGGGGAGGCTGCTGCGGGTTACAGCAGGATGGTGCGGATATCGTTCAGCAACTGGCTCAGGCGCTGGGTGAAGCGTGCAGCGGCAGCGCCATTGATCACACGGTGATCGTAGGACAGCGACAGTGGCAGCATCAGCTTCGGCTGGAAGGCCTTGCCGTCCCACACAGGCTGGATAGTGGCCTTGGAAACACCGAGGATCGCCACTTCCGGCGCGTTGACGATTGGCGTGAAGCCAGTGCCGCCAATGTGCCCGAGGCTGGAGATGGTGAAGCAGGCGCCTTGCATGTCGTCCGGAGTCAGCTTCTTGTCGCGGGCCTTGGCAGCCAGTGCCGCGGCTTCGCCAGCAAGTTGCAGCAGGCTCTTCTGGTCGACGTTCTTGATGACCGGTACCAGCAGGCCATCCGGGGTGTCGACCGCAAAGCCGATGTGCACGTACTTCTTGCGAATGATCGCTTTGCCGCTTGGTGCCAGCGAACTGTTGAAGTCCGGCATTTCCTTGAGCAGGTGCGCACAGGCCTTGAGCAGCAGTGGCAGTACGGTCAGTTTCACGCCGGCCTTCTCGGCCACGGCTTTCTGCGCAACGCGGAAAGCTTCCAGGTCGGTGATGTCGGCCTGGTCGAACTGAGTCACGTGCGGAATGTTCAGCCAGCTGGCGTGCAGACCGGCTGCGCCGATTTGCATCAGGCGGGTCATCGGCACTTCTTCGATTTCACCGAAGCGGCTGAAGTCCACGGTGCGGATCGGCGGAATGCCCGAGCCACCGGTGGCAGCGCCGGCAGCCGGAGCTTCCTTGGCTTTTTGCATCATGGATTTGACGTAGACCTGCACGTCTTCCTTGAGCACGCGACCGTGTGGGCCGGTAGGGCTGACAGCACTCAACTCGACACCGAATTCACGGGCCAATTGACGCACGGCAGGGCCTGCATGAGCCTTGGCACCACTTGGCGCAGGGGCAGCAGCCGGGGCCGGGGCGGCCTCGGCTTTTGCCGCAGGAGCCGGGGCGGCGGCAGGTGCAGCTTCAGCCTTGGCGGCCGGAGCAGCAGCGGCTGGTGCAGGGGCAGCAGCAGGAACTGCGCCGCCCGCGACTTTCAGCTTGAGGATGAAGTCACCAGTGCCGACTTCGTCTTCCAGCTTGACCGCGATGCTTTCCACCACGCCGGCAGCCGGCGAAGGAATTTCCATGGAGGCCTTGTCGGACTCCAGGGTGATCAGCGACTGGTCGGCTTCGACGGTGTCGCCGACCTTGACCAGCAGCTCGATGATCTTGGCCTTGCCCGACGAACCGATGTCCGGGACGTGAATGTCCTGAACGGTGGCCGCTGCCGGTGCAGCAGCCGGGGCCGCTGGGGCCTCGGCAGCAGCAGCGGGCTTTTCAGCCGGCGCAGGGTCAGCAGCTGCAGCAGGTGCCGCCGCCGGGGCCGCGTCAGCGGCTCCTTCGATTTCCAGCTCCAGCAGTTCGTCGCCTTCTTTCAGGCGGTCGCCCAGCTTCACTTTCAGGCTCTTGACCACGCCGGCCTTGGGAGCAGGGATTTCCATGCTCGCCTTGTCCGATTCCAGGGTCAGGATGCTCTGGTCGGCTTCGACGGTGTCGCCGACCTTCACAAACAGTTCAATTACTTCACCTTCACCGCTGCCGATGTCAGGTACGCGAATGAGCTCGCTCACAGATAGTTTCCTCAGCAGTCCAGTGGGTTGCGTTTTTCCGGGTTGATCCCGAACTTGACGATGGCGTCAGCCACCACCTTGGGTTCGATCTCTCCACGGTCAGCCAAGGCTTCCAGGGCTGCCAACACCACGAAGTGACGATCGACTTCGAAGAAGTGACGCAGCTTCTTGCGGCTGTCACTGCGGCCGAAACCGTCGGTGCCCAGCACTTTGAATTCCTTGGACGGGACCCACTGGCGAATTTGTTCAGCAAACAGCTTCATGTAGTCGGTAGAGGCGATAACCGGACCTTTACGGCCAGCCAGGCACTCTTCGACGTAGCTCAGCGCAGGCTTCTGGCCTGGGTGCAGGCGGTTGCTGCGTTCCACGGCCAGGCCGTCGCGACGCAGTTCGTTGAAGCTGGTAACGCTCCACACGTCAGCGCCGACGTTGAACTCTTCACGCAAGATCTTCGCCGCTTCACGCACTTCGCGCAGGATGGTGCCGGAGCCCATCAGCTGTACGTGGTGTGCCGCTTCCTTGGTGTCTTCTTCGAGCAGGTACATGCCCTTGATGATGCCTTCTTCAACACCGGCCGGCATGGCAGGTTGCTGGTAGGACTCGTTCATCACGGTGATGTAGTAGAAAACGTCCTGCTGCTCTTCGGTCATCTTCTTCATGCCGTCCTGGATGATCACCGCCAGCTCGTAGCCGTAGGTTGGATCAAAGGTGCGGCAGTTCGGGATGGTGGCAGCCAGGATGTGGCTGTGACCGTCTTCGTGTTGCAGGCCTTCGCCGTTGAGCGTGGTACGGCCGGCGGTGCCGCCGATCAGGAAGCCACGGGTACGGCTGTCGCCTGCTGCCCAAGCCAGGTCGCCAATACGCTGGAAGCCGAACATCGAGTAGAAGATGTAGAACGGCAGCATTGGCTGGTTGTGGCTGGAGTACGAAGTACCGGCAGCGATGAAGGAGCTCATGGCGCCCGCTTCGTTGATGCCTTCTTCGAGGATCTGGCCCTTCTTGTCTTCCTTGTAGAACATCACCTGGTCTTTATCGACTGGCTCGTAGAGCTGGCCGACGGAGGAGTAGATGCCCAACTGACGGAACATGCCTTCCATACCGAAGGTACGGGCTTCGTCCGGGATGATCGGGACGATGCGCGGGCCGATTTCCTTGTCCTTGACCAGCTGCGCGAGGATCCGCACGAAGGCCATGGTGGTGGAGATTTCACGGTCGCCCGAACCATCAAGGATTGCTTTGAGGGTGCTGAGGTCCGGTGTCGGTACGCTGAAGCTCTGGGCGCGGCGCTGTGGCACGAAACCACCCAGGGCAGTGCGACGCTCGCTGAGGTAGCGGGCTTCGGCGCTGTTCGGCTCTGGCTTGAAGAACGGCAGGTTCTCCAGCTCTTCATCCTTGACCGGGATGTCGAAGCGGTCACGGAACAACTTCAGGCTGTCGACGTCGACTTTCTTGGTGTTGTGCGCAGTGTTCTTCGCTTCGCCGGCACCGGTGCCATAACCCTTGATGGTCTTGGCCAGGATGACGGTAGGTTGTTCTTTGTGGTTGACCGCTTCGTGGTACGCCGCGTAGACCTTGTACGGGTCGTGGCCGCCACGGTTGAGTTTCCAGATCTCGTCGTCGGAGAGGTCAGCAACCATCGCCTTGAGTTCAGGCGTGTTGAAGAAGTGTTCACGTACGAACGCGCCGTCTTTGGCCTTGTAGTTCTGGTACTCGCCGTCGATGACTTCGTCCATGCGACGTTGCAGGATGCCGTCGACGTCCTTGGCCAGCAGTGGGTCCCAGAAACGACCCCAGATGACTTTGGTCACGTTCCATTGGGCACCGCGGAACACGCCTTCGAGTTCCTGGATGATCTTGCCGTTGCCGCGAACCGGGCCGTCGAGGCGCTGCAGGTTGCAGTTGATGACGAAGATCAGGTTGTCCAGCTTCTCGCGGCCGGCCAGGGAGATGGCGCCCAGGGATTCCGGCTCGTCACACTCGCCGTCGCCCAGGAAGCACCAGACTTTCTGCTTGCCTTCGGGGATGAAGCCACGGGCTTCCAGGTACTTCATGAAACGTGCCTGGTAAATCGCCTGGATCGGGCCCAGACCCATGGAAACGGTCGGGAACTGCCAGAAGTCAGGCATCAGCCAAGGGTGCGGGTACGACGACAGGCCGCCACCGTCGACTTCCTGGCGGAAGTTGTTCATCTGGTCTTCGGTGATGCGACCTTCCATGAACGCACGGGCGTAGACGCCTGGCGAGGTGTGGCCCTGGAAGTAGATCAGGTCGCCGCCGTGTTCGTCGGTCGGGGCCTGGAAGAAGTAGTTGAAGCCGATGTCATACAGGGTTGCGCTGGAAGCGAAGCTGGAGATGTGACCGCCCAGGTCAGAATCTTTCAAGTTCGTGCGCATAACCATCGCCATCGCGTTCCAGCGTACCAGCGAGCGAATGCGGCGTTCCATGAACAGGTCGCCAGGCATGCGTGCTTCGTGGGTAACGGGGATGGTGTTGCGGTATGGCGTGGTGATGGCGTAAGGCAGTTGCGAGCCGCTGCGGGTCGCGAGTTCGCCCATACGGGTCATCAGGTAATGCGCACGGTCTTCGCCTTCTTTGTCGAGAACCGATTCCAGGGCGTCCAGCCATTCCTGGGTTTCGACGGGATCGAGGTCTTGCATGGCTTGCTCCAGGGCGGAAAGGCTACCAGAATCGGTTGCCTGAAGTTTGCGACTGGCCTTGTGGGCAGACGACATAAATTCTTGGATGGCCGAAGGTTGCTTCGGCGTCCTGTAGTTTTACTACAAATCGTCGGCCATTTCAGCCTTTCGAATGTATATACGAGTAGTAAAACTACACAAGACTGAGTGTATGACTCGGTCTGGCTGGTGAGCATAATCGTTATTGTTGATCTTTTGCGAACAAGAAAAGGTAGAAGTTTAATGTTGCCTGCCAAAATTAATGAATTTTCAGCTATTTCTAACTTTTGTTCGACAGTCCTTCGCCAAGCGTGGTTCTTGCGTTCACAGCCACAAGCCATTTACACGCCGATCAAGGATAGACCATGAGCCTTCCAATGCTGGTTGAACTCCCTGCCGTTCTGTTGCCGTTTGCCAGCCGGGCCGAGCAGTCATTTCGTGACGCAGCGGCCATGCTGGATGCCGATCATGGCCTGTCCGCGTGGACGCCGCAACGTTGGGCCGACTTCGCCCGTGTCTGCGCCGCCAGTGATTTTGTGATTGAACAGAGTGTTCGTGACCCTTTGATGTTGCTGGAACTGGTGGCCTGGGGCGAACTGGATCGCGGCTTTGCACCCGATGAGCTGTGTGGGCAGATTGCCGCAGCGGTGCAACAGGCTGAAACAGAAGACGAGCTGGGCCGCGTCCTGCGTCGCCAGCGGACCCGCCAGCAGGTGCGGATTATCTGGCGCGACCTGACCCGACAGGCGGACCTGGTGCAGACCTGCCGCGACCTGTCTGACATGGCCGACGCCAGCATCGACCAGGCTTACCAGTGGCTGTACCAGCGCCATTGCGCGCAATTTGGCACCCCCACCGGCGGGCGCAGCGGCGAACCGCAGCAGATGGTCATCCTCGGCATGGGCAAGCTGGGGGCGGTGGAGTTGAACCTGTCGTCGGACATCGACCTGATCTTCGCCTACCCCGAGGGCGGCGAGACCGTGGGCGCCAAGCGTGCCCTGGACAATCAGGAGTTCTTTATCCGCCTGGGCCAGAAGCTGATCAAGGCCCTGGACCCGATGACCGTCGACGGTTTTGTGTTCCGTGTCGACATGCGTTTGCGGCCTTATGGTTCAGCCGGGGCGCTGGTGCTCAGTTTCAATGCCTTGGAGCAGTACTACCAGGACCAGGGGCGCGACTGGGAACGCTACGCGATGATCAAGGCGCGGGTGGTAGCCGGCGACCAGGTGGCGGGTGCGCAGTTGCTCGACCTGCTGCGCCCGTTCGTCTACCGGCGCTACCTGGACTTTTCTGCGATCGAAGCGCTGCGCACCATGAAGCAGTTAATCCAGCAGGAAGTGCGGCGCAAGGGCATGGCCGACAATATCAAGCTGGGCGCGGGCGGCATCCGCGAGGTGGAGTTTATCGCCCAGGCGTTCCAGCTGATTCATGGCGGGCGCGACCTCAGCCTGCAGCAACGGCCATTGTTGAAGGTGCTGGGCACCCTGGAAGGCCAGGGCTACCTGCCGCCGGCGGTGATTGCCGAGCTGCGCAGCGGCTATGAATTCCTGCGTTACACCGAACATGCGATCCAGGCCATCGCTGATCGCCAGACACAGATGCTGCCCAACACTGACGAAGACCAGGCGCGGATCGCGTTCATGATGGGCTTTGCCGACTGGACCGCGTTCCATGAGCAATTGATGTACTGGCGTGGCCGGGTGGACTGGCATTTTCGCCAGGTGATTGCCGATCCGGACGAAGAGGAGGGTGTAGAAAGCGAATTGGTGGTGGGCGGCGAGTGGTTGCCGCTGTGGGAGGAATCCCAAAATGAAGAGGCGGCCTGTCGCCAATTGGCCGAAGGTGGCTTTGCCGACGCACCCAAGGCCCTCAAGGCCCTGGCCAGCCTGCGCGGCAGCCCGCAGTTGCGGGCGATGCAGCGCCTGGGGCGTGAGCGGTTGGATGCGTTTATCCCGCGCCTGCTGGCCCAGGCGGTCGAGCACGCCAACCCGGACCTGGTGCTGGAGCGCGTATTGCCGCTGGTGGAAGCGGTGGCGCGGCGGTCCGCTTATCTGGTGTTGTTGACCGAAAACCCTGACGCCCTGCGTCGGCTGTTGACCCTGTGCGCCGCCAGCCCATGGATTGCCGAGCAGATCACCCGCTTCCCGCTGCTGCTGGACGAATTGCTCAACGAAGGCCGGTTGTTCAAGCCGCCCTTGGCGCCGGAGTTGGCCGCCGAATTGCGCGAGCGCCTCACGCGCATCCCCGAGGATGACCTTGAGCAGCAGATGGAAGCTCTGCGCCACTTCAAGCTGGCCCACCGCCTGCGCGTAGCGGCGTCGGAAATCGCCGGCAGCCTGCCGCTGATGAAGGTCAGCGACTACCTGACCTGGCTTGCCGAGGCCATTCTTGAACAGGTGCTGGCCCTGGCCTGGCGCCAGACCGTGGCCCGCCACGGTACGCCGCAGCGCCTGGACGGCACCTTGTGCGATCCCGGATTTATCATCGTCGGCTATGGCAAGGTCGGCGGCATCGAGCTGGGACATGGCTCGGACCTGGACCTGGTGTTTATCCATGACGGTGACCCGCAGGCCGAAACCGATGGCGCCAAGCCAATCGATGGTGCGCAGTTCTTTACGCGCCTGGGCCAGCGGATCATTCACCTGTTGACCACCCAGACCAACTCCGGGCAATTGTACGAAGTGGATATGCGCCTGCGACCTTCTGGCGCATCCGGGCTGCTGGTCAGCTCCCTGGGGGCCTTTGCCCGCTATCAGGAAAACGAGGCCTGGACCTGGGAGCATCAGGCCCTGGTGCGGGCGCGGGTATTGGTCGGCAGCCAGGATGTGGGCCGCGCGTTTGAAGGCGTGCGGGCGCAGGTGTTGGGGCGCACGCAGGACCTGGCGAAGCTGCGCCAGGAGGTCAGCGAGATGCGCGCCAAGATGCGCGACAACCTGGGCACCAAGTCGACCGGGGCCGGCACGGCGGCGAATGCCTTCGAGCCCACGGCGGTGTTCGATCTCAAGCAGGACGCCGGAGGTATCGTCGATATTGAATTTATGGTGCAATACGCCGCTTTGGCGTGGTCTGCGCAACATCCGTCGTTGCTACGCTATACCGACAATATCCGCATCCTGGAAGGCCTGGAGCAGGTCGGGCTGATGCCCGCCGCCGATGCCCACCTGTTGCGCGAGGTGTATAAGGCCTACCGCTCGGCGGCCCATCGCCAGGCCCTGCAGAACGAGGCTGGGGTGGTTGCCGGGGATCAGTTTGCTGACGAACGGCGCCAGGTGAAACGGATCTGGCAAGAACTGGGGTTAAGCTAAAACACTACAGCGACCCCAATTGAATGTGGAGACCGGCTTTATGTGGGAGCGGGCTTGCCCGCGATGCAGGCGCTGCGGTCTGGCTGGCAGCACGCGGTGATGCTATCGCGGGCAAGCCCGCTCCCACACAAACCGTGACCTACAGTAATTATCGAGGCGGGGAGGCATGAGCCTCCCCGAATCGTTTGTGGAAACTACATGAATATTCTGATCGTTGGGCCCAGTTGGGTCGGTGACATGGTGATGGCACAGACACTGTTCCAGTGCCTGAAACAGCGTCATCCCGACTGCCAAATCGACGTGCTCGCCCCCGAGTGGAGCCGGCCGATCCTGGAGCGCATGCCTGAAGTCCGGCAGGCCTTGAGCTTCCCGCTCGGCCATGGCGCGCTGGAACTGGCGACCCGACGGCGCATCGGCAAGTCCCTGGCCGGCCAGTATGACCAGGCGATCCTGCTGCCCAACTCGATGAAGTCGGCGCTGGTGCCGTTCTTTGCCGGCATCCCCAAGCGCACCGGCTGGCGCGGCGAGTTCCGCTATGGCTTGCTCAATGATGTGCGCAAGCTCGACAAGGCCCGCTACCCGCTGATGATCGAGCGCTTCATGGCCCTGGCCTACGCGCCTGATGCCGAGTTGCCGACGCCGTATCCGCGGCCGAGCCTGCAAATCGACCCGGTTACTCGCGATGCGGCCCTGGCCAAGTTCGGCCTGACCCTGGATCGGCCGGTGCTGGCGCTGTGTCCGGGCGCCGAGTTTGGCGAGTCCAAGCGCTGGCCGTCGGAGCACTACGCCAGGGTCGCCGAGCTGAAAATCCGCGAAGGCTGGCAAGTCTGGCTGTTTGGCTCGAAAAACGATCACTCGGTGGGTGAAGACATCCGCCAACGCTTGATCCCCGGCCTGCGCGAAGAAGCGGTCAACCTCAGTGGCGATACCTCGCTGGCCGAGGCGATTGACCTGCTGTCCTGCGCCGATTCGGTGGTGTCCAACGACTCCGGCCTGATGCATGTGGCCGCTGCGCTGAACCGCCCGCTGGTGGCGGTGTATGGCTCCACGTCCCCAGGCTTCACCCCGCCATTGGCCGACAAGGTTGAAGTGGTGCGCCTGGGCCTGGATTGCAGCCCGTGTTTTGAACGCACCTGCCGTTTCGGCCACTACAATTGCCTGCGTCAGTTGCTGCCCGATTCGGTAGCCGAGGCCTTGCAGCGGTTGCAGGGCAACGTGGTCGAGGTTCATTGAGTTGCGGGTACTGGTAATCAAGACCTCATCCCTGGGCGATGTGATCCACGCATTGCCCGCATTGACCGACGCGGCCCGGGCGATTCCGGGGATTCGCTTCGACTGGGTGGTGGAGGAAGGCTTCGCCGAAATCCCCACCTGGCATCCTGCGGTGGACAAGGTGATCCCGGTGGCGATTCGCCGCTGGCGCAAGAACCTCTGGCAGACCTTCAAGAGCGGCGAATGGCGGCGCTTCAAGAAGCAGATCCAGTCCACCAAATATGACCTGGTGATCGACGCCCAGGGCCTGCTGAAAAGCGCCTGGCTGACCCGCTATGTGCGGGCGCCGGTGGCCGGCTTCGACAAGCAGTCGGCCCGCGAGCCCATTGCCGCACGTTTCTACTCCCGGCGCCTGGCGGTTGCCCGTGGCCAGCATGCAGTTGAGCGCTTGCGCCAGTTGTTCGCCGTGGCCCTGGGCTATGACCTGCCCAAGGGCCTGGGGGATTACGGCCTGAGCACCGAAAAACTGCTGGGCTTGCCGCCAAAGAAACCGTTCGTACTGCTGCTGCACGGCACCACCTGGGACACCAAGCATTGGCCCGAAGCCTACTGGCGCGACCTGGCCGAACGCATGGGCAGCCTGGGGGTGGATGTGAAGTTGCCGTGGGGCAACGCCGCCGAAAAAGCTCGGGCCGAGCGCCTGGCCCAAGGCCTGGCCAACGCCGAAGTGTTGCCTAAATTGAATCTGGCCGGTGTGGCACGCGTCCTGGCTGGTGCCCGGGCCTGTGTCGCCGTGGATACCGGCTTGGGGCATCTGGCGGCTGCGCTGGATGTGCCGACGATCTCTCTGTTCGGCCCGACCAACCCGGGCCTGACCGGTGCGTACGGCAAGGCGCAGATCCATTTGGGCAGCGATTTCCCCTGCGCGCCGTGCCTGCAAAAGAAATGCACCTACCAACCGACCGCTGAAGACCAGCGCCGGTTTGATCTCAAGCGCGAGTGGCCGCTGTGCTTTACTCGCCTGAACCCTGAGCGTGTGGCCAGCCGACTGAGCACGTTGTTATTGGCTGAGGAGCTGCACTGATGCAACTGGCATTTGTTCTGTACAAATATTTCCCCTTTGGTGGCTTGCAGCGCGACTTCATGCGCATCGCCCTGGAGTGCCAGCAGCGCGGCCACCAGATCCGTGTCTACACCCTGATCTGGGAAGGCGACATCCCTCCGGGCTTTGAAGTGCTGGTGGCGCCGGTCAAGGCGTTCTTCAATCATCGGCGCAACGAAAAATTGACCGCCTGGATGCAGGCCGACCTGGCCAAGCGCCCGGTGGACCGCTTGATCGGCTTCAACAAAATGCCGGGCCTGGATGTGTACTACGCCGCAGACGGCTGTTTTGAAGACAAGGCGCAGAACCTGCGCCACTCGCTGTACCGCAGTTTTGGCCGCTATCGGCATTTTTCCGAGTACGAGCGCGCGGTGTTTGCCAAGGACGCCAAGACTGAAGTCCTGATGATCTCCGAGGTCCAGCAGCCGCTGTTTATCAAGCATTACGACACGCCGCTGGAGCGCTTCCACCTGTTGCCGCCGGGCATCGCCCAGGATCGTCGGGCGCCGCCGGATGCGGCCCAGATCCGTGCCGGGTTCCGTGCCGAATTCAACCTCGCGGACGATGATTTGCTGCTGGTGCAGATCGGTTCGGGCTTCAAGACCAAGGGCGTGGACCGCAGCCTCAAGGCGCTGGCCGCACTGCCTGCGGATCTGAAAAAGCGCACCCGCCTGTTTGTAATTGGCCAGGACGACCCCAAAGTATTCCAACTGCAGAGTGCTACCCTTGGGCTGGGCGACAACGTGCAGTTCCTCAAGGGACGCAGTGATATCCCGCGTTTCCTGCTGGGCGCCGACCTGTTGATTCACCCGGCGTACAACGAAAATACCGGGACTGTGCTGCTCGAAGCCCTGGTGGCCGGGTTGCCGGTGTTGGTCACGGCGGTGTGTGGGTATGCCCATTACATCAGCGAGGCCGATTGCGGGCGTGTGCTGGACGAGCCGTTCGAGCAGGTCCAGCTCAACCAGTACCTGGCCGGGATGCTCAGCGATCAGCAGCAACGTGCGGCCTGGAGCCGCAATGGTCTGGCCTTCGCCGAGACGGCCGACCTCTATAGCATGCCGCAGCACGCTGCGGATGTAATTCTGGCGGAGCAACACTGATGAAGTTGATTCTTGCCGAACCGTTCAAGAGCCTTTGGGCCGGGCGCGATGCGTTCGCCGAAGTCGAGCTGTTGGACGGTGAGGTTTACCGTGAGCTGGAAGCCCGTCGTACCTTGCGTACCGAGGTGGATGGGCGCGGCTACTTTGTGAAAATCCACCGTGGCATCGGCTGGGGTGAAATCTTCAAGAACCTGTTCACCGCCAAGTTGCCGGTGCTGGGCGCCGGGCAGGAGTGGCAGGCAATCCAGCGCCTGCACGAAGTTGGCGTACCGACCATGACCGCCGTGGCCTATGGCGAACGCGGCGCCAACCCGGCCGACCAGCATTCCTTTATTGTCACCGAAGAGCTGGCGCCGACCATCAGCCTGGAAGACTTGAGCATGGATTGGCTCAAGCAGCCGCCCGAGCCGCGTCTCAAGCGCGCGCTGATTGCCGAAGTGGCGCGCATGACCGGGATGATGCATCGCGCTGGCGTCAACCATCGTGACTGCTACATCTGTCACTTCCTGCTGCACACCGACAAGCCGGTGACCGCCGATGACTTCAAACTCTCGGTGATCGACCTGCACCGCGCCCAGGTGCGGCCGCGCATCAGCCAGCGCTGGCGCAACAAGGATTTGGCGGCCCTGTATTTCTCGATCCTGGATATTGGCCTGACCCGCCGCGACAAGTTGCGCTTCCTCAAAGGCTACTTCCAGCAGCCCCTGCGCCAGATCCTGGCCGAGGAAGGCGCGTTGCTGCAGTGGCTGGAGCGTAAGGCCAGCAAGCTCTATGACCGCAAAGTCCGGTACGGAGGTGCACTCTGATGGCGGGTTGGAACCTGGAACCTGCTTACTCGGAGCTTGTGGACGATTTTGGTAGCCTCGACGCAGTGTTCGCCCTGCAGGGCGAGCGGCTGACCCGTGATCCGCTGTCCGAAGTCATTCGCGTGGAGCGCGGCGGGATCAACTATTACGTCAAGCGCTACACCGGCGCCGGCAAAGGCCTGCGCCGTTACCTGGGCAAGCCCCGGGTCAAGTCCGAGTGGCAGAACCTCAAGCGCTTCGCCAAGTGGGGCATCCCAACCGCCGAAGTCGTGGCCTGGGGCCTGGAGCGCAAGGGCCTGGCCTATGATCGTGGGGCGATGATCACCCGCGAGTTGCCGCGCACCGAAGACCTGGCGGCCCTGGCTGAACGCAAGGACCCGCAATTGTCCGACCCGGTGTGGGTCGACAAGGTCAGCCGCCAGCTCGCTGAATACACCCGGACCATGCACGACCACCGCTTTACCCACAACGATTTGAAGTGGCGCAACCTGCTGATCGACGACCAGCAGACCCTGTACCTGATCGACTGCCCCAACGGTGACTTCTGGCGCGGGTTCTGGCTCAAGTATCGGATCACCAAGGACTTGGCGTGCCTGGACAAGGTTGCCAAATACCACTTGTCTGCCACCCAGCGCCTACGCTTCTACATGCAATATCGTCGGCGCAAGCACCTGGGCGTATCGGATAAACAGCGGATCCGCCATGTACTGAAGTTTTTCGAGGGACGCGAATGAATGACTTCCTGGCAACTGAAGACCGGGCCTTGCTGGAGCGCAATGGCCTGGCTGACTTTGATGCCCTGTGGGCCAGGCAACTGGACGCAGTGGACGAGCCCAACACCAGTCGTGGCGGTTGGAGCAGCGTGTTTCGCCTGGAGCTGGAGGGTCGCGGTTTTTACCTCAAGCGCCAGAGCAACTACCTGACGCGCACCCTGCATCGGCCGTTTGGCGAGCCGACCTTTGCCCGCGAGTTTCGCAATATCAGCCGCTATCGGCAGAAGGCGATCCCGGCTTTGCAGGCCGCCTTTTATGGTGAGCGCAAAGTTGCGGGCGAATACCGCGCCTTGCTGCTGACCCGCGCGCTGGATGGCTGGAATGACCTGGATTCGCTGCTGGAGCAGTGGCCAGCCCTGAGCGACGCCCAGCACCATGCGATCCTCGTGGCCTGCGGCCAGTTGGCGCGCAAGCTCCATGGCGTCGGCCAGGTGCATGGCTGTTTTTACCCCAAGCATATCTTCCTGCAGGCCACTGGCGACGGTTACGCAGCGCAGTTGATCGACCTGGAAAAAACCCGGCCGCTGTTGCTCGGCCGGCGTGACCGGGTCAAGGACCTGGAGCCGTTGCTGCGGCGTGCCGGGGCCTGGACTGCAGAGCAGGTGCGGCAGTTTCTGGCGGCCTACCTCGACCAGCCGGTGGACAGCTCCCTGGTGGATACCTGGGCAGGTTACCTGGCTGGGCGGCGCAGTCACAAGGAGGCCCGCTGATGCGCTTGTCTGAACTCAAAAATGCCGGGCGCACGCCTGCGCTGCCCTTGAGTATCGAGTTGGCGGATGCGGCCGGCCCAGGGCAATTGCAGCTGCTGAGCCTGCTACGGGTGTTGCCGGGCCAGCGTTATGTGGGCGCGGCTATCTGGCGCGGCCGGCCGGTGCTGGCCAAGTTGCTGGTGGGCGGCAGCGCCGCCCGGCATTTCCAGCGTGAACTCCAGGGCGTGCGCCTGCTGGCCGAGCAAGGCCTGACCACGCCGCTGTTGCTGGCTGACGGTCTGCAAGACGGTGAGGGCGGCTGGCTGTTGTTCGAGTTTCTCGACGGCGCACACAGCCTGGCCGAGGCCTGGGCAGCGGTTGAAAGCATGCCGCCTCTGGCGGATGAACAGCAGGCTGTGTTGGCCGAAGCGCTGGGCGCGATTGCACAGATGCACGCCAAGGGCCTGTGGCAGGAAGACCTGCACCTGGACAACCTGATGCGCCAGGGCGACAAGCTATATTTGATCGATGGTGGCGGGATCTGTGTCGAACAGGCGGGCAAGCCCCTGTCACGCAACCGGGTACTGGAAAACCTCGGGGTGTTTTTTGCCCAGTTGCCGAGCGACCTCGAGCCGTTTACCGAAGAATTGTTGGTGTACTACCTGTTAAGCAATGGCGAACACGCCTTGCCCCTGGAAGCCCTGCAAAAGCAGGTGCGCAAAGTGCGGGCCTGGCGCTTGAAAGACTTTCTGGGCAAGGTCGGCCGCGAGTGCACCTTGTTCAGCGTGGTGCGCGGGGCCTTTGGGCTGCGGGCGATCCGCCGGGAAGAGGAGGCGGCCCTGCTGCCGGTACTGGCAAACGTCGATGGGCTCATCGGCCAAGGCCAGATGTACAAGGCCGGTGCCTCGGCCACGGTGGCCCGAGTGGATGTGGCCGGGCGACCACTGGTGATCAAGCGCTACAACATCAAGGGGTTTGTGCACTGGCTCAAGCGCTTCTGGCGGCCAAGCCGCGCCTGGCACGCCTGGTACGAAGGCAATCGCCTGACGTTCCTGGGGATCGCCACGCCCAAGCCCCTGGCACTCCTGGAACGGCGTTTTTTCTGGCTGCGCAGCCGGGCGTATCTGGTCACCGAGCATTTGGCCGGGCCAGACCTGATTGAGCATCTGGCCCCTTATGTCGAAAGCGGCGAGGTACCCGAGCCCGAACTGTTGGCCCTGGAGCGCCTGTTTGGCGAACTGATACGCGAGCGGATCAGTCATGGCGACTTCAAGGGGCGCAACCTGTTCTGGCAGGGGGGGCGCTGGGTGCTGATAGATCTGGACTCGATGTGCCAGCACGGCTCACTGAGTAGTTTTGCGCCGGCGTTTGCCAAGGATCGTGCGCGGTTCATGCGCAACTGGCCGGTCGATAGCGCGTTGTATCGAGTAATCGATCAGCGCTTGCCCAGCAGGATCGACGGCGTCCTGTAGCTGCACGCTTGCCCGCTCCTGACAGGGCGGGCTCAGCTCATGCGTAGTGTTTCATCTTGTATATTGATTAATGATTGTTGAGTCATTGTGCGCTCGAATTATTTGAGAGCGCAAAATCATGTCATGAAAAACTGATCTTAAGTGTATGTGGGGAGTTCTGTCTCGGATTAGTCCGATACTTCTCTTTGGGTGTGTATGTGTTCGGTTATGTGGTTTTACATCTCGTGATGTTTGATCTTTATTTGAGTTTTTTGTGGTGTTGAAAGTTGTGGGTTGGAGATGTAGCTTTTACGTTGACAGGTTGCGTGGCCTGTTAATGTCTTTAAGTTTGGAGAGTTTTATCATGTCTAATATTGGTAGTGTTTCGGGTTATAACTTTCAACCTTATGAGGGAGTTGGCTATAAGGAAAAAGATATAGCTCGGCCCAATAAACTGGATCTTACCGCTGGAGAGGATGCGCAAGTGCTTGATCCCCGCACCGGCACCTGGGGGCCAGCGGTCGCTGCTGGCGAGGGTCGAGGCAGGGCTCCTGAGGAGCCTATCGATAGGGAAATTCCCTATGACCCTACCGGCAAAAGCTACGGGCCGGCCGATGCTGCCGGTCAGGTGATAGATGTGGAGATTCCTTATGACCCTACGGGAAAGAGCTATGAATCTACCAGCCCGGATGGTCAATTGATTGATGTGGAAATTCCTTATGATCCTACCGGGCTCTATGGTAGTACTCCGGACAAGAAAGAAACCGATAAACCCGCTAGCACTCATCGTACTCACTTGAGTTCTATTCGGTAAGTTGGGTGGTTTTTTAAGTAAATAGTTTGGCCGGCGTTTGTTTGGTTGCAATTGAGGAGTGGCGTCTAGTGCAGTTAAGGCATGTGGCGTCACTTTTTCCAGTTGCGCCTTTGTTTAACGATATGTCGTGGTTTTACAGCGACCGAGTAAGCGCCGGCAAGCCGGCGCCTCCTGGTGGGGTCAGAACTGATACTGGGCGCCGGCTCCGGCATACCAGGATCGCCCCGGCGCCGCTTCGTAATAGCGCCCGTTACTGTCGCCAACAATCACAGAGCCAACATATTGGCGGTCCAGCAGGTTATCCAGGCGCAAGGTCTGGTGAAAGGTCCAGTGTTCGACCTTCTGCTCAAACCGCGCGCGCCAGTTGAAGACGCTGTAGCCCGGCGCAGCGCGCTCCTGGTTGGTGTCCTCGACATAGATCTTGCTGCGGTACATGCCTTCGACGGCGGTGCTGACCCAGTCCCGTGGTTTCCAGTTCAGCTCGGCAAACAGCAGGGTCTGTGGGACGCCGGGCAGGTAGTTGCCTTTGTCGATGGTTTTGCTGTTGTTGCTGAAGTCACTGTCGTAGGTAGCTTGCAGGCGGGTGTAGGCGAGGTTGGCACTCCACTGTTCGCTCAGTTGGCTTTCGATGCCCAGTTCAAAGCCGCGGCGCAGGGTGCGGCCGGCGTTTTGGTAGCTGGTGCGCCCGCCATTGGACTGTGCGACTACCAACTCATCCTCGGTGGTGATCTGGAATAGGGCAGCGTTGAGCCGCGTGCTGTTGTTCACCTGCGCCTTCAAACCCACTTCATATTGAGTGCTCTCTGAGGGCTTCAGGCCAAAGTTGAAACCTTCGATGGCACCCGGGGCATAGGCCATTTCTGCCTGGGTCGGCGTTTCAAAGCCCTTGCCGGCACTGACGTAGCCATGCAGGTCAGGGGTGAAGGCGTACATCACGCTCATCGAGGGCGTGTTCTTCTGGTAGGTCTTGTTGCCGCTGGCATCGCCATTGCTCAGAAACTGGTCATCGACGTTCATCTCCATCGTGCTGTGGCGCAGCCCGGCTTGCAGGGTCCAGCGGTCAATGGCCCAGTTGGCCTGGATGTAGGGGTCGAGGCTGCGGGCGGTGTCAATTTCGTTGCGGCGCAGTTCGCCTTTCACGCCCAGGGTGTTGCCGCTGTAGTTCTGGTAGCCGTGGCGGCTGTCTTCGCTCTGGTCGAAGTCCAGGCCGGCGATGATCATCAGCTCGCCCGGTGCGCTGTCGATAGGCTGCATCCAGCGCACGCCGCCGCCGTAGAACTTGCGGTCGAATTGCACCACGCCGCCGCCGCGTTCGTTGCTCGGAACACCCTTGGGAATCGACAAATACTGAATCACACTCCGCCGCCCCGTATAGGCATTGACCTGCAACGTCGCATCGCCCATGTACCGCTCGTAATTCATCCCCAATTGCTGGTGATCGATGCTCTTGCGCGTGTTGTACGTCAAGGCGTTGCTGCTGACCGAACGTGGGTCGGCCTTGTAGCCCGCCCAGGTCTGCCCCAGCGGATCTTGGGTGCCGTTCTGCTCCAGGCTGCTGTAGATCAGGGCCAGCTTGCTGTCGTCATCGGGTTCGACGTTGAGCTTGGCGAAGGTCTGGTCGCGGCGAGCGCTGCTGTGGTCGCGGTAGCCGTCGGTGTCCATGCGCGAGGCGTCGAGGACAAACCCGGCGCCCTGTACCGCGCCTTCGGCGCTGAGGTGGTTCTTGTTCAGGCCGTCGCTGCCGAACAGGGTTTCGGCGCCGATACGTGGTGCGCCCTCGCCATTGCGCGAGAACATCTGGATCACCCCGCCGGCGTTGCTGCCATACAGGGTGGCGGCTGGGCCGCGCAGTACTTCTATGCGCTCGGCGGTGTCGAGGTTGAACGTTGCCGCCTGGCCCTGGCCGTCCGGGGTGCTGGCGGGGATACCATCGGCAATAAGCTTGATCCCGCGTACGCCAAACGCCGAGCGCGCGCCAAAGCCACGGGACGAAATCTGCAAGTCCTGGGCGTAGTTCTGCCGGTTCTGCACCACCAGCCCCGGCACGCGGGACAGGGCCTCCGAGGCGTTGATGCCCAACTGGCCATCGCTGATCTGCTCACGGCTGATGCTGTCCACCGAGTAGGGCAGGTCGAAGCTGCGACTGGCGCTGCGCGAGCCTGTCACCACACTGGGGTCGAGGATCAGTGGGGCATCTTCTGCCTGGGCGGCTTGCGGCAGGCCCAGCAGGCTAGGGAGCAGCATCGCAATACAGGTGGGAACAACAACTTTCATGAGCAAGCCAACTTCCATGACGCGCAGCGCAGGCGCGGAAAAAAGGGCGCGAGTTTAACGATTCTGCGAGGCTTTTCCGAAGAATATTCCCGCGCGTTACCGGCATATTCGTCTTACGCAGTCTTGGGTTAGGCTGCCCCCTCATGCCAAAGAGGGTTGCCCGTGAATCCTACAAACATTCTGCTGTTTACCGCCATTGTCCTTTCGACCACGGCCTGTGGCACCCTCGATACGGTGTTTCGCGAAGATGCGGTGGCCAGCCAGCGCCTCAAGAACCTGCGCAGCCATTGCGAGAGCGTGCCCCGTATCTACAGCGGCGTGGTGTACGACTTCTGCTCCCTCAATGGCGAACCCAACAGCAAAAAAAGCCTGGATGAGCAGCAGATCGGCCCGCTGCCCTGGATTGCCGTTGACTTGGTACTGTCAGGTGTTCTCGATACTTTGGTACTGCCCTACACCGTCTATCGACAGAACCGTGATGGCAGTATCGAGATCTTCCGCTGATACCGCTTGTTTCTCCGTGCCATTTGCCGCTAGAGGCGTTTTGCCGCTTTTAAGCTATAATCCCGCCCTTTAGCTTTTCTCGCCGAGGCGAGGAGCACACATTTTTCAGGCGCCAGCGCCTGCATGCAGACTAAAAGAGGCTAGACCCCAGTGGCATTGACGATTCTTGGCCTGTCCGGCGCCCTTAGCCATGATCCTTCCGCAGCGTTGTATATCGACGGCAAGCTGATCGCGGCCGCCGAAGAAGAGCGCTTCGTACGCGATAAACATGCAAAGAACCGCATGCCCTACGAATCGGCGAAGTTCTGTCTGGAGCAGGCCGGTATCAAACCTTCCGACGTTGATGTGGTGGCGATCCCGTTTGCCCCGATCAGCTTGTTCGGCGAGGCCCGCTGGCACTATGCCAAGCGTTACTGGTATGCACCGGACCGCGCACTCGATGCGATCCTGATGGGCAACCGTCGCTACAAGCGCTACCGCAACAAGATTGTCTGGTGCCTGGAGCAACTGGGCTTTGATCCGAAGAAGATCAAGATCGAGCCGGTCGAGCACCACCTGGCCCACGCTTCCAGCGCTTATCACTGTTCGGGCTTCCAGGAGAAGACCGCGATCCTGGGGATCGACGGTAAGGGCGAGTACGCCACAACCTTCTTTGGCTATGGCGAGAACGGCAAGATCCACAAGATCAAGGAATTCTACGATCCGGACTCCCTTGGCGGCCTGTACGGCGCGATCACTGAGTTCCTTGGCTTCGAGATGCTTGATGGCGAGTTCAAGGTCATGGGCATGGCGCCGTATGGCGATGCCAGCAAGTACGACTTCTCGCGCCTGGCCTCCTTTGAAAACGGCGAGTTGGTGATCAATACCGACTACGCCAACGTCATTGGCCTGCGCCGCTATAAAGAGAAAGGCAAGGGCTTCTACTTCTCGCCAAAACTGATCGAGTGGCTGGGTCCCAAGCGCGAAGGCGACATCGCTGACGAGCCGTACATCCACTACGCAGCCAGCATGCAAGCGCTGTTCGAGAAGCTGGCGTTGCAGATGATCGACCATTACCTGGGCGATATCCTCAAAGAGACCGGCAAGCTGGCCTTCGCCGGCGGCTGCGCGCTGAACGTCAAATTGAACCAGAAGATCATTGCCCGCGACGACGTCAAGGAGCTGTTCGTGCAGCCAGCGTCCGGCGATGCCGGCACCGCGGTAGGTGCGGCGGCCTATGTGTCCCATGCCCGTGGTGTACCGGTAGAGAAGATGGAGCACGTCTATCTCGGCCCGTCCTACAGCAACGAGGAAGTGATTGCCGCGTGCGCCAAGCACCCGAGCAAGCCGAAGTGGCGCCAGATCGAGGACATGCCCAAGCGCATCGCCCAGATCATGGTCGACGGCAACCCGGTGGCCTGGTTCCAGGGCCGCATGGAGTTCGGTCCGCGTGCCTTGGGCGGACGTTCGATCATCGGTTGCCCGAGCGCCGTGGGCGTGGCTGACCGGATCAACCACCAGATCAAGTTCCGCGAGCGCTGGAGGCCTTTCTGCCCGTCGATGCTCGACACCGTGGCCCCGCAGATGATCAAGGTCGATCACCCGGCCCCGTTCATGACCTTCACCTTTGAAGTGGCGGAAGAATGGAAAACCCGCGTGCCGGAAGTGGTCCATGAAGATGGTACCTCCCGCGCCCAGGTGCTCAAGCGCGAGTACAACCCGCGCTACTACGACATGATGAAAGAGCTGGAAGTGCTGACCGGCAACGGTGTGTCCCTGAACACCTCGCTCAACCGCCGTGGCGAAGCGATGATTTGCTCGCCGACCGACGCCCTGAACATGTTCTTCGGCTCGGACCTGCAGTACCTGATCATGGAAGACATCCTGGTCGTCAAAGATGGTGTGGAAGGGCAAGTCATTGACTGAAGCACTGATTGGCGTCGTCATCCCTGCCTATAACTATGCGCGCACCCTTGGGCGCGCGGTTGAGTCGGTGCTGGCGCAACTCGACGAAGCCGATGCGCAGTTGTTGGTGATTGATGACGGCTCTACCGATGAGACGCCGCAGGTGCTCGAGGCGCTGTTGGCCAAGCACCCCGGGCGATTCCGCGCCCTGCGCAAGCCCAATGGCGGCCTGGCCTCGGTGCGCAATCGTGGGATTGAAGAGTCTGCCGGCCAGTACCTGATGTTCCTGGACGCCGATGATGAAATGGCCCCAGGCGCCCTGGCCCTGGTCGCGCAGCATATTGCCACCCATCCCGACAGTCGCTTGATCATCGGTGGCCACTGGTCAGTATTTGAAGATGGCAAGCGTCGCCTGCATGCCGTCAAGCCGCTGCCGGCCACCCCCTACCAGCGGGTGCGCGGGTATTTGCTGGAAAAAACCATCGCGATCTCCAATGGCGCCTGCGCCATGCACCGGGACATCTTCACGGTGGGCAACTACCCCGAACGCATGCGCAACGCCGAGGATATTCCGGTGTTTGCCCAGGCCCTGGCGCGCGTGCCCTGCACGGTCATCGACCAGCCGCTGGCGCTGATCTACAAGCATGCGGACAGCTTGCGCCATGACATCAATCACAGTGTCGCGGCAGGCGTGAGCCTGGTGGACGAGGTGTTCTCGCCGGTACGTATGCCGGCAGAGCTGCAAGGCTTGCGCCGTGCGTTTCTCGCACAGCGCTGCCTGTCTCTGTTTCGCAATTGCTTCAGTGCTGGGGAATATACGCTTGCCAAGCAGTTTTACTGCCAGGCGGTACGTACAGACTGGCGTGCCCTGACGCGCTGGTCGTACACACGCAAGGCGCTTCAGCTGATGTTCAAGTAAGCGTTTTATAGCCTGTTACGCTACGCCGAGAATGACCTGTGCGGCGCCCGGTTTGATTGCAATGACTAGGCGTTGGTTTTTCGCGGTGCAGTGGTTTTTCTGGAATATATGTTTTCAAATCTTGTGCACACGATGTGACGCCAGGTTTTAAGGGGGGGGTGTGGTTGGTATGAGCAGCAAGTTGTGGGCTCGGGCGTTGAGCGTGGTCGTCGAGCATCCCGTTCGAGTGGCATTTTTTGGGAGCCTGCTGCTATCCCTGATCGCGGTATTGGGGGCTGCGACTGTTGGGCGGGATGCTGCGTTCTACCTGACCATTGCCCAGCACGCCCAAGACCACGGCGCGAAATCGGCCTTTGCGATATTCAACTGGCCCTGGTTCTCCCTGCTCCTGGCGGGTACCCATTCGGTTTCGTCCCTGCCCATAGAACTGAGTGCTTACCTGTGGTGCTCGCTATTTGCAGCTGGCACCTGTGCGCTCTTGGTTGACTGCGTTCGCCAGCGCTCGGTGCAGGTTGCGCCCTGGGCCTGCCTGGTGGTGCTGGCGATGCCAGCGTTCAACCAGTTTCGTGGCGAGATCCTGCGCGAGTTCGGCTTCTGGTTTTTCTGCATCCTGACGCTGTGGCTGGCCATGCGCTGGCAGGCCCGTGGTGGCTGGCTGCGGGCGGCAATCATTCATCTGGCGATTGTCGCGGCGGCAGCCTTCCGCCTGGAGGCGTTGTTGCTGCTGCCGGCGTTGGGCCTGTGGCAGTTGCCTGGCCTGTGGGTTCGCGAGCGGCGTCTGGCGCTCCTGCAATTCGTCGCGTTGCCGCTGCTGGGCGTGGTGGCGGGGATGGTGCTGGTCTCGGCCACGGGTGGTTTTTCATCGTCCCGCGTTGCCTACTATCTGGACTTGATCAATCCAAACCGTGTATTGGCGTCGTTTGATTTGCTGCGCGAGCAGTTCGCCAAATCGTTGATCAATAAGTACTCCCAGGATGAAGCGGGGCGCATCATCTTTTTTGGCATCCTGGCGGCCATGGCCATCAGTTTTGTGAATATTTGCGGGCCCTTTGCTGTGCCTTTTTTACGGGGGCGCAACTGGCAGGCAATCAAGCTCTACTGGCATCAATACCGGCCTTTTGCCTGGGCGGCGGTGTTGTACCTGTTGGTGTTGCTGCTGTTCTTTATCCAGCAGCAGTTCATGATCACGCGCTACATGAGTTTCTTGAACCTGCTGTTTGTACCGGCGCTGGCACTGGCGCTGCAGATGTTTGCCCAGCAGTTCCCGCGCCTGGGCAAGGCCCTGGTGGCGGTCTGCCTGTTGGTGATGTTGTCCAATGTGGTGTCTACCGGGCCGGGCAAGGTCCAGTACGTCGAGGCGGGGCGTTGGATGGCGGCGAATGTCGAGCCGGATGTTCCTGCGTATTTCGATGATGGGCGTATTGGTTATTACGCAGGGCGTGGTTATCTGCTCAAGAAATTGACCCGGGAAGCCGCGATGTCACCGGCGCATGCAGGGAAATTCCGCTACTTCCTGATCGAAGCCCGCGGCAACGAACCCTGGCTCACCAGTTGGCTGGCCGAGCGCAACCTGCGCATCGTCGAGCGCTTCGCCAATCGCCGAGGCGCCACGGTACTGGTCATCACCCAGTGAGATCAGTCCAGTAGTTGTCGCAGGCGCTCAATCAGTGGCGCCTGTTGACTGCCCGCCGGCAAGGCCTGGCGATAGCCATTGAAGAAGGCTTGCCCGGCGTCATCGCCCAGTAGCCATTGCCGATCCTCGGCATAGCGCCGCAGGTGGCTGAAGTTGCGCCGCCGCTTGCTCTGGCTCAGCGGGGTGGCCTGGCAGCTCAGGTCGGCAATGTCGATCAAGCCCAGGGTGTTTTTCGGTGTCAGGACCACGTTGCCAAAGTGCAGCGAACGAAAGTACACGCCCTTCTCGTGCAATTGCGCAATGAAACCGCCCAGGCGCTCACGCAGGGCGTCGGCCTCGGCCTTGGCGAGTTTAAGTTGGCGGATGGTGTCCCCGGCCAGCGGGCTGTAGTACACCGCATCCCGCGCAATGCTGGGTATGCGATACACCGCAATGATGCGCGGGCAGGGGATATCCCGTTGCTGTAGTGCACGGGTGTTGTTGGCGAAGCGTTGTGCATACGGGTAGAACAGTGCCGAACTGAGCAGGCGCTTGCGCCGGAACAGCTTGAGCATGCAACCATCGGTCAACCGGAGCACCTTGTCGCCAGAACCATCGGCTTCCAGCACCTGCGCGCCAGCACGCAATGCCTCATAGGTGTTGTGATCGATTACTTGCATGCCTGACTCCCATCAATAGCCGGTTATCTTAACCGACTTGGCGCAAAGCTGGCCCATGCTCATGTTTTTTGGGGCGAAGAGGCCTGTGATATGATCCGCGCCTTACTGATTTGCGCGGATTCCCATGAGCAGTCCTGAACCGAAAACCCAGTCGACGCTGGCGATTTACTTCCGCCTCCTGACTTACGTACGGCCTTATGTGGGTCTGTTCATCCTGAGTATCGTCGGGTTCCTGATCTTCGCATCGACCCAGCCGATGCTCGCTTACATCCTCAAGTATTTCGTCGATGGCCTGGCGAACCCCGAGGCCAGCCTGTTCCCCGGCAACCCCTATCTTGGCAAGTTGCAGTTGCTGGAAACCGTGCCGCTGATGATCGTGCTGATCGCAGCCTGGCAGGGCGTGGGCTCGTTCCTCGGTAACTTCTTCCTGGCCCGGGTTTCCCTGGGGTTGGTCCACGACCTGCGCGTGGTGCTGTTCAACAAGCTGTTGGAGTTGCCCAACCGCTTTTTTGACAAGAACAACTCCGGCCACCTGATTTCCCGCATTACCTTCAACGTCACCATGGTCACCGGGGCTGCCACCGATGCGATCAAGGTGGTTATCCGTGAAGGCATGACCGTGATTTTCCTGTTTTGCACCCTGGTCTGGATGAACTGGAAACTGACCCTGGTGATGCTGGCGATCCTGCCGGTGATCGGCATGATGGTGAACAGCACCAGCCGTAAATTCCGCAAGCAGAGCAAGAAAATCCAGGTGTCCATGGGCGACGTGACCCATGTGGCCTCCGAGACGATCCACGGCTACCGTGTGGTCCGCAGCTTTGGCGGCGAGCAGTATGAAAAGGTGCGCTTCGAGCAGGCGAGCCTGAGCAATACCGAGAAACAACTGGCGATGACCAAGACCGGCGCGGTTTACACGCCGATGCTGCAGTTGGTGACCTACAGTGCGATGGCCGTGGTCATGTTCCTGGTCCTGTATTTGCGCGGCGATGCCTCGCCTGGCGACCTGGTGGCCTATATCACCATGGCTGGCCTGCTGCCTAAGCCGATTCGCCAGCTTTCCGAGGTCAGCTCGACCATCCAGAAGGGTGTGGCGGGTGCCGAGAGTATTTTCGAGCAGTTGGATGAGCCGGTAGAAGTCGACCAGGGCGTGATCGAGCATGAACGCCTGGCTGGGCGCATTGAAGTGCGCAACCTCAGCTTCCAATACCCGGAAAGCGACAAGAAGGTGCTCAACGACATCAGCTTTATTGTCGAGCCTGGGCAAATGGTCGCGCTGGTGGGGCGTTCGGGCAGCGGCAAGTCGACCCTGGCCGGCTTGATCCCTCGCTTCTACCAGCATGAGCAGGGGCAGATTCTGCTCGATGGTGTACGCGTGCAGGATTTCACCCTGCGCAACCTGCGCCGGCAAATCGCCTTGGTGACCCAGCAGGTCACCCTGTTCAACGACACCGTGACCAACAACATCGCCTATGGCGACCTGGCTGGCGCGCCCACCGACGCGGTGCATCATGCCGCTCGCGAAGCGTATGCCGATGAGTTCATCGTGAAGATGCCCCAGGGCTATGAAACCCTGGTAGGCGAGAACGGCGTACTGCTGTCCGGCGGCCAGCGCCAGCGCATTGCAATTGCCCGGGCCTTGCTCAAGGATGCGCCGCTGTTGATTCTCGACGAGGCAACCTCGGCCCTGGATACCGAGTCCGAACGCCATATCCAGGCGGCCCTGGACCATGTGGTGAAGAACCGCACCACCCTGGTGATTGCCCACCGCTTGAGCACCATCGAGAAAGCCGACCTGATCCTGGTAATGGACGACGGCCAGATTGTCGAGCGCGGGACCCATGTCGAGTTGCTGGCGAAGAATGGCTACTACGCCCGCCTGCACGCCAAGGAGTTCGAAGAAGGCGACCCAGTGGCGCCCTCCCATGTGACGGATGCCTATTGAGGCGCCAGGGGCGCCGGGCTGGGATCGACCGCCAGGATTGAATCGGTCGATGCTTTTCCCTGTGCTAATATCGCGCCCCTGTTCATTTTGTATGTGGGTTGCTCCATGAAGTTGTCCATGCCGCGATTCGATCAAGCCCCTGTCTTGGTGGTCGGCGATGTCATGCTCGACCGTTACTGGCATGGCGGTACCTCACGGATTTCCCCTGAGGCACCGGTACCGGTAGTCAAGGTCGAGCAAATCGAAGACCGCCCAGGCGGCGCTGCCAACGTTGCCCTTAACATCGCCGCCCTCGGCGCCCCGGCCTCCCTGGTCGGCGTGACCGGCGACGATGAAGCCGCCGACAGCCTGACCAACAGCCTGCGCGGCGCTGGCGTGCGTGCCCTGTTCCAGCGCATCGCCCATCAGCCGACCATCGTCAAGCTGCGGGTCATGAGCCGTCACCAGCAGTTGCTGCGTATCGACTTTGAAGAACCCTTCGCCACCGACGCCCTGGCCCTCAGTGAGCAGGTCGACGAGCTGCTCGAAGGCATCAAGGTGCTGGTGCTGTCGGACTACGGCAAAGGCGCATTGAAAAACCACCAGATGCTGATCCAGGCCGCCAAGGCCCGTGGCATCCCGGTGCTGGCCGATCCCAAGGGCAAGGATTTCTCGGTCTACCGAGGCGCCAGCCTGATCACGCCGAACCTCAGCGAATTTGAAACCATCGTCGGCGGTTGCGTCGATGAGCACGACTTGGTGAGCAAAGGCGCAAGCCTGATGGCCGACCTCGACCTCGGCGCCTTGCTGGTGACCCGTGGCGAACACGGCATGACCCTGCTGCGTCCCGGTCACCCGGCCATGCACTTGCCGGCGCGTGCGCGGGAAGTGTTCGACGTCACGGGCGCCGGCGACACCGTGATCTCGACCCTGGCGGCAGCGATTGCGGCAGGGGAGGAGTTGCCCCATGCGGTAGCCCTGGCCAACCTGGCAGCGAGCATCGTGGTGGGCAAGCTGGGTACGGCGTCCATCAGTGCCCCGGAACTGCGTCGCGCGATCCAGCGCGAGGAAGGCTCGGAGCGTGGTGTGTTGAGCCTGGAGCAATTGCTGCTGGCGATTGACGATGCCCGTGCCCATAACGAGAGCATTGTCTTCACCAACGGCTGCTTTGATATCCTGCACGCCGGCCATGTGACCTACCTGGAGCAGGCTCGCGCCCAGGGTGATCGCCTGATCGTGGCGATCAACGATGATGCTTCGGTCAGCCGCCTGAAAGGCCCTGGCCGACCAATCAACAGCGTGGACCGGCGCATGGCGGTCCTGGCTGGGTTGGGCGCGGTGGATTGGGTGATCAGCTTCTCCGAGGGCACTCCGGAAAACCTCCTGGCCCAGGTCAAGCCAGATGTGTTGGTCAAGGGTGGTGACTACTCGGTCGACCAGGTGGTCGGTGCCGATATCGTCAACGCCTATGGTGGCAAGGTCAAAGTCCTGGGGTTGGTGGAAAACAGCTCGACGACCGCGATTGTCGAAAAAATCCGCCAAACCAACGATGCCGCTCAATAGGTTTTACCGCTATGTCTGATGCTCTCGTACTGATTACCGGCGGTGCCGGCTTTATCGGTTCCAATCTGGTCGATGCACTGCTTGCCAAGGGCTATGCAGTGCGCGTGCTGGATAACCTGTCCACCGGCAAACGCAGCAACCTGGCGCTGGACAACCCGCGCCTGCAACTGCTGGAAGGTGATGTGGCCGACGCTGCGCTGGTCGCTCGTGCGGCGGTGGGGGCGACAGCCGTAGTGCACCTGGCGGCAGTCGCGTCGGTGCAGGCGTCGGTGGATGATCCGGTCAGTACACACCAGAGCAACTTCGTGGGTAGCCTGAATGTCTGCGAGGCCATGCGCCAGGCCGGGGTCAAGCGCGTGGTGTTTGCCTCGAGCGCTGCGGTGTATGGCAACAACGGCGAAGGCGACTCTATCGACGAGCAAACCGCCAAGGCACCGTTGACGCCTTATGCATCGGACAAGCTGGCGAGCGAGCACTACTTTGACTTCTACCGTCGCCAGCATGGCCTGGAGCCGGTGATTTTCCGCTTCTTCAACATCTTTGGCCCGCGCCAGGATCCTTCATCGCCGTACTCCGGGGTGATCAGCATCTTCAGCGAGCGCGCGCAAAAAGGCCTGCCGATTGCCGTATTCGGCGACGGTGAGCAAACCCGGGACTTCATGTACGTCGGGGATCTGGTGGCGGTGCTGGTGCAAGCGGTGGAAATGGCCGAAGCGCCTCTGGGCGCGATCAATGTCGGCTGGAACCGCACCACCACGCTCAAGCAGTTGCTGCAGGCGCTGTCGGAAATTGTCGGCTCGTTGCCGGCTGTCAGCTACACAGAGCCACGTTCAGGGGATATTCGGCACTCCAGGGCCAATAACCAGCGCCTGGCGGCGAGCTTCACGTTGCCTGAGGCGACGCCGCTGAAGACGGGCCTGGAGAAACTGCTGCACGGCTGAGCCCTTATTCTCTGTAGGAGCCGGCCTGGCTCCTACAGGGGAGGCGTCAGCGTCCTGCTTTTTTCGGCACCATCTTGCGCAAGATCTGCCTGGCCCGCCCGGTCAGCTGGCTCAACTTCGATTCCTTCTCCGGCGCGCTCAGGCCCTGTTGCCTGAGCCAGTCCTTCCAGCGGATCCGCTCATCGCGCACCAGCCAACCTTCCTGCTGGGCAAAACTTTCGGCCAGGTACAACCCGCGCGTGCTCGCTGGCACCAGTTGATCCTTTTTCAAGGTAAACAGCTCGGCGCAAGGCTGGCCGTCCTTCAGGGGCATCAGGTACAAGTCCGGGCGCTGGCGGTCCAGGCGCGCCACCAGTTGGTCGCCCTCCAGGCGTTCGTCCACATGGAACAGGCTCAAGGACTTGGCTTCCTTGGGCACTTCCAGGCGCAGGTCGTAGATCAATTGCAGTGAGGCCGTGGGCAGGTGCACATAGGCCCGGGGGCGTTCGATCAATTGCATGTTGGCGCAGCGCACCGGGCGGGCAGCGCCGGACAGTGGCGACAGGCGAAACGGCAAGGCCTCGCGGTAATGCAGCGCGCTGGAGTAGGGCGCCGGCAGCCAGGTATCGTTGAAGCGCCCGCCCAGCCAGCCTTCCGGGGTCTCCAGCAGGCACTCCTCGGCGATTTCCTGAATGGCAGTGTGCAGTGGCAAGTTCAGTTCGTGGGCCGGCACGTAGCCGGAAATCAGCTTGAGCACCACGTCGCCACGGTCCTGGCGACGCTGGCGCACCAGTACCCAGTAATCGCGGTTTTGCCAGTGCAGTGTCAGGCGCACCGACACCCCGAGGTTGGCCAGTTCCAGGGCGAAGCGCTCGGCATCCGCCACTTCCACCGGCTTGCGCCGCTGCAGAGTCTGGGCAAAGTTGAGCGGCATGCCCACGCTCTGGTAGCTCAGGCCTTCGGGGGTGGCTTCGACGTACAGCGGCAGAGTTTTAAAGTTACTGGGGTTTTTTCTTATGAGCGTTCGCGGCATGTCGGCTCCTTCTTGCGTCGGGGTCGGCCGCGTCGGCGGCATCAGGATTGGCGAATGATCTTGGCAGCGGTTGCCACATTATGGGCAAGGTGCAGCGGGTTGATGGTCCCGACAATAGCACTGGCCACGCCCGTTTGCGCAAACAACAAGATGAAACTGGCGTGAATTGGATCCACTCCCGGCTCAAGGCACGCATGCCCACTGGCCAGGGCCTTTTTCACCAGGATGCCTTTGCCGTGGGCGGCGGCATAATCAATCACGGCTTTTTCGTCTTGCTCGTTCAGATTGTAGGTGACCATCGCGCAATCACCTTGTTCCAGAGCCTTCACCCCGCCCTCGACGGTTTTGCCGGAAAAGCCGAAACCGCGAATCTTGCCCTCGGCCTTGAGGTCCGCCAGAGTCTGGTAGACCTCGCAGTCGTTGAGAATATGCAAGTCGTTGCCGTCGGAATGCACCAGCACCAGGTCGATAAAATCCGTTTCCAGGCGTTTCAGGCTGCGCTCCACGGACAGCCGGGTGTGGGCTGCGCTGAAGTCGTGACGGGACACGCCGTCGGCAAATTCTTCGCCGACCTTGCTGACAATCACCCAGTCCTGGCGCTGACCACGCAGCAGCGGGCCCAGGCGTTCTTCGCTGTGACCATAGGCGGGGGCGGTGTCGATCAGGTTGATCCCCAGCTCGCGCGCCTGGCGCAGCAACATCCGCGCCTCCTCATCGTTGGGGATCTGGAAACCATTGGGGTACTTCACCCCCTGGTCGCGCCCCAGTTTCACGGTGCCCAGGCCCAGTGGCGACACCAACAGGCCGGTGCTGCCCAGGGGGCGATGAAGGTCATGCAGGGTCGGCAGGCTCATGGCAACAATTGCTCCCAGGCGGGTTGGGCGATGGCGGGGCGAGGCAGTTGCGGCAATGGTTCGCTGGGTGTCGGCTGGATGCCGTCACGTTCCAGGGCGTTGAGCACCCGGTCGGCGAAGTCCGGCGCCAGGGCCAGCTTGGTTGGCCAGCCCACCAGCAGCCGGCCCTGTTCGGCGAGGAATGCGTTGTCCGGCCGGGTCAGGCCCGTTTGCAGGGGCTCGGCGCGATCCACCCGCAGGGTCGCCCACTGGGTCTGGCTCATGTCGATCCACGGCAGCAGTTGCGCCAGCTCCTTTTGCGCCGTGGCGATCTGCTCGGCGGGCGTGCGGTGCACACCTTCGGTCTCGGCAATATCGCCGCCCATGTACCACACCCAATTGCCATCAGCGGCCGGGTGCGTGGTGATGGTGATCCGTGGCTTGGTGCCGCCGCCCAGGCAGTGCGCGTACAGGGGTTTGAGGCCGGGGCCCTTGGCGATGATCATATGCAGCGGGCGCTTTTGCATGGCCGGCTGGCTCAGGCCCAGGGTGGTCAGCAGTTCGGCGGTGCCGCCGCCGGCACTCAGCACGATGCGCTGGGCACGAATCGCTCGGCCATCGACTTTCAGCCCAACCAGGATGCCACCCTCAAGCAGCGGCTCGATCTGTTGCCCGGCGAGCAGGCCGTCGCCGGCCAATTGCGCCAGGCGCTCGATCAGGCTCGGCACATCCACCACCAGTTCGGCCAGGCGATAGACCTTGCCCTTGAAGCGGCGGTCTTGCAGGGCCAGCGGCAAATTTTCGCCCTTGACCTGGTCGACGCGGCCGCGCACCGCCTTGCTGGCGAAGAAGCTGGTGAGGTTGCCGGCCAGGGTGCCTGGCGACCACAGGTAATGGGCCTGGGACAGCAGGCGCACGCCCGTCAGGTCCAGCTCGCCGGTGCCGGCCAGCGCCTCGCGCCAGCGTCGTGGCATATCGGCAATAGCTTCAGAGGCGCCGGTCAGGGCACCGTGCAAGGCGTATTTCGCACCACCGTGAATGATCCCCTGGGACTTCACGCTCTGCCCGCCACCCAGGGTCGCGTTCTCCACCACAATCGTGGAAAACCCCTGGCTACGCAGGCGCGCATTGAGCCAGAGGCCGGCAACCCCGGCGCCGACAATCAGGACGTCGGTGGAAATAACGGATGGCATGGGGCGACCTCAGTGTTCAGAACAAGAGGCCAAGTATACAGACTCGACGGCGGGATCTTTGCTCAGGATCAACAACTGTAGGAGGTCAGTGGCCTGCCGTTTTCGAAAACAACTGAATCACCACCACCCCCAGCACAATCAAGCCCATCCCGAGCATCGCCGGCAGATCGAGCTTCTGCCCATAGATAAACAGCGCCGCGATGCTGACCATGACAATGCCCATCCCGGCCCATACCGCATAGGCCACGCCCACCGGGACGGTGCGCACCACCAGAGTCAGCATCCAGAAAGCCACGCCATAACCCACGATCACCAACAGTAGGGGAATCGGCGTGCTCCAGCCCTTGATTGCTTTCATGGAAACGGTAGCGATCACCTCCGAGCAGATGGCGATAGCCAGGTAGTAATAGGCGACGTTCATGGGGCAATCCTCGGGATGGGCTCAATACTGTAGGAGCGAGCTTGCTCGCGAAAATCGTTAACGATTACGCGTATAGCCTGGTTGAACGTGGTGTTCTTGGGTTTTTCGCGAGCAAGCTCGCTCCTACAAAGGCTGGCATTTTAGTGCGTTATCAGATGGGGTAAAGTCATTACCTATCCGAATTTAAGATGGGTTTGACCAATGAGCGTGCAATGGAACCTGGAGCAGATGCGCCTGTTTGTCAGCGTCGCCGAACAAAGGTCGTTTTCGGCGGTGGCCCGGGACCAGCGCAAGGCGCAGTCGGCGGTAAGCAATGGTATTGCCTTGCTGGAGGCTGACCTTGGGGTGAGCCTGTTTGATCGTAGCAGCGGTCGCCAGCCCCGGTTGACCGAGGCCGGTACGGTGCTGCTGGAGGAGGCCCGGGAAGTGCTGCGCCAGTGCGAGCGTCTCAACGGCCGCGCTCTGTCCTTGATGCGTGGCGAAGAAGCGCGGCTGCGCCTGGCCCAGGACGAAGCCATGTTGTATCAGCCGGTACTCGATAGCCTGGAGGCGCTGGCCGGGAAGTTTCCTAGCCTGGAAGTGCAATTGTCGAGCACGGCCCAAGGTGATGTCGCACGTAAATTAGTCGAGCGCAAAGCGGACCTGGGGTTGCTGTTCTACCACGACCAGATCCCCGAGGCCCTTGAGCGGCGGGTGGTTGGCAGCGTGGAGATGGTCACGGTGTGCGGCGTCGGGCATCCGCTGGCCAGCGGCGGTTTTGTCGATTGCCAGCGCCTGGCGCAGTTTCGCCAGTTGCTGATGTCGACCCAGACCAGCGTCTACCCCGGTAGCGAGGCGGCCAGCCCGCAGGTGTGGCGTGCCGACAGCTTTTACGTGTTGGCCGAGTGGCTGGCGCGTGGCCTGGGCTGGGCCTGGTTACCGCGACATGTGGTGCAATACCCGACGTATCAGGGGCAGATGGTCGAGTTGGATAGCGAATGGACGCCGCCGGCCCTGGTGGTGGAGCTGGTTTGGCGTCGGGATGAACCCTTGGGCCCGGCGGCGCGCTTTCTGGCTGAACGTTTTACCGAGTGTTTGCAGGCGATCGGCTGAAAAAGCCGATAAACTCCGCCGCCATGAATAGAACTCTCTACAGCTGTCTGTTTTACCTGGCGCTGCCGTTGGTGGCCTTACGTCTATGGCTGCGGGCACGTAAGGCGCCGGCCTACGCCAAGCGCGTCAGCGAACGCTTTTCCTACGGGTTGCCGCTACTCAAACCCGGTGGGATCTGGGTGCACGCGGTGTCGGTGGGCGAGAGCATCGCCGCCGCGCCGATGATCCGTGGTTTGCTGGAGCGTCATCCACAGTTGCCGATCACCGTCACCTGCATGACGCCCACCGGTTCCGAGCGGATCCAGGCATTGTTCGCCAATGAGCCGCGCATCCAGCATTGCTACCTGCCCTACGATTTGCCATGTGCCGCCAAGCGCTTTCTGGACCGGGTCCAGCCCAGGCTGGCGGTCATCATGGAAACCGAGTTGTGGCCCAACCATATCCACCAGTGCGCCAAGCGCGGGATTCCGGTGGTCCTGGCCAATGCGCGGCTGTCGGCACGCTCGGCCAAGGGCTACGCACGTTTCGCCAAACTGACTGCGCCGATGCTGGCAGAAATGAGCCTGTTCGCCGTGCAGACCGCCACCGAGGCCGAGCGCTTTCGCAGCCTGGGCGCACGCCCGGAAACGGTCGAAGTCACCGGCTCGATCAAGTTTGACCTGACCATCGACCCTCAGCTGTTGGCGCGCGCCGCTGCGTTGCGTGAGCAGTGGCAGGCCAGCGAGCGCCCGGTGTGGATCGCCGCCAGTACCCACGAGGGTGAAGATGAAGTGGTGCTGGCGGCCCATCGGCAGTTGCTCGCCAGCTATCCCAACGCCCTGTTGATTCTGGTGCCACGGCATCCGGAGCGTTTCAACACGATGTTTGAGCTGTGCCAGCAGCAGGGTTTTGCCACCGTGCGGCGCTCCAGCGGCGCGCCGGTCAACGCCCAGACCTCGGTGTTGCTGGGCGACACCATGGGCGAGCTGCTGTTTTTGTATGCCTTGGCCGACAGCGCTTTTGTCGGCGGCAGCCTCGTGCCCAATGGTGGGCATAACCTGCTGGAGCCCGCTGCGCTGGCCAAGCCGGTGATCAGCGGCCCGCACCTGTTCAACTTCCTCGAAATCGCCGCGATGATGCGCGAAGCCGGGGCGTTGCGGGAGGTGGAGGATGCCGAGGGCTTGGCCGAGGCGGTGCGGCAGTTGTTTGA
Source organism: Pseudomonas sp. 06C 126 (assembly GCF_001855215.1). Taxonomy (NCBI): domain Bacteria; kingdom Pseudomonadati; phylum Pseudomonadota; class Gammaproteobacteria; order Pseudomonadales; family Pseudomonadaceae; genus Pseudomonas; species Pseudomonas sp. 06C 126. The sequence goes on along the minus strand of NZ_MIFU01000130.1, from coordinate 85,696 downwards.
GCTACCGCAGGATGCGCAGAAGATGGCGCAGGCGGGGCTCAAGGTGATGCAGGGCAACCAGGGGGCGTTGAAGCGCTTGCTCGATGGTATCGATCGCCTGATCAACCGCTGACCTTGTGGGAGCGGGCTTGCTCGCGAAGACGGTGTGTCAGTCAACACATGTATTGACTGACACACCGTCTTCGCGAGCAAGCCCGCTCCCACATTTGTTATGCGGTGGGTTTAGTTGCTGGGGCGGGCCTTCAGTTGCTCGGCCGCAGCCTTGGCCAGGTCCGGCGGCAGGAAGTCCTTGTCCGGGTTGTAGTCAGCCTTCAGGTACCGCGCCAGATCCTGCAGATCCCCCGGGTTCAACGTCCCCGCCGCCTGCTTCAGGCGCAGGTTGTCGAGGATGTAGTCATAGCGGCTGTTGTTGTAGTTGCGCACCGAGGAGTAGAGCTGGCGCTGCGAGTCCAGCACATCGACGATATTGCGCGTGCCCACCTGGTAACCGATTTCCGTGGCTTCCACTGCGCTCTGGTTGGAGATGATCGACTGGCGGCGGGCCTGCACTTGCTCCACATCGGTATTCACCGCGCGGTGCAGGTTGCGGGTGTTTTCCACCACCTGGCGGCGCAGGCCTTCGCGTTGCTGCTCGGTCTGGCCCAGGCGCGAATATGACTCGCGTACCTGGGAGCTGGTGAGGCCGCCGCTGTACAGCGGGATATTCAGGCGCAGGCCGATGGTGCGTTGCTCGACATCACCACGATAGGGCTGGCCGAAGGCGTTGGGGTTACTGAAGCCGAGGGCGTCGTTGTCGCCTTTCTCGTATTGCGCCACCGCGTCCAGGGTCGGCGCGTGGCCGGCCTTGCGTTGCTTGAGGGTCTCTTCGGCAGCCGTCACCGCATAGTTGCTGGCCAGCAGGTTCAGGTTCTGTCGCCCGGCGGTGTCGACCCAGGCTTTGGCGTCGTTCGGTGCCGGCGGCAACACCGGCAGCGTGTGGACAATGCCCTGGATCGCGTTGTATTGGCGGTTGGTCAGGGTGATCAGCGCTTCAAACGCGTCATCCACCTGGCGCTGGGCGAGGATCCGGTTGGCGCGTGCGGTGTCGTAGCTGGCCTGGGATTGCAGTACGTCGGTCTTGTCCGACAGGCCCACGTCGAAACGCTCGTTGGACTGGTCCAGTTGGCGCTTGAAGGCCGCTTCCTCGGCCTTGGTCGAGGCCAGGTTGTCCTGGGCGCGCAGCACGGCGAAGTAGTTTTCGGCGCTTTGCAGGATCAGTTCCTGCTCGGTGGCCGAGAGTTGCAGGGCGGCTTGTTCATTCACGGCTTCGGCAGCCTGCAGCTGGAACCAGCGATCGGCACGGAACAGCGGCTGGCTGAGGGTCGCGCGCCAGGTGTGGGCGTCGCGATTGGCAGTGGCCGAGGGTGTGTCGATCTGGGTGCGCACGTTGTTCACGTCGGCGCCGGCCGAGAGGTTGGGCAGCAGGCCGGCACGGGCCTGGGGCACCACTTCTTTTTGCGCGCCGTATTGGGCACGGGCGGCGGCCAGGTCGGCGTTGTTGTCCACCGCTTCCTGGTAGACGCTGACCAGATCGGTTTTGGTCGACAAGGGCGCTTCTGCTGCCCAGACCATTCCATTGGTCGCACAAGACACGGCAAGAGCCAGTGAAAGTTTGCGCAGCATGAGGCGATCCCTAGATAAATATTACGGCGATAATTTAGCGCCCAAGGCTACGACGAGCAATCCATAGCGTCAAGGCGTTGAGACAGTAGCCGAGTGTAGTGGCCGCACTGCGGCACAACAATCCTGTAATTGCGCCATTCATCACGCTGAATGCACCGCTATTGGCAATTTGCCTGCTCCATGGTCTAGACTGGCCGCGTTCTTGTCGGGGTGCCTTGCTATGAGGCTGAGATCGGTAAATACCGGATCCCGTTGAACCTGATCAGGTTAGCGCCTGCGTAGGGAACAAGATTTCTCGTCACCCGGCGAGTCCTCTTGTGCTTCGTCCGGGATGTTGTTCGACCATCGAACAGCCCTCGTGCACCAAGCACAGCACTGGTTCCAGTGCGTCCGTCCGTCACAGGTTCGCTCCGACAAAAATCCACTGCCTGGATGTGTCTGGAGAGCCCGTGATGAGTACAAAACTAAAAAACACCGTGCATTTGAGTGAGTCGGCCAAGGTTGACTCGGGATCCGTGCAGCCGTTTACCCGCTCGCAAAAAGTCTATGTGCAGGGCACCCGCCCGGACATCCGCGTACCGATGCGCGAAATCAGCCTCGACGTGACGCCCACCGACTTCGGCGGCGAGATCAATGCGCCCGTGGTGGTCTACGACACCTCCGGCCCGTACACCGACCCCAACGTGATTATTGACGTGCGCAAAGGCCTGGGCGATGTGCGCTCGCCGTGGATCGAATCCCGTGGCGACACCGAGCGCCTGTCCGGTCTGAGCTCGCACTTCGGCCAGCAGCGCCTGAGCGATGCCGAGCTGACCGCCCTGCGTTTTGCCCATGTGAAAAACCCGCGCCGCGCCAAGGCCGGGGCCAACGTCACGCAAATGCACTACGCGCGCCAGGGCATCATTACCGCCGAGATGGAATACGTCGCCATCCGCGAAAACATGAAGCTTGAAGAAGCCCGCGCGGCCGGCCTGCTGACCCAGCAACACGCCGGCCACAGCTTCGGCGCCAGCGTGCCGAAAATCATCACCCCCGAATTTGTGCGCGAAGAAATCGCCCGTGGCCGCGCCATCATCCCGGCCAACATCAACCACACCGAACTGGAACCGATGATCATCGGCCGTAACTTCCTGGTGAAGATCAACGGCAACATTGGCAACAGCGCCCTGGGCTCGTCCATCGAAGAAGAAGTGGCGAAACTGACCTGGGGCATTCGCTGGGGTTCTGACACCGTGATGGACCTGTCCACCGGCAAGCACATCCACGAAACCCGCGAGTGGATCATCCGCAACTCGCCGGTACCGATCGGTACCGTACCGATCTACCAGGCCCTGGAAAAAGTCGGCGGCGCTGCCGAAGACCTGACCTGGGAGCTGTTCCGCGACACCCTGATCGAACAGGCCGAGCAGGGCGTCGACTACTTCACCATCCATGCCGGCGTGCTGCTGCGCTATGTACCGCTGACCGCCAAGCGGGTGACCGGTATCGTTTCCCGTGGCGGCTCGATCATGGCCAAGTGGTGCCTGGCGCATCACAAAGAGAACTTCACCTACACGCATTTCGATGAAATCTGCGAAATCATGAAGGCCTACGACGTCAGCTTCTCCCTCGGCGATGGCCTGCGCCCGGGGTCGATTGCCGACGCCAACGACGCCGCGCAGTTCGGCGAGCTGGAAACCCTTGGCGAACTGACCAAGATCGCCTGGAAGCACGACGTACAAACCATGATCGAAGGCCCGGGCCATGTGCCGATGCAGTTGATCAAGGAGAACATGGACAAGCAACTGGAGTGCTGTGACGAGGCGCCGTTCTACACCCTCGGCCCGCTGACCACTGACATTGCACCGGGCTACGACCACATCACCTCAGGCATCGGCGCGGCGATGATCGGCTGGTTCGGTTGCGCGATGCTCTGCTACGTCACGCCCAAGGAACACCTGGGCCTGCCGAACAAGGATGATGTGAAGACCGGCATCATCACCTACAAGATTGCGGCCCACGCGGCGGATTTGGCCAAGGGCCATCCAGGCGCGCAGATCCGTGACAACGCCTTGAGCAAGGCGCGGTTCGAGTTCCGCTGGGAAGACCAGTTCAACCTCGGCCTGGACCCGGACACCGCGCGCTCCTATCACGACGAAACCCTGCCCAAGGATTCGGCCAAGGTCGCGCATTTCTGCTCGATGTGCGGGCCGAAATTCTGCTCGATGAAGATCACCCAGGAAGTGCGTGAGTACGCGGCCAACCAGCGCATCGAGGCGGTGGATGTGGATGTGGCCAAGGGCTTGGCCGAGCAGGCAGAGCGGTTTAAGCAGGAAGGCAGCCAGCTCTACAAAAAGGTCTGATCCGAGATCGCGGGCGCCTGTAAGGGCCTTATCGCGAGCAAGCCCGCTCCCACATTCGATCGAGTTCCACCTCTGGAATGCGGTCGAATGTGGGAGCGGGCTTGCTCGCGAAAGCGACCTCTCAAACAACAAATACTCCTCAGAGATTCCACCCTTGAGCATTCAACCGAGTACCTACTCTCCCGACATTGCCGTCCCCATAGACAAGCGTGTTTTTGGCGCCCGCGATCTGTTTTCCCTGTGGTTCTCCCTCGGCATCGGCCTGATGGTCCTGCAGACCGGCGCGTTGTTGGCGCCTGGCTTGGGTCTGTCGGGCTCGTTGCTGGCGATTTTCCTCGGCACCCTGGTAGGCGTGCTGCTGTTGGCCGCCGTCGGGGTGATCGGCAGTGACACCGGCCTATCGTCCATGGCCGCCCTCAAGCTCAGCCTGGGTGCCAAAGGCGCTAGCCTGCCGGCGCTGTTGAACCTGCTGCAACTGATTGGCTGGGGCTCGTTCGAAATCATCGTCATGCGCGATGCCGCCAGCCTGCTGGGCACCCGTGCCTTCAACGAAGGCAGTCTGTGGGCCAGCCCGTTGCTCTGGACGCTGTTCTTCGGCGGCCTCGCCACCTTGCTGGCGGTCAGTGGTCCGCTGACCTTCGTGCGAAAGATCCTGCGCAAGTGGGGGATCTGGCTGCTGCTGGCGGCCTGCCTGTGGCTGACCTGGAACCTGTTCGCCAAGGCCGACCTGGCCGCGTTGTGGGCCCAGGCGGGCGATGGTTCGCTGCCGTTTGCCGTCGGGTTTGATATCGCCATTGCCATGCCGTTGTCCTGGTTACCGCTGATTGCCGACTACTCACGCTTCGGCAAACGCGCAACCCGAGTGTTTGGCGGCACGGCCCTGGGCTTTTTTATCGGCAATTTCTGGCTGATGAGCCTGGGCGTGGCTTACACCCTGGCGTTTGCGCCCAGTGGTGAAGTCAACGCGCTGCTGCTGGCGTTGGCCGGGGCTGGCCTGGGGATTCCGCTGTTGTTGATTCTGCTGGATGAATCAGAAAACGCCTTCGCCGATATCCACTCCGCGGCGGTATCCAGCGGCATGTTGCTACGGGTGAAAGTCGAACACCTGGCACTGGCGATCGGGCTTGTTTGCACGCTGATCGCCTGCTTCGCGCCCTTGGCCCAGTATCAGAATTTCCTGCTGTTGATCGGCTCGGTATTCGCGCCGCTGTTTGGCGTGGTGCTGGTAGACCACTTCATCCTGCGCCGACGTGGCCAGGCGCTGCCTGCAAGCCTGCGCTGGCCGGCGCTGCTGGCCTGGCTGGGCGGTATCAGCACCTATCATCTGCTGGCCAATCTGTACCCGGATATTGGCGCGACCCTACCGGCACTGGCGCTGGCAGGGCTGCTGCAATTTATCCTCGGGCGCGCCTTCAGGGGCGTACGGGCACCAGCTCCGGCTTGATGATGCCGTCGAGGCGCGTGTAAGGAATCTGCAACTCGACGTGGCCCATGGCGTAGGGCGCAATGGTGGTCGTAGGGTACTTGAGCACCACCGCGCCGTAGGTCAGCGCCACGTTCGGGGTTTTCTGGAAGGGCCAGCTTTTCACGTACTCCGGCTCCAGGCTCAGGCGGGTGCTGATCAGCCAACTGTTGTGGGCTACCTGGGCGGCTTTCCAGAACGCGTCTTCCTTGCCGGGGCGCAGCATGTCCGCCAGGGTCAGGTTTTTTTGCTGTTGGCGTGAGTAGTTGATGAAGCCGCGGCCAGGTTCGCCATGGGCGCCGCCGGTGTCCAGGTAGCTGGACAGTTCGATGATCACCAAGCCGTCATGCTGCTCCCGTACCTTGGCCTGCAAGTACATGCTGTTGCGTGGGCCGGACTCGCGCAGGAATTTTTCCCGATAGGCGTTCAGCGACGCCGGCAGTGGCGCGCCGGGGGTGGTGCGGGTCATTTCCAGCAGGCGTTGCTCGATCAAGGCGTCGAGCTTGGGCTCGTTGGCGAAATGCACCGTATCGATGTTCACCAGTGGGCAATCGGCAGTGGTGCAGCCCGGTTGCACCACTTCGGATGCATCGCGGGTGGCTTCCAGCGGCGCGCGGTAGCTGGGTTGGAACAGGCTCTGGCAAGCGCCGAGCGTCAAGGCAATACAGGCCACGGAGGCGACTTTTAACAGCGACATGGGCGTCCTTCATAAAGCGGAGAAGAGCGAAAGATATGGGGCTTCGACTGTCGGCATCCCAGTCAGTTCGCCACTAAGCTGATTACAGTGAGTTTGACCGCCGCCGCCTGTCCCGGCAACAGGAAAGGGGCTGCACCGACGGGCGCGGGCGCTGTAGGATGGCGCGATGCCGAGACACACACCGCAATAAACGAGGGTTGATATGACCGACAGTGCGAAATCGACGCCGAACAGATTTGAAGTGGTTCAGCGCGACAATGCCTACCAGGGCTTCTACAAGCTTGATCGTGTACAGCTGCGCCACGAGCTGTTCGACGGCGGCATGAGCCCGGTGATCAGCCGCGAGATTTTTGTCCGCCACGATGCCGTCTGTGTCCTGCCCTACGATGCGCAACGCGATGAAGTGGTGTTGATCGAGCAGTTCCGGGTTGGCGCCATGGGCCGCACCGACAATCCATGGTTGGTGGAGATGGTTGCCGGTCTGATCGACAAAGACGAGCAACCGGAGGAGGTTGCGCACCGCGAAGCCGAGGAGGAAGCTGGGCTGACCTTCTCTGCGCTATGGCCGATCACCAAGTATTTCCCGTCGCCGGGGGGCAGCACCGAATTCGTCCACCTGTTTTTGGGACGTTGCGACAGTAGCGGTGCTGGCGGTATCCATGGCCTGGCCGAAGAAGCAGAAGATATCCGCGTTACCGTGTGGGCCTTTGAAGATGCCCTGCAAGCGGTACGCGACGGTAAAATTTCCAACGCAGCCAGCATTATCGCCCTGCAATGGCTTGCGCTTAATCGCGCGGAAGTGAGGGGGTTATGGCAGTAAAGGCACGGGAACGCTACCGGGTCGACCTGATCGGCTTGCAAGCCGCTTGCGAGGCCAACTATGCGCGGCTGATGCGCCTGTTGCCGGACATGCGCCATACGCCCGAAGCACGACGGATCGCCGTGACCCACGGTGACCAGATGCTCGGCGTGCTGACCCTGGAAGTCATCCTCACTTGCCCGTACACCAGCACCCTGCGCGTGCGCCAGGAGCACAGCCTGCCGTGGCTGCCGGTGCCGCAGCTGGAAGTGCAGGTGTATCACGATGCGCGAATGGCCGAAGTGGTCAGCGCCGAACATGCACGGCGCTTTCGCAGCATCTATCCTTACCCCAATATGTTCATGCACCAGCCCGATGAGAAAGCACAGCTCAATGTGTTCCTCGGTGAATGGTTGAGTCATTGCCTGGCCCTGGGCCATGAGTTTGAAGTCGTCCGATAGCGTTCGACGGCGTGCGTTTGACGGCTTTCCTCTTTGTGTCCTGCCCCAGCATAATTGCACCCATTGTCCATTTATGTGATTGCCCTGGGAGAACGCCTTGCCGAGCGTATCCACCGTGAACCCCGATGCGCCGGCGTTGCTGGTGCAACTGTCTGACAGCCACCTGTTTGCCGAGGCCGACGGCACGCTGCTGGGCATGAATACCCGCGACAGCCTGCAACGGGTGATCGAGCTGGTGCGGGCCCGGCAACCGCAGATTGATTTGCTGCTGGCCACCGGCGACTTGTCCCAGGACGGTACGCTTGAGTCCTACCAACTATTTCGCGACCTGAGCCAGCAGATTGGCGCCCCGGCGCGCTGGATTCCGGGCAATCACGATGAGCCGCAGGTCATGGCCCAGGCGACCATGGGCAGCGCGTTGCTGGAGTCGGTGGTGGATGTGGGCAACTGGCGCATTACCTTGCTGGACTCCGCCGTGCCGGGCTCGGTGCCGGGCTATCTGGCCGAGCCGCAACTGCAATTGCTGGCGCAAGCCTTGAGTGAAGCGCCGGGTCGCCATCATCTGGTCTGCTTCCATCATCACCCCGTGCCCATCGGCTGTGCCTGGATGGAGCCCATCGGTTTGCGCAACCCCGAGGCGCTGTTTGCCGTGCTCGACCGTTTTCCCCAGGTGCGGGCGGTGCTGTGGGGGCATGTGCACCAGGAGATCGACCGCCAGCGTAATGGCGTGCGCTTGCTGGCGTCGCCGTCCACCTGCATCCAGTTCGCCCCCGGCAGTGAGGATTTCAAGGTCAGCGAACAGGCGCCTGGCTATCGTTGGCTGCGTCTGCACCCGGACGGGCGGCTGGAAACTGGGGTAGAGCGGGTCGAAGGCTTCACCTTTACCGTGGATTACGGCAGCAACGGCTACTAAACCTGCAAACACACATCAAAATGTAGGAGCGGGCTTGCCCGCGATTGCGGTGGGTCAGCCAACAAATCTATCACTGATATAGCGCCATCGCGGGCAAGCCCGCTCCCACACCCCTGGCAGGCCGCGTTCGGCAGTAACCCTGCTCACACCGCGTCATTCCCTGTAAACTGCGCCCCTTTGGCCGATAACGCACGGAGAGCCCGGCATGTCCGCTTCGATCTTGTATATCCACGGTTTCAACAGCGCGCCGGCCTCGACCAAGGCCAGCTACCTGATGGGCGTGATGGACAGTCTCGGGCTGGCCGACCAACTGCGGGTGCCGGCCCTGCATCACCATCCACGCCAGGCGATTGCCCAGTTGGAGCAGGCGATCGGCGAGCTGGGGCGGCCGCTGCTGGTCGGCAGCTCACTCGGCGGCTACTATGCAACCCATCTTGCCGAACGCCATGGCCTCAAGGCCCTGTTGGTCAACCCGGCGGTCAGCCCCCATCGCATGTTCGACGGTTACCTGGGCACCCAGAAGAACCTTTACACCGATGAGACCTGGGAATTGACCCACGATCACGTCGCGGCCCTGGCTGAGCTTGAGGTTGCAGCGCCCCAGGATGCCCAGCGCTATCAGGTGTGGTTGCAGACCGGGGACGAAACACTGGATTATCGCCTCGCCGAGCAGTATTACCGGGCCTGTGCCTTGCGTATCCAGGCTGGCGGCGACCACGGTTACCAGGGCTTTGGCCGACAGTTACCGGCCCTGTTGAGTTTTGCCGGCATTGGCGCAGATCAGTACCAATCCTTCGATTTCACCGCATTGTGAAACCGCAGGTTACTTTTTAATCGAACGACTCACGACGAGACCCCATGGCCACTCCCAGCGCTAGCTCTTATAACGCCGACGCCATCGAAGTCCTCTCGGGCCTCGACCCGGTGCGCAAACGCCCCGGCATGTACACCGACACCAGTCGGCCGAACCACCTTGCCCAGGAAGTCATCGACAACAGCGTCGACGAAGCCTTGGCCGGGCACGCCAAGTCGGTCCAGGTCATTCTGCACGCCGACCATTCCCTGGAAGTGTCCGACGACGGGCGCGGCATGCCGGTGGATATCCACCCCGAAGAGGGCGTGTCGGGTGTCGAGCTGATCCTCACCAAGCTCCACGCCGGCGGCAAGTTTTCCAACAAGAACTACCAATTCTCCGGCGGCTTGCACGGTGTGGGTATTTCCGTGGTCAACGCCCTGTCCACGCAAGTGCGGGTCAAGGTCAAGCGCGACGGCAACGAATACCAGATGACCTTCGCCGATGGCTACAAGGCCACCGAGCTGGAAGTCGTCGGCACTGTCGGCAAGCGCAATACCGGGACCAGCGTGTACTTCGCGCCGGATCCGAAATACTTCGATTCCCCGAAATTCTCCATCAGCCGCCTCAAGCACGTACTCAAGGCCAAGGCCGTGTTGTGCCCGGGCCTGCTGGTCAGTTTTGAAGATAAAGGCACCGGCGAAAAGGTCGAGTGGCACTACGAAGACGGCCTGCGCTCCTATCTGGAAGACTCGGTCAGCGACTTCGAACGCCTGCCCAACGAACCCTTCTGCGGCAGCCTGGCCGGTAACAAGGAGGCCGTGGACTGGGCCTTGCTGTGGTTGCCCGAGGGTGGCGACAGTGTCCAGGAAAGCTACGTCAACCTGATCCCCACAGCCCAAGGCGGTACTCACGTCAACGGTCTGCGCCAGGGCCTGCTGGATGCCATGCGCGAATTCTGCGAGTACCGCAGCCTGTTGCCGCGCGGCGTGAAGCTGGCGCCGGAAGACGTCTGGGAGCGCATCGCCTTCGTTCTGTCGATGAAAATGCAGGAGCCGCAATTCTCCGGCCAGACCAAGGAGCGCCTGTCGTCCCGTGAGGCGGCGGCGTTTGTCTCGGGTGTGGTCAAGGATGCTTTCAGCCTGTGGCTCAACGAGCATCCGGAACTGGGCCTGGCCCTGGCCGAGTTGGCGATCAACAACGCCGGGCGTCGCCTCAAGGCCAGCAAAAAGGTCGAGCGCAAGCGCATCACCCAGGGCCCGGCGTTGCCCGGTAAGCTGGCGGACTGCGCCGGGCAGGACCCGATGCGCTCCGAGCTGTTCCTGGTGGAAGGTGATTCCGCCGGCGGTTCGGCCAAGCAGGCACGGGACAAGGAGTTCCAGGCGATCCTGCCGCTGCGCGGCAAGATCCTCAATACCTGGGAAGTCGACGGCAGCGAAGTGCTCGCCAGCCAGGAAGTGCACAACATCGCCGTGGCCATTGGCGTGGATCCCGGCGCCGAGGACATGAGCCAGTTGCGCTACGGCAAGATCTGCATCCTCGCCGACGCCGACTCCGACGGCTTGCACATTGCGACCTTGCTCTGCGCCCTGTTCGTCCAGCATTTCCGCCCGCTGGTGGATGCCGGTCACGTCTACGTGGCGATGCCGCCGCTGTACCGTATCGACCTGGGCAAAGAAATCTACTACGCCCTGGACGAAGCCGAGCGCGACGGCATCCTCGATCGCCTGGTGGCCGAGAAGAAGCGTGGCAAGCCGCAAGTCACTCGATTCAAGGGCCTGGGTGAAATGAACCCACCGCAACTGCGGGAAACCACCATGGACCCGAACACCCGACGCCTGGTGCAGTTGACCCTGGAAGACTACGCCGCGACCTCGGAAATGATGGACATGTTGCTGGCCAAGAAGCGCGCCGGCGACCGTAAGGCCTGGCTGGAGTCCAAAGGCAACCTGGCCGAGGTATTGGGCTGATGCGCAGCGGTTTCGCCCTGGCGATACTGTTGTTGAGCGGGTTGGCAGCGACCCAGGTCGTGGCCCAGCCTGCGGTCGAGCTCAAGCTGCTGTCCGAACACCCGGTAGACGGCATGCGCGGCGGTAACCTGTCGGGCCTGGCCTTGTGTGGCAAGGAGTTGTGGACGGTCTCTGACCGCGACGACGACCAGATCTACCGCCTCGATACCCGCGCCGAGACCTGGCAGGCCGAGACGGTAAAGATCGACGTGCCGCCGGTGCCTGAATCGGGCCTGCCCTGGGGCTTGCGCGCACGCACCACGGCGGCTTCGGTGATTCGTGGTGGCGACCTGGATTTTGAAGGCATCAGCTGTGACGCCGTCGGTAATCGTTATATCGTCAGCGAAGCCCACGCGGCGGTGCTGCAAGTGCCGGCAAGCGGCGATCCCGAGTGGCTGAAGATTGCCCCTGGCATGGTTCGCGAGGCGCGGGCCAGTGGCTTGCTGCTGCACTTCAATGCGTTGTTTGAAGGGCTGGCGGTCAATCCCGAGGGCAATCAGATCTGGCTGGCGGCCGAGCGTGAGCGGCGCGGGCTGATTTCGATCAAGCGTGGGCAGAGCGTTTGGGATTGCGACGGCCCCTGCGTACTGTTGAGCGAAGCCGGCCAGGAAATGCAGCCGGCGCAGTTTCCGGGCGCCAAGGCGGTGTCCAAGGACTTTGCCGACCTGGCGCTGTTCAATGGCAAGTTGTTTACCTTGGAGCGCAATGCGTTCCAGGTCTGCCGGCGCGACAGCGTGACGGCCAAGGTCGAGTTGTGCTGGTCGTACGCCGACGAGGCGCTGCAGCCCAATCGACGTTACGCCCAGAGCTACGGCCTGGCAGAAGCCTTGCTGATTGACGCCGATGGAGCCTGGATTGGCATCGACAATAACTTCGGCACCCGGGCCGACGGTGAAAAACGCCCGATGGTCTATCGTTTTGCTGCTCCGGCCGGTGGTTGGAGTGCCCAGCCATGAGTACGCAGCCGCCTGGCAAGCGCGCCGGACGCATATTGATGTTCGTGGCGTGGGGCGCCGGGCTGTTTCTGGCAACACGGTTTTTTGGGCAATGGGAAGCGCGTCAGGAAAACCCCAACGCCGTGGTCACCTCGCAGCAACACGCGGGTTATATAGAAGTGAAACTGGTCGGCAACGGCCAGGGTCATTTTGTCGCCACTGGCCAGATCAACGGCCAGCCGGTGGATTTCATGCTCGATACCGGCGCCACCGACGTGGCGGTACCGGCCGAGTTGGCCGAACGCCTGGGGCTCAAGCGCGGTTTGCCGGTGACCTTGAGCACCGCCAACGGCCGCAGCCAGGGCTATCGCACCCACCTGGAGCGCCTGCAACTGGGCGATATCGTCCTGCAGGACGTACGCGCCCTGGTGGCGCCGGGCCTGGGTGGCGAGCAAGTGCTGTTGGGCATGAGCGCATTGAAACAACTTGAATTTACCCAGCGCGGCGGCACCATGCTGCTGCGCCAGACCAGACAATGATGAGGCCCGCATGAGTGACATCCTTGCAGACAGCTTAGACGGCGTAGAACGCCGGTCGCTGGCTGACTTCACCGAAAATGCCTACCTCAACTACTCCATGTACGTGATCATGGACCGTGCCTTGCCGCATATCGGCGACGGCTTGAAGCCGGTACAGCGGCGCATTATCTACGCCATGAGTGAGTTGGGCCTGGACGCGGACTCCAAGCACAAGAAGTCGGCGCGTACCGTCGGTGACGTGCTCGGCAAGTTCCACCCCCACGGCGACTCGGCGTGCTACGAAGCCATGGTGCTGATGGCCCAGCCGTTCAGCTACCGCTACACCCTGGTCGATGGCCAGGGTAACTGGGGTGCGCCGGACGATCCCAAGTCCTTCGCCGCCATGCGTTACACCGAGGCGCGGCTGTCGCGCTACTCCGAAGTACTGCTCAGCGAGCTGGGCCAGGGCACCGCAGACTGGGGCCCGAACTTCGACGGCACCCTCGACGAACCGCTGGTCTTGCCGGCGCGCCTGCCCAATATCCTGCTCAACGGCACCACCGGTATCGCCGTGGGCATGGCCACCGACGTACCGCCGCATAACCTGCGCGAAGTCGCCACCGCCTGCGTGCGTCTGCTCGATGAGCCCAAGGCCACGGTCGAGCAGCTGTGCGAGCATATCCAGGGCCCGGATTACCCGACCGAAGCGGAAATCATCACGCCGCGCGCCGACCTGCTGAAAATGTACGAGACCGGCAAGGGCTCGGTGCGTATGCGTGCCGTGTACCACATCGAAGATGGCGACATCATCGTCACCGCCTTGCCGCACCAGGTCTCCGGCGCCAAAGTGCTGGAACAGATTGCCGCGCTGATGCAGGCCAAGCCGTCGAAGCTGCCGCAAGTCGCTGACCTGCGTGACGAATCCGACCACGAAAACCCGTGCCGCATCGTGATCATTCCGACCAACAGCCGGGTCGATCATGAAGTGCTGATGCAGCACCTGTTTGCCAGCACCGAGCTGGAATCCAGTTACCGGGTCAACGTCAACATCATTGGCCTGGACGGCAAGCCGCAACTGAAAAACCTGCGCAACCTGCTGGTGGAGTGGCTGGAGTTCCGGGTCAATACCGTACGCCGCCGCTTGCAGTTCCGGTTGGACAAGGTCGAGCGTCGCCTGCACCTGTTGGACGGCTTGCTGATCGCTTACCTCAACCTGGATGAAGTGATCCATATCATCCGTACCGCCGAGCACCCGAAAGCCGAGTTGATCGCGCGTTTCGAGCTGAGCGAGATCCAGGCCGACTACATCCTCGATACCCGTTTGCGTCAGTTGGCGCGCCTGGAAGAGATGAAGTTGCGCGACGAGCAGGACGCCTTGCTCAAGGAGCAAGCCAAGCTGCAAGCGCTGCTGGGTAGCGAAGCCAAGCTCAAGAAGCTGGTGCGCAGCGAATTGATCAAAGATGCAGAAACCTATGGCGACGACCGCCGCTCGCCGATTGTCGAGCGCGCCGAGGCCAAGGCCCTGACCGAAACCGAGCTGTTGCCCAACGAGAAAATTACCGTCGTTCTGTCGGAAAAGGGTTGGGTTCGCTCCGCCAAGGGGCATGATATTGACGCCACTGGCCTGTCGTACAAGGCCGGTGATGGATTCAAGACTGCTGCGGCCGGGCGCTCCAACCAGTTTGCGGTGTTTATCGACTCCACTGGGCGCAGTTATTCGGTGCCGGCTCATACCCTGCCGTCTGCACGAGGCCAGGGCGAACCCTTGACCGGTCGCCTGGCGCCACCGCCAGGGGCAAGTTTTGAATGTGTATTGCTGCCTGATGATGACTCGCTGTACGTCATCGCCTCCGACGCTGGCTACGGTTTCGTGGTCAAGGGCGAGGACTTGCAGGCCAAGAACAAGGCAGGCAAGGCCCTGTTGAGCCTGCCGAACAACGCCAAGGTGATCTTGCCGCGTCCGGTCGAGGACCGCGAAGGCAATTGGCTGGCATCGGTGACCACCGAAGGGCGCTTGCTGGTGTTCAAGATCAGCGACTTGCCGCAGTTGGGCAAGGGCAAGGGCAACAAGATCATTGGTATCCCAGGGGAGCGGGTGGCCAGTCGCGAAGAGTATGTGACCGACATCGCAGTGATCCCGGAAGGCTCGACCCTGGTGCTGCAGGCCGGCAAGCGCACGTTGTCCCTGCGTCCCGACGACCTGGAGCACTACAAGGGCGAACGTGGACGCCGTGGGAATAAATTGCCCCGTGGCTTCCAGCGGGTAGATGCATTGCTGGTAGAAACGCCTGCTTAAAGCGATATAGAGCGCCCGATCTACGATTTAACGCGTAGATCGGCGCTTTCGCGCTGGAGTCATGGCGCATATTCACGGATGATATGGCCTTTCCAGCGCCGGCGTGGCTGAGCGCGTATAGGTTATTTTTAGTATTACATTGTGGTTTGCCTTGTGGCAGCCACCTGGATGGGATGATGACTGCTCCACGCCTTCCTTTATTTTTGATGCTCGCTGGCCTTTTGGGGTTGGCGGGCTGCACCACGCACCAGCCGGTGTCGCTGTACCAGCTGGATAGCGGAAATCCTGCGCAACCAGCGCAAAGTGCTGGCATGGCGGTGTTGCTCGGGCCGGTCGTGGTTGCCGATTACCTGCAACGTGAAACCCTGCTGCAACGCCAGGACGATGGCAGCCTGCAAGGCTCCATCGACGGCCGTTGGGCCGGTAGCCTGTCGTCGGATATCAACCAGTTGATGCTGCGCCAGGTGGCTGGCCACCTGGACAGCCAGCGTGTGGTGCTGTCGCCGGCGCCCACCAGCTTCTCGCCCGATGTGCAGGTCTTGCTGACCATCACGCGCCTGGATTCCGGGGCGTCGCAGCCGGCCATCCTTGACGCGCAATGGCGCCTGATCGACCGCCGCGGCCAGGTGCGGGACAACCGCATCGTGCATCTGCAGGAGCAGCATGCTGGCAGCACGGCCTCCCAGGTCCAGGCCCAGGGCGTGTTGTTGCAGCGTTTGGCAGAACAGCTGTCGGTAGCCCTCAAGCCATTGGCCAACCAGCCACCGATTGCCGAAGCCCCGCGCAAACAGGCCCCGGCACCCGCCAAGCCGGCAGCCCCGGAAAAGCCGAAGATCCCAATGGCTTCGCCGATTCGCACCGACATGGAAGTGTTCCGCTTCTGAGGTAACAGCCCCCTGTAGGAGCGAGCTTGCTCGCGAAAAACTCAAGGGCAACGTGCTCATTCAGGATAAGCGCGTTAACGTTGACGATCTTCCCGAGCAAGCTCGCTCCTACACAGAGCCAATAAAAAGCCCACCCATGAGTGATCATGGGTGGGCTTTTTATTGGGGGAGAATTCACCCCTTGTTGCGGGTCTCATGCATCCGCGCCAACTGGCGCTCCAGCATCGACGGATAAGGCTCCATCAACCGCTCTACACAGCACGCGCCTTCCGGGCTGGCAATCGGGCGGATGCGCGCGCGTTGGCGGATCAGCGCGTCGTCGCTGATCTTGCGCTCCACCAGCAGCAAGTTGCGGCTGTGTTGCGACAAGGCCAGGGCGTCCTGGGCGTTTTCGGTCAGCAGCAGGTCGATCTGGCTCATGCCATACAGGTCGTCGCCCAGGGTCAGGCCCAGTTGCAGTTGCAGGGTGATACCGCTGTCAGCGACTTCAATTTGCAACGCATGGCCCAGGGCCCGGAGCAGCTCGCCGCAGCAGATGGCATTGGTCAGGTAGTCTTCACCGCTGTCTTCGCTGTGGAACAGCATCAAGGTGCTGCCGTCGTTCAGGGTGTGCAGCTCGCTCTGATACAGCGAGGCAGCCTGGTCGAGGCAGTCGCGGTAGCGTTCCAGCAGTTCGGTCAGGCGTGCACGGGGCAGGCGGCGCAGTTGGTCCTGGGCGCCCAGTTGCACGGCCAGTACGGCGCTGTGCTGTGGCTGGGTGTTCTGGGAGACGGCAGGTGTCGGTGTCGGCAACGTTGCAGGCGTTGAGTCGTCACGCAGGTCGGCAAACGGGTCGTCATCGTCCAGGCTGTCTTCGTCGGCCTTGATGACTGTGCGCGGTACTGGCTTGAGGCCGGCCACCGGCGCCGACTCGTCGAAGCTCGGGTCACGCAGGTTGCGCACTTCAAACTCGGGTTCGTCGTCGTAATCGGCGTCGTCAAACTCCGGTTCAGGCTCGACCTCCTGTACCACCGGCTCTGGAGCGAAGCTGGTGTGCAACTGGCGGGCAAGGTCGCCGATTTCATCCTGGCGGTCAGTGGCCGGGGTGTGCTCGTCGATATCGCGCAGCCAGATGCGCAATTGCATCAGGGGCGTGGAGATATGCCGGCCCAGGCGCAGGCTCAAGGCCAGGGCCAAGGCCAGCAGGATCGCGCTGAGGATGCCCATGCTTTGCAGGCTGATGGTCATCGGCTGCTGGAACTGTTGCATGTCCAGGCTGATGCGCAGTTGGCCGGCTTTCACATCCTGAAACGTGATATTGCTCTGGTACAGGCCTTCGGCTTCACCCAGCAGGCCGTTCTTCGGGCGTTGCCCGGCTTCGGCCATGATCCGGTTGTCCACGCTGTAGATGGCCGCGTGGGCCACCAGCGGGTTCTTGGTCAGGTTGTTGAGCAGCACGTTGAGGCTGAGGATGTCGTTGGACACCAGCAACTCAGTCGCCGAGGTGGCGGTCTGGGTCGTCAAGCTCTCGCCCAGGGCGTCGGCTTGCTCGTGCATGGCCTGTTTGAACTGCAAACCCATCACGCACGCATAGATCACCAGGGCCAAGGCGACCAGGATCACGTTATGGCTGGCGATGCGTAATGCGATCGGTACACGGCGGTGGCGCAGTGCCCGGAAGATCAGCAGGAAGAAGTTATCGGTTTTTACTGGCGTGGGCCGGTTCACTTGCGCTCGGCTCTTGGTCCGTGAAGTTGACGCGCAGTATAGCGACAGGCCCAAGACCGGCAAAGCGCTGGCTGTGCCCGATGGTCACTGAAAGTGGGTAGAATGCGGTTTTTTTCCAGCCCGGGGGTGCGCTTTGCGCGAAATTGTCCTGATTAACATCACAGGTGAGGACCGTCCGGGTCTTACCGCAGCCATTACTGGTGTCCTCGCCCAGGGTGGTGTGACCATTCTCGATATCGGCCAGGCCGTGATCCACGACACCCTGTCGTTCGGCATCCTGGTCGAGATCCCGAGCACTGAGCAAGCCTCGTCCGTGCTCAAGGACATCCTGTTTACGGCCTATAAGCTGGATCAGCAGGTACGTTTCACCCCGGTCTCCGAAGAGGATTACCAGCATTGGGTGGCCGGCCAAGGTAAAAAACGCCATATCGTCACGCTGTTGACGCGCCGGGTGACCGCTGAGCAATTGCAGCGGGTCAGTTCGATCACCGCGCAATATGGCCTGAATATCGATCATATCGACCGTTTGTCGGGCCGTATGCCGCTGGATATGCCGGCGGACCAGGGCAAGGGCTGTATCGAGTTTTCTGTGCGTGGCGAGCCGGCCGATCCGCAGGCCTTGCGCGCCGAGTTTCTCAGCGTCGCCCAGGAGTTGAACGTCGATATCGCCTTCCAGGAAGACTCGCTGTTCCGGCGCAATCGCCGCCTGGCGGTATTCGACATGGACTCGACCCTGATCGAAGCCGAAGTCATCGACGAGTTGGCCAAGGCGGCGGGCGTTGGCGAGCAAGTCTCTGCGATCACCGAGCGCGCCATGGCGGGTGAGTTGGATTTCCGCGCCAGCTTCAAGGAGCGCCTGGCGCTGCTCAAGGGCCTGGACGTCAGCGTGCTGGACTCCATCGGTGCATCCCTGCGCTTGACCGAAGGTGCCGAGACCCTGTTCGCCGAGCTCAAGCGCCTGGGCTACAAGACGGCGATTCTGTCGGGCGGCTTTACCTACTTCGCCAAGCAATTGCAGGCCAAGCTGGGCATCGACTATGTGTTCGCCAACGAGCTGGAAGTAGTGGATGGCAAGGTGACGGGCGTGGCGGTCGAGCCGATTGTCGACGCGCAGCGCAAGGCTGACTTGCTCAAGGAGTTGGCGCACAAGGAAGGTTTGCGTCTGGAGCAGACCATTGCGGTCGGCGACGGTGCCAACGACTTGCCGATGCTGGCTATCGCCGGGTTGGGTGTAGCGTTCCGTGCCAAGCCGTTGGTCAAGCAGTCGGCCAAGCAGGCGATTTCGACGTTGGGGTTGGACGGTGTGCTGTACCTGTTGGGCTTTCGCGACCGCGACGGCCAACTATAAGCACCCGATCCCCTTGTAGGAATGGGATCGAAAATGTGGGAGCTGGCTTGCCTGCGATAGCGGTGTTGGATTTACCATCGTCATCGCAGGCAAGCCAGCTCCCACATTGATTGGGTTGCAGCTTCAAATCTGCTGGGGGATCAGGCCTTTGGCAGCGCGATACCCTGGCCCATCTGCACCGGCGTGCCTGCCGCCAGCTCTTGCGCCCACTGCACCTGGTCCGGGCCAAACAGCACGATCGCCGTGGAGCCAAGCTTGAAGCGCCCCAGTTCCGCACCTTTTTCCAGGTGGATCGGCGCACGGGCGGCTTCGTCGTAACGGAAGGTTTTCAACTCGCGCTTGGGGGGTGTTACCAACCCAGCCCATACGGTCTCGATCGACGCCACAATCATCGCGCCCACCAATACCACGGCCATCGGGCCGCGTTCGGTATCGAACAGGCAGACAACTCGCTCATTACGCGCAAACAACTCCGGCACGTTTTCGGCGGTGGTCTGGTTGACCGAGAAAATCCGCCCTGGCACGTAGACCATTTCCCGCAGGGTGCCGGCCAATGGCATGTGCACGCGGTGGTAGTCCTTCGGCGACAGGTAGATGGTGGCAAAGTCACCGCCCATGAAGGGCGCAGCAACGGCCGCGTCGCCACCGAGCAATTCCAGCACGCTGAAACTGTGGCCCTTGGCCTGGAACACGCGCCCGTGTTCAATCGGGCCGAGTTGGCTGACTGCGCCGTCTGCCGGGCTCAACACCGCGCCCGGGGTCGGGTCCAATGGGCGCGCGCCATCTTTCAGGGCGCGGGTGAAGAAGGCGTTGAAGTGCTCGTAAGCGGTCACGTCCTCCACCAGTGCCTGGGACATATCCACTTGGTAACGTTTGGCGAACCAGGTGGTGAAGGCATTCTTGAACCAGCGCACGCGGCACTCGGCAATGCAGCCGGCCAGGCGCGACAGCAGGTGATGGGGCAGCAGGTACTGGCTGAGGATAAACAAACGCTTTTTCATGAACTGTCCTTAAACCTTAAATCTCGACGGGGGTGTCGGGGTGGTTGCCCCATTCGCCCCAGGAACCGGCATAACCTTTGACTCGCGGATAACCGAGCGCCTTGGCCACCAGGTAGGTGAAGCCAGAACGGTGGTGAGTCTGGCAGTGGGTAATGATTTCTTTGTCTTTGGTCAGGCCCAGGCTTTCGAGGATCTGCGGCATGTCGCGGCGGATTCGCAGGTTGCGCGCCGTGTCCATGCCCGCAGTCCATTCGAAGTTCACTGCGCCGGGAATATGCCCGCCCTTGGCCGCAAGGACTTTCTCCCCCGAGTACTCCAGCGGCCCGCGTGCATCCCAGATCCCCAGGTCGGCAGCGCCGAGGCGGCTTTGCAGGTACTCGCGGGTGGCGGTGGGCTCGTCGTGCAGGGTCAGGCTGACCGGCCCGGCGACGGCGGCAACGGCCTCGGTGGACACCGGATGCTGTTCATCCAGCCACGCCAGCAGGCCGCCATCGAGGTAGTGATACTTCTTGTGGCCGATCACGTCGAGCAACCAGATGAACCGCCCGGCCCAGCCGCCGCCCTCGTCGTCGTACACCACGTAGGTGGCGTCCGGGGTGTGGCCCAGTTCGCCGAACAGCTTTTCCAGGTCGGCCTTGGCCGGCAACAGCCCCGGCGCGGGTGGCTGGCCCAGTTGGGTGCGCTTGGGATCAACGAAGTGCGCGCCGGGGATATGCCCTTGGGCATAACGGGCGGCGCTGGTGAGGTCCACCAGAATCAACTGCTCGGCGGCGAGGCGACCCAGCAGATCGCTGGGCTCGATCACCAGCGGCAAGCCAGAAAAGTCAGGCATGTGAGGTCTCCCGGGCACTAGGTTTGGGCGATAAAAGAGGGCGATTGTAACGCAAGCATCAGGTGGTGCGGTTGGTAAAGCAGTGCAGGGCTTTCTCGATGCATTGGGCGGTTTTGCCGAAGGCCTGCACGGTGGTTTCGGAGAACGGCCCGCCGCCCTGGTCGGCAATCATCAACATCACCACCCGGCCGTTACAGCTCAGGGAGCGCAACAGCAGGTGCTCGCCCACGAACAGGCGGCGCACGGAGGCAGGCAGCAGCGCCGCGAATTGTGCGTGATTGTCCGGGGTCAGGCGCACTTGTGCAGATTTCTCCAGCAAGCGTTGCAGCAGCGTGCTTTGTGCGGTCTCAAGGCTCAGGTTGGCGGCGTCCTTGGGCAGGCCGTCGACCTGATGCACGCGCAACATGGTCAGGGCCTTGTCGGCCATCAGCAGCATGACGCGCTGCATGCCGCTGGCCACCAGGGCCTCCTTGGCGCAGGTGGTCAAGTGCATGGCGTTGGCGAAGCGGCTCGGCTCTACCAGCAACTCGCTGCACCGCTTGCGCCAGATCGCCAGGGCTTCGGCTGTGGGCGGTGGTGCTGGCAGCAGGCCGCGATGCACACGCTGCACATGCCATGGCCAGATCAGCGCCAGCGCTGGATGCCAGAGGCCTGGAGTCAGGGTATGGCGGGCGCTGATGGCGGCCTGTTGGTGCACTTGCTGCTGCACATCGGCCAGCGGTTGTTGCAGGTACAGCGCCGTGAGGTACTGCCAGCGCTGGGTGTGCGGGCAGGTCCAGGACTCTTGCGCCGCCAGTGCCATGCCATTGGCCAGGAGCACGGTGTTGGCCGGCTGGTTCAGCCAGCGGCGCAACGCGGGGTCGTCATCGAGTTTTTGCTGCTGGCTCAGCGGCACTTCATCGCGGGCGATGTGCAGGGCCTTGACCAGCAAACGTTGTTCCTTGAGCAGCAGTTGGTAGCCCTGGGACACCCAGATCGGCAGGCGCCAGGCCTCGGTCAGCCCCAGGCACAGCTCCAGCAGGCGCACACCAAACAACTCCTGCTCGACCTTGCGTGCCGACTGGCCCTTGTGGATCACCCGCAGTTCCCATTCTTCCAGGAGCTTGGGGTAGGCCACGGCCATCGGCCACAGCGGCGAGAGAAACAGCAGGCTGCCCCAATGGATATCCTGCCAAAGGCGCGCCAGGCGGCTGGCGAACAGGCCGCTGGCTTGCTGCGAGGCATGTTGGCTGATCAGTTGCAGTTGGCGCAGGGCCACGGGGATTTCATTGAGTGGCACTGACGGCAGGCGTGCGAGCAATTCTTCGGTGCGCTTGAGGCCGAGGCGGTTGATCGCCACTTCAAGGTTTTCTGCGGGTTCCGCCAGGCTGCCGTGGGCCTGGTTGTTGGCTTCGCGCATGACGCTCAGGACCAGTGCCGGGCTGTCTTGCATCAGCTCTGCAATATCTCGCAACGAACGGCGGCTGTCGCCGATGGCCTTGCACACGGCCATGTGGCTCGCTTGCGGGACGGGCAGGTGAATCTCGTCCAGGCGCTTTATCCAGCCGGCCAGAGAGTTGGGTTTTGTAGTTGGGACTGTCGTTTCGTTTGCCATGATTGGGGCGCGATCATCACTTGCGGTCAACACGCCCGGAGCGGGCCGAACTGGCTTTTCGCCTTAACGGGCTATAGTCTGGCGCAGTTTTGCCGATAAGTAGAAGAAGAGTTTTTAGATCTTCCGAATATGTCCATGAACCCGACGGCGCAAGTACTCATCCCCTATGGCTAAAATTATCGGCATCATCGTCGTCATCGCAAGCGTGCTCGGCGGATACGTTCTGTCCCACGGTAAAATTGCTGCGCTGATCCAGCCCTTCGAAGTGCTGATCATCGGCGGTGCGGCGTTTGGCGCTTTCCTGCAGGCTAACCCAGGCTACATGACCATGCACGTGGTCAAAAAGTCGCTGGGCATGTTCAGCTCGCGCTTTTCCCACACGTTCTACCTGGAAGTGCTGGGCCTGGTCTACGAGATCCTCAACAAGAGCCGCCGTGAAGGCATGATGGCTATCGAAGCTGATATCGAGGACGCCGCGGCGAGCCCGATCTTCGCCAAGTACCCGGCCGTGCTCAAAGACGACCGCATGACGGCCTACATCTGCGACTACCTGCGCATCATGTCCTCCGGCAATATGGCCCCGCACGAGCTGGAAGGCTTGTTCGACATGGAACTGTTCAGCCTCAAGGAAGAACTCGAACACCCATCCCACGCCGTGACCGGCATCGCCGACGGCATGCCCGGCTTCGGTATTGTCGCGGCGGTACTGGGTATCGTGGTGACCATGGCGTCCCTGGGCGAAGGCGACCAGGCCGCGATCGGCATGCACGTTGGTGCGGCGTTGGTGGGGACCTTCTTTGGTATTCTCGCCGCTTATGGTTTCTTTGGTCCGCTGGCCACCTCCCTGGCCCACGATGCCAAGGAAGAGCTCAATATCTACGAAGCCATCAAGGCGTCGCTGGTGGCATCCGCTTCGGGCATGCCGCCGTCCCTGGCCGTGGAATTCGGGCGCAAGGTGTTGTATCCGAAGCACCGTCCGAGCTTTGCCGAGCTGGAACAAGCAGTTCGCGGTCGCTAAGCCATGGAAAACAACCAGCCAATCATCATCAAGCGCGTCAAGCGCTTCGCTGCCGGGCACCACGGCGGTGCCTGGAAAATCGCGTTCGCCGACTTTGCGACGGCGATGATGGCGTTCTTCCTGGTGCTGTGGCTGATGTCCACTGCCACCCCTGAACAGAAGATCGCCATTGCCGGTTATTTCAAGGATCCCATCGGCTTCTCCGAGAGTGGTACGCCGTTTGTGATCGACCTGGGTGGTTCGCCTGAGTTGGCTCCCGAGCGCACCATCAACCCGGAAGTGCAAACCGAAGCGCCCCAGGAAAACATCCCGATCGAACGCCAGACCGTCGAAAGCATGGCTGAACAGGTCGAGCAGGAGCGCCTGGAGTTGTTGCTGCAAGAGTTGCAGAACAAGGTGGATGAGAACCCGCAACTGCAAAAATTCAAGGACCAGATCCACTTCCAGATCACCCCGGATGGTCTGCGTATCCAGATCATGGATGCGGCTAACCGCCCGATGTTCGATTCTGGCAGTGCGCGCTTGAAGCCTTACTTCGAAGACATCCTGCTGGCCATGGCCGACACCATCAAGGCGGTGCCGAACAAGATCAGCGTCAGCGGCCACACCGATGCCAAGCCTTATTCGGGCCTGGGTGATTTCGGCAACTGGGAGCTGTCGGCCAACCGTGCCAACGCTGCGCGTCGTGCCCTGGTGGCCGGCAGTTATCCGGATACCCAGGTAGCGCGCGTGGTGGGTTTTGCTTCATCGCAGCTGTTTGATGTCCAGGACCCGTTCAACCCGGTCAACCGGCGCATTGATATCGTCGTGCTGACCAAGAAGGCCCAGCGTGCGATTGAAGGTGATCAGGTACCCACGCCGCCGGTGCCGACCCAAGGCGACGGCGCACCGGGTGAAGTGCCGGTGGACCCGAACGCCCTGCCGCCAGAGCAGCAGCCGTTGCCAGCGCATGAGTTGCGCCAGAAGCTCAATCTGTTTGATGAGGGTGGGGTGAAGGCTCCCGGAGAAGCCCCGGCCGGGAGCTGATGCGCTTTGTGTAGGAGCGGGCTTGTGTGGGAGCGGGCTTGCCCGCGAAGACGTCGGCCCAGTAAACATTGAGGTTGGCTGACCCACCGCTTTCGCGGGCAAGCCCGCTCCCACACATGCGTGTGCCTACAACTTAATAGCTGCTCTCTGGCAAGCTGGCGATGATCGAGCGATAGCTGTTCATCCGCTGCTGCTGCACGCGCCCGTCTTCCAGCGCCTTGAGCAAGGCGCAGCCCGGCTCGCGGTCATGCTTGCAGTCGCGGAAGCGGCAGGTGCCGATCAAGTCGTTGAACTCGATAAAGCCGGCTTCCACATCGCTGCGGCTGACGTGCCCCAGGCCGAACTCACGGATGCCCGGTGAGTCGATCAACTCGCCCCCGCCCGGGAAGTGAAACAGGCGTGCGGTGGTGGTGGTGTGCGTGCCCTGGCCGGACAGTTCCGACAGCGGACCGACGCGGGTCTCGACTTCCGGTAGCAGGCTGTTGACCAGCGATGACTTGCCCACGCCCGACTGGCCGACGAACACGCTGATGCGCCCGTCCAACTGCTGTTGCAGTTGTTCCATGCCATTGCCATGGTGCGCGGAGACTTCCAGCACCGGGTAACCCAACTGCCGAT
The DNA here is from genome assembly GCF_001855215.1 of Pseudomonas sp. 06C 126. Taxonomy (NCBI): domain Bacteria; kingdom Pseudomonadati; phylum Pseudomonadota; class Gammaproteobacteria; order Pseudomonadales; family Pseudomonadaceae; genus Pseudomonas; species Pseudomonas sp. 06C 126. Next base: position 60,781 of record NZ_MIFU01000130.1, on the reverse strand, counting down.
AAACCGCGAGCAGCGCATTCAGCGCCGGAGCGTTTTGTTCGTCGATCAAGTCGAATTTGTTCAGCAGCAGCAGGGGGCGGATGCCCGCGTGTTCGGCGGCCACCAGGTAGCGGTCGATCAGGTTGGCGTGGGGCTCGGGCAGCGGAGCGAAGACGATGACAATCATGTCGACGTTGGCCGCTACCGGCTTGAGCTGGCCACGGCTGTCGGGGCGACGCAGTTCGGTGGTGCGCGGCAGTTGCGCAACGATCACCCCGATGCCCTGGTTGCCGGCACGCCAGACGACTTTGTCGCCGGTTACCAGCGCCGGCAGGTTGGCGCGCAGGTGGCAGCGGGAAACCTGGCCCGCCAGTTCGCCTTCCAGCGCCTCGACTTCGACCTGTACCCCAAAGTGCGCGATTACCAGGCCCGTTTGCTCGGGTCCCAGGTCGCCGCCCTCCAGCGCTTCCACGGCAGAGGACTCACGTTTGGCGGCGCGGGCAGCGCGTTCACCCTGGATCTTTTCGATGCGCCAGTTTTGGCGACGGTTGAGCTGGCGTTTGGCCATTGGTGTTCCGTGTCGATAATGCAAAAGGTTGGGTAAAACGGTCGCGAGTCTAGCACGCCGCCGCCTGCTAAACTGCGCAGCTACGCCAAGGTGCCAAGGAACTACGACATGCAAAACCCACAGAACCTGATTTGGATCGATCTGGAAATGACCGGTCTGAACCCTGACACCGACGTCATCATCGAGATGGCGACCATTGTCACCGACAGCAACCTCAACACCTTGGCCGAAGGTCCGGTGATCGCTATCCACCATAGCGACGCGGTGTTGGCCACTATGGATGAGTGGAACACCCGCACCCACGGCAACTCGGGCCTGACCCAGCGTGTGCGCGACAGCCGCATCAGCATGGCCGAGGCTGAGGCCGAGACGATTGCCTTCCTGGAAAAATGGGTGCCCAAGGGCAAGTCGCCGATCTGTGGCAACAGCATCTGCCAGGACCGCCGCTTCCTCTATACCCATATGAAGGCACTGGAAAGCTACTTCCACTACCGCAACCTTGACGTGTCGACCTTGAAAGAACTGGCCGCGCGCTGGGCGCCGGAGGTCAAGGACAGCTTCCACAAGGGCAGCACCCACCTGGCCCTGGACGATATCCGCGAGTCGATTGCCGAGTTGCAGCATTACCGCAAGCATTTCATCAAGGCCTGATCCTACCGTTTGGCAGGTTTGTTGTGGGTATGTCGTGGCGAGCGGGCTTGCCCCGCGCTGGGGCGCGCAGCGGCCCTAATTCAGCCACTGCAACCCTTCGGTCGGATATCATCGCCCAATATCGGGGCTGCTACGCAGCCCAGCGCGGGGCAAGCCCGCTCGCCACCACACGCCAGCTCTGCACAATATTCCTGCAAGGATCGCCATCATGCTGTTGATGCTCTACCTCATCGCCATCACCGCCGAAGCCATGACCGGTGCCTTGTCCGCCGGTCGGCGCGGCATGGATTGGTTCGGCGTGGTGCTGATCGCGTGCGTCACAGCCCTTGGCGGCGGTTCGGTGCGTGATGTGCTGCTCGGCCACTACCCGCTGACCTGGGTCAAGCACCCGGAATACCTGGTGCTGACCTCAGTCGCGGCCTTGGTGACGATCTTTATCGCGCCGCTGATGCGCCATTTGCGTTCACTGTTTTTGGCGCTGGACGCCGTGGGCCTGGTGGCCTTCACGCTGATCGGCTGCATGACGGCCCTGGAAATGGGCCACGGCATGCTGGTGGCTTCGGTCAGCGGCGTGATTACCGGGGTGTTCGGCGGCATCCTGCGGGATATCTTCTGCAACGACATTCCGCTGATCTTCCGCCGCGAGCTGTACGCCAGCGTGTCGTTCCTCGCGGCCTGGTGCTACATGCTGTGCATCTACCTCGAACTGCCCAGCGAGCAAGCTATCCTGCTGACCCTGTTCAGCGGTTTTCTGCTGCGCCTGCTGGCGATCCGCTTTCATTGGGAAATGCCCAAGTTCGTCTACAACGACGAGCACTGACGGATTGCGTGCTGGTTCAGTGCCCATTCCACATGTTCGCGGACCAGTTCAGAGGGGTAATCCCGGCGCGCCTTCAACGCTTCGAGCACCGGAATGCTGGAGGGCGCATTCCCCAGGCCCACGGCCAGGTTGCGTAGCCAGCGCTCGTAACCGGCACGGCGCAGTGGCGAGCCTTCGGTGCTGCTGAGGAATTTATCCTCGTCCCACATAAACAACTCGGCCAGTTCGGCGTTATCCAGGTTGTGGCGCGGCTTGAAATCGCTTTCTCCTGAAGGTCGGGCGAAACGATTCCACGGGCAAACGATCTGACAGTCATCACAGCCGAACACGCGGTTGCCAATCAACGGCCGCAGGTCTTCGGGGATCGCGCTCTTCAACTCAATGGTCAGGTAGGAAATACAGCGCCGGGCGTCCAGTACATAGGGCCCGACGAACGCATTGGTCGGGCAGATATCCAGGCAGGCGGTGCAGCGGCCGCAGTGTTCGGTGCTGTGGGGCGGGTCGATAGGCAGCGGCAGGTCGACAAACAGCTCGCTGAGAAAGAAGTAACTGCCGGCCTTGCGGTTGAGGACCAGGGTGTTTTTACCGATCCAGCCCAGGCCGGCCTTTTCAGCGATGGCTTTTTCCAGCACCGGGGCGCTGTCGACAAAGGCGCGAAAGCCAAACGGGCCGATCTGGGCCTGGATGCGGTCGGCCAGTTGCTGCACGCGCTTGCGGATCAGCTTGTGGTAGTCGCGGCCCAGGGCGTAGCGGGAGATGTAGGCTTTTTCGGGTTGGGCCAGCAGTTGCGCCATTTGTGTGTCGCCGGGCAGGTAATCCATGCGCAGGGACACCACGCGCAAGGTGCCGGGTACCAGTTCGTCGGGGTGCGAGCGCTTGCTGCCATGGGCGCCCATATAGTCCATCTCGCCGTGGTAGCCCGCGTCGAGCCAGCGCTGCAGGTGCTGTTCATGCTCGGCCAGGTCCAGGCCGCTGATGCCGACTTGTTGAAAGCCCAACTCGCGGCCCCAGTCTTTGATCGATTGGGCGAGGGCGGGCAGATCGGTGGTAATAGCAGGCATGAGACGAGAGAAACCGCAGGTTAGATGCGTATAATTCTGCCAGACATCGGAGCTTGAAGACGCATGCCGCAGACAAAACACGAAATAACCGACGTTCAGCCGCTGTTGCCTGGCCATTTGCCGCAACTGGCTGCGCGCTCCCCAGCGGCCCACAAGGGCCAATTTGGCCATGTCCTGGTCATTGGCGGCGACCATGGCTTTGGCGGCGCGTCGCTGCTGAGTGCCGAAAGCGCACTGCGCAGCGGTGCTGGCCTGGTATCCCTGGCGACCCGCAGCGAGCACGTCCCGGCAGCCCTGACCCGTTTGCCGGAAGTCATGGTGCGGGGCGTGCATTCGGCCAATCAGTTGATGGCCCTGCTGGAGAAAGTCTCGGTGATCGTTATTGGTCCCGGCCTCGGCGACATGGCGTGGGGTAAAAGCCTGCTGTCGGTGGCTGCCAATGCCCGTCAACCCCAGGTCTGGGATGCTGATGCACTGAACCTGCTGGCCGCAGGCCATGTAGCTCTGCCGGGCGGTTGTGTGATCACTCCGCACCCTGGGGAAGCGGCGCGGCTGATGGGGATCTCGACAGCCGAGGTTCAGGCCGACCGGCTTAAGGTGGCGCGCGCGCTGAGCCAGAAATTCAATGCCGTCACGGTATTCAAGGGCGCTGGCAGCCTGATCGCCAGCCCGGATGGGCGGGTGGCACGTTGCGATCAGGGCCATCCCGCCATGGCGTCGGCGGGTTTGGGCGATGTGCTTGCCGGCCTCACCGGCGCGCTGCTGGCTCAGGGCATGCCGGCGTTCGAGGCCGCCAGCCTGGCGGTGTGGTTGCATGCCACGGCGGGCGACCGTCAGGGTAGTTTTGGTCGCGGCCTGGCTGCCAGCGACCTGATTCCCGCCATTCGTCAGTTGTTGGAGGAGCAGTCACCGTGTCTGAAGTAACGCTGTTTATTGCGGATGAGGAGGCCATGGTGGCTTTTGGCAAACGCATTGCCGAAATCACCCAGGGCGCGGGCCTGATTTTTCTGCAGGGCGATCTGGGGGCCGGCAAAACCACGCTGTCGCGCGGCATTATTCGTGGGCTTGGCCATACCGGCGCAGTAAAAAGTCCGACGTTCACTTTGGTAGAACCTTACGAGATCGGTGACGTGCGGGCGTTCCATTTCGACCTCTATCGCTTGGTGGATCCCGAGGAATTGGAGTACATGGGCATCCGCGATTACTTCGATGGCGATGCGTTATGCCTGATCGAGTGGCCGGACAAGGGCACAGGCTTTTTGCCAAAGCCTGACCTGACCATTACCATTACCCCGCATGACAATGGGCGTCAGTTGAAATTGTTGTCCCAGAGCGCGCGCAGTGAGTCCTGGTGCGCCGCTTTGGCTTTGGAATTCTAATAATGGGTGGGTTAGGTATGCGCTTTCGCGCGTTGGTTGCTGTCGTGGGGGTGTTGCTTGCGGCAATGACTGTCAATGCTCTGGCCGCTTCACAGGTAAAAAGTGTGCGCCTGTGGCGAGCGCCGGATAACACGCGACTGGTGTTCGACCTGTCTGGCCCGGTCCAGCACAGTGTCTTTACCCTGACGGCGCCTGATCGCCTGGTCATCGACATCAATGGTGCGACCCTGGCCGCGCCGTTGAAGGTTTCCACGGCCAACACGCCGATTACCGCGATGCGCTCGGCCCAGCGCACGCCGACCGACCTGCGGGTGGTCATCGACCTGAAGAAGGTCGTCACACCCAAGAGTTTTTCCCTCGCACCGAACGCCCAGTATGGCAACCGCTTGGTGGTCGACCTGTTTGACAACCCGGCCGACGCGGCGCCAGCCCCTGCGCCAACGCCTGCTGTTGCCACGACGCCTGCGGTGCCGGTCAACCCTGCGCAGCCCCAGGTCAAGTTGCCACCGCTGCCGCCCGCACCGGCCGGCAAGCGTGACGTCATCGTAGTGATCGATGCCGGCCACGGCGGTGAAGACCCGGGCGCCTCCGGTTCCCGTGGCCAACACGAAAAAGACGTGGTCCTGGCCATTGCCCGGGAATTGCAGCGCCAGATCAACGGCATGAAAGGCTACCGCGCCGAATTGACCCGTACGGGTGACTATTTCATCCCATTGCGCGGGCGTACCGAAATCGCCCGCAAGAAGGGCGCCGACCTGTTCGTCTCGATCCACGCCGACGCCGCACCGTCGAAGGCCGCCTTTGGCGCCTCGGTGTTTGCCCTGTCGGATCGCGGCGCCACGTCTGAGACTGCACGCTGGCTGGCCGATAGCGAAAACCGCTCCGACTTGATCGGCGGCGCGGGCAACGTGTCCCTGGATGACAAGGACCGCATGCTCGCTGGTGTGTTGCTTGACCTGTCGATGACCGCCTCGCTGACCTCCAGCCTGAACGTCGGGCAGAAAGTCCTGACCAACATGGGCCGGGTCACGCCGCTGCATAAACAGCGGGTGGAGCAAGCCGGGTTTATGGTGCTCAAGTCGCCGGACATCCCGTCGATCCTGGTGGAAACCGGCTTTATCTCCAACGCCAACGAAGCCAACAAGCTGGCCAGTGCCAGCCATCAGCAGGCCCTGGCGCGCTCCATCAGCTCTGGCGTGCGCCAGTTCTTCCAGCAGAATCCGCCACCGGGCACCTATATCGCCTGGCTGCGCGACTCCGGGAAAATTGCCCAGGGCCCGCGTGATCACCGGGTGCAGCCTGGCGATACGCTGGCAATGCTGGCCGTACGCTTCCAGGTGTCGGCCGCCACGTTACGCAGCGCCAACAGCCTGAAAACCGACGAACTGAAAGTCGGCCAGGTGTTGACCATCCCTGGCACTGAATTGGCAGCCCAGTAATGAGTGAATCGGTATTGAACAGCGCCTCGCGCATCGAATTGCTCAGCCCGCGGCTGGCCAACCAGATTGCCGCGGGTGAAGTGGTTGAGCGCCCGGCCTCGGTGATCAAGGAGCTGCTGGAAAACAGCCTCGACTCCGGCGCCAAGCGCATTGACGTGGATGTAGAGCAGGGCGGGGTCAAACTGCTGCGGGTGCGCGACGACGGCAGCGGGATTTCCTCCGATGACCTGCCGCTGGCGCTGGCGCGACATGCCACCAGCAAGATCCGTGACCTGGAAGACCTTGAGCGGGTGATGAGCCTGGGTTTCCGTGGCGAAGCCCTGGCGTCGATCAGCTCGGTGGCGCGCCTGACCCTGACTTCCCGCACCCGTGGCGCCGAGCAGGCGTGGCAGGTAGAGACCGAAGGTCGCGACATGGCCCCCCGGGTCCAGCCGGCGGCCCACCCGGTAGGCACTTCGGTGGAAGTGCGTGACTTGTTCTTTAATACCCCGGCTCGGCGCAAATTCCTCAAGGCCGAAAAAACCGAATTCGATCACCTGCAAGAAGTCATCAAGCGCCTGGCCCTGGCCCGTTTCGACGTGGCCTTCCATTTGCGCCACAACGGCAAGACCATCCTCAGCCTGCACGAGGCCAACGACGATGCCGCGCGCGCCCGACGCGTATCGGCGATCTGTGGCGCGGGCTTCCTGGAGCAGGCGCTGCCGATTGAAATCGAGCGCAATGGCTTGCATTTGTGGGGGTGGGTAGGCCTGCCAACGTTCTCCCGCAGCCAGGCGGACTTGCAGTACTTCTTTGTGAATGGCCGTGCGGTGCGCGACAAACTGGTGGCCCATGCGGTACGCCAGGCCTATCGCGACGTGCTGTTCAATGGCCGCCATCCGACCTTCGTGCTGTTTTTTGAAGTGGACCCGGCGGTAGTTGACGTCAACGTGCACCCGACCAAGCATGAAGTGCGCTTCCGTGATGGGCGCATGGTTCATGACTTCCTCTACGGTACCTTGCACCGAGCGTTGGGCGACGTGCGCCCGGATGATCAGTTGGGCGCGCCGATTGTTACTGCCGTCGTCCGCCCGACAGGGCCGGAGGCCGGTGAATTCGGGCCCCAGGGCGAAATGAGCCTGGCGGCCAACCTGCTGCAATCGCCGCAAGCCCAGCCGAGTTACCCGGCGGCGGGTTCCGGTGCAGGTGCCGGCTATCAATATCAATACACCCCGCGACCGCAATCGGCAGTGCCGGTGGCTGAGGCCCAGTCGGCCTATCGTGAGTTCTTTGCGCCGCTGCCCGGTGCCGAACCGGGCGCAGTGGCTTTGCCGGAAGGTGGCGGTGACATCCCGCCCCTGGGTTATGCCCTGGCCCAGCTCAAGGGCATCTACATCCTCGCGGAAAACGCCCACGGCCTGGTGCTGGTGGACATGCACGCGGCCCATGAGCGGATCATGTACGAGCGCCTGAAGATCGCCATGGCCAGCGAAGGCCTGAGCGGCCAACCGTTGCTGGTGCCGGAGTCGTTGGCGGTCAGCCAGCGCGAGGCCGATTGCGCTGAAGAGCACCTGGCGGTGTTCCAGAAGCTGGGCTTTGAGTTGCAGCGCCTGGGGCCAGAAACCCTGGCGATCCGGCAGATTCCGGCTTTGCTCAAGCAGGCCGAGGCCAATCGGCTGGTAGCTGATGTGCTGGCGGACCTGATGGAGTACGGCACCAGTGACCGGATCCAGGCGCATATCAACGAACTGCTCGGCACCATGGCCTGCCACGGTGCAATCCGCGCCAACCGGCGCCTGGCCCTGCCGGAAATGAACGGCTTGCTGCGGGATATGGAAAACACCGAACGCAGCGGCCAATGCAACCACGGCCGACCGACCTGGACCCAAATGGGCCTGGATGATCTGGACAAACTATTCCTGCGCGGCCGTTGATGAGCTCTCTACCTCCCGCCATCTTCCTGATGGGCCCGACGGCCGCCGGCAAGACCGACCTGGCTATCGAGCTGACCAAGGTCCTGCCGTGCGAGTTGATCAGCGTCGATTCGGCCCTGGTTTACCGAGACATGGACATCGGCACCGCCAAACCGTCCAAAGAGCTGTTGGCCGCCCATCCCCATCGTCTGATCGACATTATCGATCCGTCGCAAAGCTACTCGGCGGCGGATTTTCGCAGCGATGCCCTTGCCGCCATGGCGCAAATCACCGCGCGGGGCAATATCCCGCTCCTGGTGGGCGGCACGATGCTCTATTACAAGGCGCTGCAGGAAGGCCTGGCAGACATGCCGCCCGCCGATCCGCAGGTGCGCGCCGAAATCGAAGAAGAGGCTGCGCGCCTTGGCTGGCAAGCCCTGCACGAGCAATTGGCGGCGATTGACCCGGTGTCTGCCGCGCGCATTCACCCCAATGACCCCCAGCGCCTGAGTCGGGCCCTGGAAGTCTGGCGCGTCAGTGGTCAGACCATGACAGCCCACCGCCTCAGACAATCTGCGCAAAGTACTGACGCAGGCACCTCTGGACCGGGACAATTGCCCTATACTGTCGCAAATCTGGCGATCGCTCCGGCGAATCGCCAGGTGCTGCATGAGCGAATTGCACAAAGATTCACAATTATGTTGGAACAGGGGTTCGTAGAGGAGGTCGTAGCACTGCGTTCAAGAGGTGATCTGCATCCGGGATTGCCTTCGATACGTGCTGTAGGCTACCGCCAAGTCTGGGATCATCTGGATGGCAAGCTGACGTCAGCCGAAATGCAGGAGCGCGGCATTATTGCCACGCGCCAATTGGCAAAGCGCCAGTTCACTTGGCTGCGCAGCTGGACTGACTTGCATTGGCTGGACAGTCTGGATTGCGACAATCTGTCACGCGCCTTGAAATACTTGGGAACGGTCTCCATATTGAGCTGAGTCCTTGCAATTGCCGTCTATCCTTGGGGGTGTGACGGTCACAAACTATCTATTTTTCCGATTTTTTATTATTGATCCTTAAAGGAGTGCGGCACATGTCAAAAGGGCATTCGCTACAAGACCCTTACTTGAATACTTTACGTAAAGAGAAAGTTGGGGTTTCCATCTATCTGGTCAACGGCATCAAGCTGCAAGGTACGATCGAGTCTTTCGACCAGTTCGTTATCCTGCTGAAAAACACCGTCAGCCAAATGGTCTACAAACACGCTATCTCGACAGTAGTGCCGGTTCGTCCAATTCGTCTGCCTAGCGCAACCGAATCCGAACAGGGTGACGCTGAGCCAGGTAACGCCTGATAGGAGTCTCCTTTGTTCTTTGAGCGCCACGGTGGTGGTGAGCGAGTAATCCTCGTTCACTTGGATGGACAGGACCCTGAGGCGCGCGAAGATCCGCAGGAGTTTCAGGAGCTGGCAAATTCGGCCGGCGCCGAGACCGTCGCGTTTTTTAACGTGCCGCGTCATCGGCCAACCGCCAAATTTCTGATTGGCAGCGGCAAGGTCGAGGAACTGCGCGACCTGGTCCATGCCGAAGAAGCCGATCTGGTGATCTTCAATCACATCCTCACGCCCAGTCAGGAACGTAACCTCGAACGTGTGTTCGAGTGCCGCGTGATTGACCGCACCGGTCTGATTCTCGATATTTTCGCCCAGCGCGCCCGTACACATGAAGGCAAGCTCCAGGTCGAACTGGCCCAGCTTGACCACATGAGCACCCGCCTGGTTCGCGGCTGGACTCACCTTGAGCGTCAGGGTGGCGGTATCGGCATGCGTGGCCCGGGTGAAACCCAGCTTGAGACCGACCGGCGTCTGCTGCGGGTTCGCCTGCGCCAGATCAAGGGCCGCCTGGAAAAAGTACGCAGCCAACGCGAGCAATCGCGCCGTGGTCGTACGCGTGCGGATATCCCTACCGTGTCCCTGGTGGGCTATACCAACGCCGGCAAATCCACGCTGTTCAACAACGTGACCAAATCGGACGTGTACGCGGCCGACCAGCTGTTCGCCACCCTCGACCCGACCTTGCGCCGTCTGGAACTCGACGACCTGGGGCCGATTGTGCTGGCCGATACCGTGGGCTTCATTCGCCACTTGCCCCACAAGCTGGTCGAGGCGTTCCGGTCTACGCTCGAAGAGTCGAGCAACTCCGACCTGCTGCTGCACGTAATCGATGCGGCCGAGCCTGACCGGATGTTGCAGATCGAACAGGTCATGGTGGTACTGGGCGAGATTGGTGCCCAGGACTTGCCGATCCTTGAGGTCTATAACAAACTCGATTTGCTTGAGGGCGTAGAGCCGCAAATCCAGCGTGACGAAAACGGCAGGCCCCAACGGGTCTGGCTCTCGGCGCGCGATGGTAGCGGTCTTGAGCTGCTCGAGCAGGCGATTGCCGAGTTGCTCGGTGGTGATTTTTTCGTCGGCACCTTGCGCTTGCCGCAGCGTTTTGCTCGACTGCGTGCTCAGTTTTTTGAGTTGGGCGCCGTACAGAAAGAAGAACACGACGAAGAAGGTGTCAGCCTGCTGGCTGTTCGTTTGCCTCGTTCGGAGCTCAATCGGCTGGTGAGTCGTGAGGGTGTTGTACCGACAGAGTTCCTCGAACAACACACTTTGCAATAAAAGCCTGAGAAAGCGGTTGTGCCGCTGTGGCAGGCATTCTGTAGCATTGGTCGGCGCGCCGTGGGTGCGTCTTTGCTTTATCAGATGGAGAGCGCTATGGCTTGGAATGAGCCGGGTGGCAACTCGAATAATCAGGATCCTTGGGGTGGTAAACGCCGCAATAATGGCGACCGCAAGGGGCCACCAGATCTCGACGAGGCCTTCCGAAAGCTGCAGGAAAGCCTGAATGGGTTGTTCGGTGGTGGAAAAAAACGTGGTGGTGACGACGGCGGTCGCACGAGCAAGGGCGGCGGCTACGGCCTGCTTGGCCTCGGTCTCGTGGCGCTGGCGGCTGTCTGGCTGTACAGCGCGGTCTATGTAGTCGACGAGCAGGAGCAAGCCGTGGTGCTGCGCTTCGGCAAGTACTACGAGACTGTCGGTCCAGGCCTGAACATCTACTTCCCGCCGATCGACAAGAAGTACATGGAGAACGTCACGCGTGAGCGTGCCTACACCAAGCAGGGCCAGATGCTGACCGAAGACGAGAACATCGTCGAAGTGCCGCTGACCGTGCAGTACAAGATCAGCAACCTGCAGGACTTCGTGCTTAACGTCGACCAGCCGGAAATCAGCTTGCAGCACGCGACCGAAAGCGCCCTGCGCCACGTAGTGGGCTCCACTGCGATGGACCAGGTGCTGACCGAAGGTCGTGAATTGATGGCCAGCGAGATCAAGGAGCGCCTGCAACGGTTCCTCGATACATATCGCACCGGTATCACTGTTACCCAGGTCAACGTACAGAGCGCAGCGGCACCGCGTGAAGTGCAGGAAGCCTTCGATGACGTGATCCGCGCCCGTGAAGACGAGCAGCGTTCGCGCAACCAGGCTGAAACCTACGCCAACGGCGTCGTGCCGGAAGCCCGTGGTCAGGCCCAGCGCATCCTTGAAGATGCCAACGGTTACCGCGACGAAGTCGTGTCCCGCGCCAAGGGTGAGGCTGACCGCTTCACCAAGCTGGTGGCCGAGTACCGCAAGGCACCGGAAGTCACCCGCGAGCGTCTGTACCTGGACACCATGCAGGAAGTCTTCACCAATACCAGCAAGGTACTCGTGACCGGCAACAAGGGTGGGCAGAACAACCTGCTGTACCTGCCGCTGGACAAGATGATCGAAGGTGGTCGTAGCGCTGGTAACACTTCGTCTTCCGCCAGTTCGACTGCCGCTGCCAACGAAGCGAGCGCCCGTGCGGCCGCTGACTTGCAGCAACAGCAAACACGTTCCAGGGAGAGTCGTTGATGAGCAATAAATCGCTGACCGCCCTGATTGTGGGTGTCGTCGTGGTCATCGCTGCCTGGAACTGCTTCTACATCGTGGCTCAGACCGAGCGTGCGGTGTTGCTGCAATTCGGTCGCGTGGTCCAGGCGGATGTCCAGCCAGGCCTGCATGTGAAGGTCCCCTACGTCAACCAGGTGCGCAAGTTCGACGCCCGCCTGATGACCCTGGATGCACCGACGCAGCGCTTCCTGACCCTGGAAAAGAAAGCCGTGATGGTTGACGCCTACGCCAAGTGGCGCGTCAAGGATGCCGAGCGCTTCTACACCGCGACTTCCGGCCTCAAGCAGATTGCCGACGAGCGTTTGTCCCGTCGTCTGGAATCGGGCCTGCGTGACCAGTTTGGTAAACGCACCCTGCACGAGGTGGTTTCAGGTGAACGTGATGCGTTGATGGCTGACATCACGCGTTCGTTGAACACCATGGCTGAAAAAGAACTGGGCATCGAAGTGGTCGATGTTCGAGTCAAGGCCATTGACCTGCCCAAGGAAGTGAACCGCAGCGTGTTCGAGCGTATGAGCACCGAGCGTGAGCGTGAGGCTCGTGAGCACCGTGCCAAGGGTAACGAACTGGCTGAAGGTATCCGTGCGGATGCCGACCGTCAGCGTCGCGTACTGTTGGCAGAAGCCTATCGTGAGTCTGAAGAGGCTCGCGGTGACGGTGATGCTCAAGCCGCAGCGATCTACGCCAAGGCCTACGGCCAGGACCAGGAGTTCTACGCGTTCTATCGTAGCCTGCGTGCCTACCGTGAAAGCTTCGCGAACAAAACCGATGTCATGGTGCTGGACCCAAGTAGCGATTTCTTCCGCTACCTGGAAAAGTCCAAGTAACCCGCTGACTGGCTGGTTTCACTCCGTCGGGCGGCTAAAACGCTCGGCGGGGTGATCCTTTCGGAAAACGGGTGTATGATGCGGCAGCCGGGAAATTCCCGGCTTTTTTGCGTCTGCATGTTTGATTGTTGTTGTGCGCTGCAGGCGTGACAGGTTTTTCGAGGAAAGTGCCCGACGAGGCCCGTTACAGGCCATTCGTCACGTCGCTCTTGCGCGTGGTTTATGCAGGGGCCGGGTATTTTCTGCTTCACTCAAGGCTCGCCCAAGGGCTGGCCGGGTCATAGGGGAATGGCGTAATGGCAACGGTAGACCGCTGGCTGCTGCCAGATGGCATCGAAGAAGTACTGCCACCAGAGGCTGCGCGTATTGAAATCGCGCGTCGCCAGGTGTTGGATCTGTTCCAGAGCTGGGGTTACGAGTTTGTCGTGACTCCCCATATCGAGTACCTGGAATCCCTGCTGACCGGCGCGGGCCAGGACCTGGATCTGCGCACCTTCAAGGTCATCGACCCGCAATCGGGCCGGCAAATGGGCTTTCGTGCCGACATCACGCCGCAAGTGGCGCGCATCGATGCGCATACCCTGCGCCGTGAAGGGCCGAGCCGCCTGTGCTACGCCGGCAGCGTGCTACATGCCCAGCCGCGTGCCTTGTCGTCTTCCCGTAGCCCGATCCAGCTGGGCGCCGAGTTATACGGCGATGCAAGCCCGAGCAGCGACGTCGAAGTCATCAGCCTGATGCTGGCGATGCTGCAGTTGGCTGACGTGCCGGATGTGCACATGGACCTGGGGCATGTCGGTATCTACCGTGGCCTGGCCCGTGCGGCTGGTCTGTCCGGTGAAGTTGAGCAACAGTTGTTCGATGCCCTGCAGCGCAAGGCTATCGACGAAGTGATCGCCCTGACCGAAGGTGTGCCTGCCGACCTGGCTGGCATGCTGCGTGCGCTGGTGGATCTGTGTGGTGGTCGCGAAGTACTGGCCGCCGCCCGTGAGCGCCTGGCCAAAGCGCCTGCGCCTGTATTGGCGGCGCTGGACGATGTGCTGGCGATTGCCGAGCAGTTGTCGGCGCGCTTCCCGCAGTTGCCTTTGTATTTCGACCTGGGTGAGTTGCGCGGCTACCACTACCACACCGGTGTGGTGTTCGCCGTGTTTGTGCCGGGTGTTGGCCAAGCCATTGCCCAGGGCGGTCGTTATGACGATATCGGCGCCGACTTCGGTCGTGCCCGTCCGGCAACTGGTTTTTCTACCGATTTGAAAACCCTGGTGACCCTGGGGCGTGCTGAAGTCGAGCTACCGTCTGGCGGTATCTGGATGCCAGACAGTACGGACGCGGCACTCTGGCAGCAGGTCTGCCAGTTGCGCAGCGAGGGTCAGCGTGTCGTCCAGGCCTTGCCTGGGCAGCCATTGGCCGCCGCCCGTGAAGCGGACTGCGACCGGCAATTGATTCAGCAGAACGGGCTTTGGCAAGTATCGCCACTGGCTTCTTGAGTTTTCCTGCCGGCCAACGCCGGCACCAAGTTTGCGCGAATGAGGACAAGTGTTATGGGTAAGAATGTCGTAGTCCTGGGCACCCAATGGGGTGATGAGGGCAAAGGCAAGATCGTTGATCTGCTGACCGAACATGCTGCCGCCGTAGTGCGCTACCAAGGTGGCCACAACGCTGGCCACACCCTGGTCATCGATGGCGAAAAAACCGTCTTGCACCTGATCCCGTCGGGCGTCCTGCGCGAAGGCGTGCAGTGCCTGATCGGCAATGGCGTGGTGGTTGCACCTGACGCCCTGTTGCGCGAGATCACCAAGCTGGAAGAGAAAGGCGTACCGGTGCGCGAGCGCCTGCGTATCAGCCCGTCCTGCCCGCTGATCCTGTCCTTCCACGTCGCCCTGGACCAGGCCCGTGAAAAGGCCCGTGGCGAGCTGAAGATCGGTACTACCGGTCGCGGCATCGGCCCGGCCTACGAAGACAAGGTTGCACGTCGTGGCCTGCGTGTGGGCGACTTGCTCAACATGCCGCGCTTTGAAGACAAGCTGCGTGAACTGGTGGATTACCACAACTTCATGCTGGTCGGTTACTACAAAGAGCCGGCCATTGAATTCGACAAGACCCTGGCTGAGTGCAAAGAGTACGCTGAGCTGCTCAAGCCGCTGATGCTGGACGTGACGGCCGAGCTGCACGACCTGCGTCGCGCCGGCAAAGACATCATGTTCGAAGGTGCCCAGGGTTCGTTGCTGGACATCGACCACGGTACCTACCCGTACGTGACCAGCTCCAACACCACCGCTGGTGGCGTGGCGACCGGTTCGGGTGTTGGCCCGATGTTCCTGGACTACATCCTGGGCATCACCAAGGCCTACACCACTCGCGTAGGTTCGGGTCCATTCCCGACTGAGCTGTTTGACGATGTCGGTGCGCACCTTGCCAAACAGGGTCACGAGTTCGGCGCGACTACCGGTCGTGCTCGTCGTTGTGGCTGGTTCGACGCTGTTATCCTGCGTCGCGCTATCGATGTGAACAGCATCTCGGGCATCTGCCTGACCAAGCTGGATGTGCTCGACGGTCTGGAAACCATCAACATCTGCATCGGCTACAAAGATGCAGACGGTAATGACGTTGCCCCGACTGACGCCGACAGCTACGTGGGCCTGCAGCCGGTGTACGAAGAAGTGCCGGGCTGGACCGAGTCGACCGTGGGTGCCAAGACCCTGGAAGAACTGCCTGCCAATGCCCGTGCCTACATCAAGCGCGTTGAACAGTTGATCGGCGCGCCGATCGACATTATTTCGACGGGCCCGGACCGCAACGAGACCATCGTCCTGCGTCATCCGTTCGCTTAATAAGCTGTTGATGTAAAAAGCAAAGGGCCCCTTCGGGGGCCCTTTGTCGTTTCTGTCTCGGGCACGGCACGACCCTTGCTATGTTTCTCTCTTTCGCGGTGCTATCAATTTAATGGCACCCGTGGTGGAGGGATTCCCGATGTCTGCCGTTCTCTCATTGTTACAAAGCCGGTTGTTGCGACCGGTGTTCGTTACCCTTGGTATCGCTCTTTTGGTGCAAGTGCTGGTGGCGGTCGCCCTGACCCGGAGCACAGTCACGGCCCTGGAAGCCGATTTGGGCAAGCGCCTGGGCGTCGACAGCCAGAAACTGTCGGGCGAATTGACGCAGGCGGGCAAGGAAGTGACGTCCAGCCTGGACAGCTTATCGACCAGCACCAGTGACCGCCTGACGGCCGGGCTTTCTGCGCGTTTGAAGCAAGAGCAGCAGCAACTGCGTGCGACCCTGGAAAAGGACCTGAAAGACTCTGCCAACGACATGGCGCAGTTGCTGGCCTCGGTTGCGCCGCGTGCGATGTGGGACAGTGATGTGCCGGCGCTGTCGGAATTCGCCCGGCGCGCCCAGCGCAATCCCAATGTGTTGTTTGTGGTGTATGACGACGCTACTGGCCAGCATCTGACCCGTTATCTGAACCGGGAAAACCCGATCAACAAGGCGCTGTTGGAGAAAGGCGAGGGTGATCGTGCGTTGGATAAAGTATTGAATGCTGCGAAAAACGACCCTTCGGTGTACTACGTCGAAGCCTCCATCAGCCCCAATGGCGTGGAGATCGGCAAGGTGCTCATGGGGGTTTCCACTGCGGCGGTGGAGGCTGACCTGACGGCGCTGGACCAGCGCTTTGCTGCGCTGATCGCCAGCGGCGGTCAATTGGTGGGGGATAGCCTCAAGGGCGCAGCGGCGGACAGTGCGGCAGCCATGGGCGCCCGCCTGCAGTCGGCGCAAGCCACGGCCACGCAAATGACGGCCAACACCTCGGGTGCGGTACAGGAGGCCGCGCAAGCCTTGCGCTGGCGCATCGGCCTGGGCCTGGCGGTGGTTGGCCTGGGCGTGTTGCTGCTGATTGCCGTGGTGCTTGGGCGGCGTGTGGTCAACCGCTTGAAACTGCTGATTGCGGCCATGGATGATCTGGCGGCGGGTGAGGGCGACCTGACCAAGCGCGTGCAGATCAACAGCCAGGATGAAATCGGCGCCATGGCCTCGGCGGTCAATCGCTTTGTGGATAAGTTGCAGCCCATTGTGCGGGAGGCGGGTGATGTGGCGCAGCGTACCGGTGTGGAAATCGGCGCGATGACTCTGCGCAACGCCGGTGCCGATGCGGCGGCGGGCTTGCAGCGCGATGAAGTGGCCGAAAGTCTGCGGGCCCTGTCGCAAATGGCTGATGAGGCCCAGGCCGAAAGCCATGCCATGCAGGCCGCGTTGCAGCAGGTGGTGGATATTCGCCAGGCCACCGATGAAAATTCGCGGACCTCGGCCGAGGTCGGCAGTTTGATCGAGGAATTGGCGGGCCAGGTGCAGGCCGGCTCCAAGGTGATCGAACGCCTGGCCCAGCAAAGCGAGCAGATCGAGGTGGTGCTGACGGTGATCCACGGCATCGCCGAGCAGACCAACCTGCTGGCCCTGAACGCGGCTATCGAAGCGGCGCGGGCCGGTGAGACCGGGCGTGGTTTTGCGGTGGTGGCGGACGAAGTGCGCGCGCTGGCCAGTAAAACCCAAAGCTCCACGGGCGATATCCAGGCGCATATCGTGGCGCTGCAGCAAGGCGCGCGCGAGGCGGTGGAAACCATCGGCAAGGCCGGACGCCAGGCCAGTGAGGGGCTGCTGGTACTGCGCGACAGCGTGCGCTTGCAGCAAACGGTGCAGGCCTCGGTTGAGCAGGTGCATGCGGCGATTGGCCTGGCGACTCGGGCTGCCGAGCATCAGGCCCAGGGCGCGCATGCGGTGCGTGGTCGGGTCGAAGTGATCCACGCCCAGGCCGAGCGTGCGGCCCAGGCGGTGGTGGAGACCACCGCCAGTGGCAAGGTGCTGGATGGGTTGGCGGCGCAGTTGAAGGCCAGCCTGGGGCAGTTTCGGGCCTGAGGTTGGCTGCTCGGGCCTCATCGCGGGCAAGCCCGCTCCCACAGGTAATCGCGTTCCAATGTGGGAGCGGGCTTGCCCGCGATTGCGGTCTCAGCGGCTCAGATACATCCGCGTCGTGAGCAGATAGACGGGCAACCCCGACACCACAATCAACAACGCCGCATAAGGCGCCGCCGCCGCAAACTCCACATTCGAGGTATGCGCCCACACGGCAGTGGCCAAGGTATTCAGCCCGGTCGGGCTAAGCAGCAGGGTCGCGGTCAATTCCTTCATCGCATCGAGGAACACCAGCGCAAACGCCGCCCCCAATGCCGGAAAGATAATCGGCAAGGTCACCCGGCAAAATGCGCTGAATGACGATGCACCCAGCGTGCGGGCCGCTTCCTCCAGTTGGGGCGCCGCCTTGTTCAGCGCGGTCCGGATCGGCGCCTGGGCCAGCGGCAAGAACAGCAATGCATACGCGATCAACAGCAGTGCCGAGGTCTGATACAGCGCCGGCACGTAATGCAGGGCGAAATACACCAGGGTCAAGGCAATCACCAGGCCGGGCAGGGCGTGCAGCAGGTAGGGCAGGCGTTCGGCCCACAGCGCCAGTTGGCCCTTGTAGCGCACCACCAGCAAGCCGACTGGCACCGCCAGCGCCAGGCAAAGTGCGGCGCCGCCCAGGGACAAGGCCAGGGACGACAGCAACGCCTCACCGATTTGCGCGACCGGGAAGGCGGCCGAAGAACCGACGGCCAGCCAGTAACCGAGCATCCCCAGTGGAATGCCGCTGCCAATGATCGCCAGCATCAAGCAATAAAGCTGACCCAGTGGCGCCCATTTACCCAGTCGAACCTGCTCGGCATGCCGCGCCGCGCCTTGCCCGGTGCGCACATGGCGGCCCTTGCCGCGCACGCGCAATTCCAGCCAGAGCAGGGTCAGGCACATCATCAGCAACACCGCAGACAGCATCGCCGCGTTGGCGTTGCTGAACTCCAGTTCGAACTGCTGGTAGATCGCCGTGGTGAAGGTTTGCAGGCCGATGATCGACAGGGCGCCGAATTCCACCAGCATATGCAAGGCAATCAGCAGGGCGCCGGCCAGCAGCGACGGCCACAACAGCGGCAAAGTAATGCGAAAGAACACGCCCCAGCGATTGAGCCCCAGGGTGCGGGCCGACTCTTCCAGGGACGGATCGAGGTTGCGCAGGGTGGCCGCTACCGGCAAAAACACCAGAGGGTACTTGGACAGGGTCATCACCAGGATCGCCCCGCCAAGGCCTTCGAACTGGGCGCTCAGCGACACCCAGGTAAAGCTGCTGACAAACGCCGGCACGGCAAACGGCAGGCACAAAATCACGCCCCAGATGCGCCGGCCCGGGAGGTTACTGCGCTCCAGCAGCCAGGCCAGGGACAGGCCGATCACGGCGCAGGCCACGGTCACGCCGATCATCAGTGCCAAAGTATTGCGCAGCAACCCGAACACATACGGTCGCCACAGCAGATGCACTGCTTCGGCCCAGCCGGCTTGCCAGGCCTTGAGGCCTACATACACCAACGGCAGCAGGCTCAGGCCGACCAACAGCAAGACCGGCAGCAGCAACCAGATCGAGGGGCGCTTGCGCCGTGGGCTAAAACCCCCGCGCAAGGCGGGGGTCGGTAGCGATGGGTTCATCAGTTCAGGCCAACCTCACGTTCCAGCTCCAGGGCTTCTTCGGCATTGCCCAGGTCGGCGGGAGTGATTTTCGGCGGTTGCAGTTCGCTAAATGGCTTGAGGCCGCGATTGGATTCCATGCCTTTGCGCAGCGGGTATTCGGCGGACGTGTTGGTAATCACGCGCTGGCCTTCTTCGCTGGCCATGAACGCCAGCAGTTGCTGGGCTTCCTTGGGGTGCTTGCTGGATTTCAGTGCTGCTGCTGCGGATACGGTAATCAGGCCGCCGGCATCGCCATCGGTGAAGTAGTGCAGTTGCGAATCCAGGTTGGTCTTTTCCTTTTTCAGGGCAAACCAGTAGTAGTTGTTCACCAGCACCGTGGCCACTTCGCCGTTTTCCACGGCTTTGAGGGCGACCATATTGTTGCTGTAGACCTTGCCGAACGCGCGCAGGCCGGTGAGCCATTCTTCGGCGGCGTCGCGCCCGTGCATCTTGAGGATCGCGACGGCTTGTTCCTGGAAGGCGCCGCTGGTGGGGACGAAGCCAACCTTGCCTTGCCACTCGGGGCCGGCAAAATCCAGCACCGACTTGGGCAGTTCGTCTTCCTTGATCAGTTTCGGGTTGAAGGCCACGACCCGGGTGCGTGCGGTCACGCCCATCCAGGCGCCGTCGGCGGCCACGTATTCCTTGGGTAATACATCTAGCGTGCTGGCATCGATGGTCGCCAGCAGTCCTTGTTCGCCGAGTTTGTTCAGCGGCGGGGACTCTTCGGTGTAGATCACGTCGGCAGGGGAGCGATCACCCTCTTCAACGACCTGGCTGGCCAGTTGGTTGCTGCTGCCCTTGCGCACATTCACATGGATGCCAGTCTTGGCCTCGAAGGCCTTGGCGAGTTCATCGCCGACTTCCTTGTGCTGGCCGTTGTACAGGGTCAGTTCAACCTTGTCGGCGGAATAGGCGGTGGGCGAGAGTAGGGTCAGGCCGAGCAGAGTGATGGTCAGGCCACGCAGAAGGGATGTCTTGAGACGGGTATCGCGGATCATCATCCGGGGTGTTCCTCACTTGTATGCAACAAATTCTTACAAGGATAAACGATAAACCTTCTCAAGTCCGGGCATGGCTGGAATTGCTGGCAGAGTTTTTAAACCCCAGAAACGAAAAAACCCGCTTTCGCGGGTTTGATCTGAATTTGGTGCCCAGGAGAAGACTCGAACTTCCACGACCTTGCGATCACCAGCACCTGAAGCTGGCGTGTCTACCAATTTCACCACCTGGGCATTATCAAACAACGTTGCCGCTGTTGATGGGGCGAACTATACGGCGGGCTTTTTGATCTGTAAACCCCTGATTTGATTTTATAAATCAGATTTTCAGTTAAAAATCAAAGGCCTGTAACGCAAAAACCCGCTTTCGCGGGTTTTTGTGAAACTCAAGGTTGACCTTGGGTTTTGAATTGGTGCCCAGAAGAAGACTCGAACTTCCACGACCTTGCGGTCACCAGCACCTGAAGCTGGCGTGTCTACCAATTTCACCATCTGGGCAGTATCTTCAACGTTGCCGTCGTCGATGGCGCGCACTATACGGAGTGACTTTTACGCTGTAAACCCCCGTTATCAAAAAAGCCTGGAAAATTTCGCGGGCGGTCGCGCAAGGTGGCTTACTGGGGCTATAAAACGCATTTCCCGGCTAGTTATTGCTGGAAATTTCCCGTTTCAATACGCGTATGCCAAACTAACCCACATATAGACAAGGTGAAAACTCTCTAATGGCCGATTGGCAGTCCCTCGATCCCGAGGCCGCTCGTGAAGCGGAAAAATATGAAAACCCTATTCCTAGCCGCGAACTGATCCTGGCGCATCTCGCCGATCGGGGTTCGCCTGCTAGCCGCGAGCAGCTGGTTGAAGAATTCGGTCTGACCACCGAAGACCAGGTCGAAGCGCTGCGCCGCCGCCTGCGCGCCATGGAGCGCGATGCACAGTTGATCTACACCCGTCGTGGCACCTACGCTCCGGTGGACAAGCTCGACCTGATCCTTGGCCGCATTGCCGGTCACCGTGATGGCTTCGGCTTCCTGATCCCTGACGATGGCAGCGATGACCTGTTCATGAGCCCGGCGCAAATGCGCCTGGTATTCGATGGCGACCGTGCCCTGGCGCGCGTGTCCGGCCTGGACCGTCGTGGTCGCCGTGAAGGCGTGATCGTCGAAGTGGTGTCCCGTGCCCACGAGTCCATCGTCGGTCGTTACTTCGAAGAAGGCGGCATCGGCTTCGTGATTCCGGACAACCCGAAGGTCCAGCAGGAAGTGCTGGTAACCCCGGGCCGCAATGGCGCCGCCAAGGTCGGTCAGTTTGTCGAGGTGAAAATCACCCACTGGCCAACCCCGCGCTTCCAGCCACAGGGCGATATCGTCGAAGTGGTCGGCAACTACATGGCGCCGGGCATGGAAATCGATGTTGCGCTGCGCACCTACGATATCCCGCACGTCTGGCCTGAGGCCGTGCTCAAGGAAGCCGCCAAGCTCAAGCCGGAAGTCGAAGAAAAAGACAAAGAGAAGCGCATCGACCTGCGCCATCTGCCGTTCGTCACCATTGACGGTGAAGATGCCCGCGACTTCGACGATGCGGTCTACTGCGAAGCCAAGCCCGGCAAACTGCGCCTGTTCTCCGGCGGCTGGAAGTTGTTCGTCGCGATTGCCGACGTATCCAGCTACGTGAAGATCGGTTCGGCCCTGGATAACGAAGCTCAGGTGCGCGGCAACTCCGTGTACTTCCCTGAGCGCGTGATCCCGATGCTGCCGGAGCAGCTGTCCAACGGCCTGTGCTCCCTGAACCCGAAAGTCGACCGTTTGGCCATGGTGTGCGAGATGACCATCTCGAAAACCGGCGAAATGACCGACTATCAGTTCTACGAAGCGGTGATCCATTCCCAGGCGCGCCTGACCTACAACAAGGTCAGCACCATCCTGGAAACGCCGAAGACCAGCGAAGCCAAGGCTTTGCGCACCCAGTATGCAGACGTAGTCCCGCACCTCAAGCAGCTGTACTCGCTGTACAAGGTGTTGCTGGGCGCACGTCATGTGCGTGGCGCGATCGATTTTGAAACCCAGGAAACCCGGATCATCTTCGGTTCCGAGCGCAAAATCGCCGAGATCACGCCGACTACCCGTAATGACGCGCACAAGCTGATCGAGGAATGCATGCTGGCGGCCAACGTGGCCACCGCTGAGTTCCTGAAAAAGCACGAGATTCCTGCGTTGTATCGGGTCCACGATGGTCCGCCGCCGGAGCGCCTGGAAAAACTGCGCGCCTTCCTCGGCGAGCTCGGCCTGTCGCTGCACAAAGGCAAGGACGGCCCATCGCCGAAGGATTACCAGGCTCTGCTGGCCAGCATCAAGGATCGTCCGGATTTCCACTTGATCCAGACCGTGATGCTGCGTTCCCTCAGCCAGGCAGTGTACAGCGCCGACAATCAGGGCCACTTCGGCCTGAATTACGAGGCGTACACGCACTTCACCTCGCCGATCCGTCGCTACCCGGACCTGCTCACGCACCGCGCAATCCGCAGCGTGATCCATTCCAAGCAGAACACCCCGCACGTCAAGCGCGCCGGTGCCATGACCATTCCGAAGGCACGGATCTATCCGTACGACGAAGCGGCCCTGGAACAGTTGGGCGAGCAGTGCTCCATGAGCGAGCGCCGTGCCGACGAAGCCACTCGCGATGTGGTGAACTGGCTCAAGTGCGAGTTCATGAAAGACCGCGTAGGCGAGTCGTTCCCGGGTGTGATCACCGCCGTGACCGGCTTTGGCCTGTTCGTCGAGCTGACCGACATCTACGTCGAAGGCCTGGTGCACGTCACCGCCTTGCCGGGTGACTACTACCACTTCGACCCTGTGCATCACCGCCTGGCGGGCGAGCGCACCGGTCGCAGCTTCCGCTTGGGCGATACCGTCGAAGTGCGGGTCATGCGCGTCGATCTCGACGAACGCAAGATCGACTTCGAGATGGCTGAAAAAACCATCGACGCTCCGATTGGCCGCAAGAAGCGTGGTGCTGAAACTGCAGCGCCGGCGAAAAAAGGCGCTCCGGCGAAAGCTGCCGCTGCAGCTGAGCCAGCCGCCAAGCCTGCTCGTCGCTCGTCGACCAAGGAAAAGGTCAGCGATGCTTACCGTCCTAGCGATGCCGCGGCGAAAAACGCCGAGCTGCGCAAGAGTCGCGAATTGAAGCAGCAGTTGCTCAACGAAGCCAAAAGCGGTGGTAAAGCGGCGTCTGGGGGAAAGTCCCAGGGCGCCGACAAACCGTCGAGCAAACCGAGTAAGCACCGTAAAGGCCCGCCTAAGGCGGGTTCGGCCCCAGCGAAAAGCGGCGGGTCGCGCAAACCTAAGGCCAAGTCATGAGTCTGGAAAAAATCTACGGCGTGCACGCCGTAGAAGCGTTGTTGCGTCACCATCCCAAGCGCGTCAAGCAAGTGTGGCTGGCCGAAGGTCGTAGCGAGCCGCGCGTGCAAGCGCTGGTCGAGCTGGCCAACCAGAACAAGGTTGCCATCGGCCAGGCCGAGCGTCGTGAAATGGACGTCTGGGTCGAAGGCGTGCACCAGGGCGTGGTCGCGGACGTGAGTCCGAGCCAGGTCTGGGGCGAGGCAATGCTCGACGAGCTGCTCGATCGCACCGAAGGCGCGCCGCTGTTGCTGGTGCTTGACGGCGTGACCGATCCGCACAACCTCGGCGCCTGCCTGCGTTCGGCGGACGCTGCCGGCGCGCTGGCGGTGATCGTGCCTAAAGACAAGTCGGCCACCTTGACGCCGGTTGTGCGTAAAGTTGCCTGCGGCGCGGCGGAAGTGATTCCGCTGGTGGCCGTGACCAACCTGGCGCGCACCCTGGAAAAACTCCAGCAGCGCGGCTTGTGGGTCGTGGGTACGGCGGGGGAGGCCGAGGTCAGTATCTATGACCAGGACCTTACTGGCCCGACGATCTTGATCATGGGGGCAGAAGGCAAGGGTATGCGTCGCCTGACCCGCGAGCATTGCGACTACCTGGTGCACTTGCCGATGGCCGGTAGCGTCAGCAGCCTCAACGTTTCAGTCGCAACGGGCGTCTGCCTGTTCGAAGCCCAGCGCCAGCGCGGCGCCAAGGCCAAGACCAAGAAGTAATCAGGCCTGGTACAGGCCAAATGTGTGCTGGCTTGTGTAGGAGCTGGCTTGCCTGCGATGCAGGCACCTCGGTACATCAGTTGTACTGAGGTGATGCGATCGCAGGCAAGCCAGCTCCCACACAAGCCAGTTCCCACATCGCTTTGTGGGGTGCATTAGATTGTTCAAATAATCACCAATTGCCTTGCACCCTTTCTTCCCCTTCTCTACAATTGCGCCCCTTGCCTTCCCGGCGGGCACGCATGTGCCTCCCAGCGGCAAGATTCCTAAGTGTCATTCACTCCTTGTCTGACCGTTTTTGAGCGGCAGGCTACAACCCGTAAGGAGCATTCATGCGTCATTACGAAATCATCTTTTTGGTCCACCCGGATCAAAGCGAGCAAGTCGGCGGCATGGTTGAGCGTTACACCAAGCTGATCGAAGAAGACGGCGGCAAAATCCACCGTCTGGAAGATTGGGGCCGTCGTCAACTGGCCTACGCAATCAACAATGTTCACAAGGCTCACTACGTGATGCTGAACGTTGAGTGCACTGGCAAGGCCCTGGCCGAGCTGGAAGACAACTTCCGCTACAACGATGCAGTGATCCGTAACCTGGTCATCCGTCGCGAAGAAGCCGTTACCGGCCAATCCGAGATGCTCAAGGCTGAAGAAAACCGCAGTGAGCGCCGTGAGCGTCGCGACCGTCCTGAGCACGAAGGCGCTGAAAGCGCTGATAGTGATGACAGCGACAACAGCGATAACGCTGACGAGTAATCCACGGACCTTATTAAGGAGCCTATCAAATGGCACGTTTCTTCCGTCGTCGTAAGTTTTGCCGCTTCACCGCTGAAGAAGTGAAGGAGATCGACTACAAAGATCTCAACACTCTGAAAGCCTACGTATCCGAGACCGGCAAAATTGTTCCAAGCCGTATCACCGGTACCAAAGCTCGTTATCAGCGTCAGCTGGCCACCGCTATCAAGCGCGCCCGCTTCCTGGCCCTGCTGGCCTACACCGACAGCCACGGCCGCTGAGACCGGGCAGTCGACAAGTAGTAAGGGATTGAATGCATGCGCGCCTTAGCTGAGTTCATCATGCGCGGTCGTGTGCAGGCCACTCTGGTAGTGGCTGGATGTGCAGCGTTGCCGTTGTTGTATTGGTTGGGTGCTGCCGCAGGAAGCCTTGTGCTGCTGCGGCGCGGTTTGAAGGACGCCTTGGGCGTCCTTGCCCTGGGGTTGCTGCCGGCCTTGATCTGGTGGCTGCAATTCGACGATCCACGGGTACTTCTGGTACTGCTGGGGTCTTCGAGCCTTGCGTTGGTTCTGCGCGCAAGTGAGTCCTGGGTCCGTACGCTGCTGGTCAGCGTGGCATTGGGAGTGGTGTATTCAGTGGTGCTTGGCGCGGCTTTCCGCCCGCAAATCGAGGCGCTGTCGCAGGAGTTGGTAAAAATCCTGCCACTGGCCCTCGGGGATCTCTACCAGCAATTGTCGGTAGATGAGCGAGCGCGCATGGCCACACTGATTGCTCCGGTCCTTACCGGCCTGATAGCGGCACTGTTGCAGATCGTCAGTGTGCTGAGCCTGATTCTTGGGCGCTACTGGCAGGCGTTGTTGTATAACCCGGGTGGTTTTGGTCGCGAGTTTCGCAGTATCAGAATCCCCGCAGGCCCAGCGATGTTGCTGCTGGCGTGCATGCTTGTGGGGCCGAACTTCGGCCCGCAAATGGCCATGTTGACGCCGTTGTGCAGCGTACCGCTGGTGATTGCCGGGCTGGCCCTGATACACGGGCTGGTGGCGCAAAAGCGCCTGGCCAAGTTCTGGCTGGTGGGGTTGTACGTGACGCTGTTGCTGTTTATGCAACTGATCTATCCGTTACTCGTGGTCTTGGCCATTGTCGACGGCCTGATTGATTTTCGCGGTCGTCTGGCGCCGAAAGACGCCGATAACGCGAACGGTGAAGGTTAAAAGTTAGAGGATTTTCACATGCAACTGATCCTTCTGGAAAAAGTCGCCAACCTGGGCAACCTGGGCGACAAAGTAAACGTTAAGGCCGGCTACGGTCGTAACTACCTGCTGCCTTACGGCAAAGCCACCGCTGCAACCGCTGCCAACCTGGCAGCGTTTGAAGAGCGTCGTGCTGAGCTGGAAAAAGCCGCAGCAGACAAAAAAGCTTCGGCTGAAACCCGTGCTGCCCAACTGGCCGAGCTGGAAGTGACTATCACTGCCACCGCTGGCGACGAAGGCAAGCTGTTCGGTTCGATCGGTACTCACGACATCGCTGACGCACTGACCGCCTCCGGCGTTGAAGTGCAGAAGAGCGAAGTTCGTCTGCCGAACGGCACCATCCGCAACGTAGGCGAATTCGACGTAGCCGTGCACCTGCACGCTGAAGTTGAAGCCACCGTACGCGTTGTCGTGGTAGCAGCTTAAGAAGCACCTAACTGACTGGCACCTCGCGTGTCAGCCAGTTAACATCGGGCACGATCCTGTTTACAGGTCGTGCCTTTTGTTTTTCTACACACCCCTAATTCCAAGTGGCCATGAACGATATTTCAGCTCCTGAGCAATACGATCTGCAAACCGCTGCCCTGAAGGTGCCGCCGCATTCCATCGAGGCCGAACAGGCCGTGCTCGGTGGCTTGATGCTGGACAACAACGCCTGGGAACGCGTGCTCGATCAAGTCTCGGACGGTGACTTCTATCGCCATGACCACCGCCTGATCTTCCGCGCCATTGCCAAGCTGGCCGACCAGAACTCACCGATCGACGTGGTGACCCTGGCCGAGCAACTGGACAAGGAAGGCCAGACTTCACAAGTTGGCGGCCTCGGTTACCTCGGCGAGCTGGCGAAAAACACGCCATCCGTCGCCAACATCAAGGCCTACGCCCAAATCGTGCGCGAGCGGGCAACCCTGCGCCAGTTGATCGGCATCAGCACCGAAATCGCCGACAGCGCCTTCAACCCCGAAGGCCGCACTGCCGCCGAGATCCTCGACGAAGCCGAACGGCAGATCTTCCAGATCGCCGAAGCCCGCCCGAAAACCGGCGGCCCGGTCAGCGTCAACGACCTGTTGACCAAGGCTATCGACCGTATCGACACCTTGTTCAACACCGACAACGCCATCACCGGCATCTCCACCGGCTACACCGATCTCGACGAGAAGACCAGCGGCCTGCAGCCGTCCGACCTGATCATCGTCGCCGGCCGTCCATCCATGGGTAAGACCACCTTTGCGATGAACCTGGTGGAAAACGCCGTGTTGCGCAGCGACAAGGCCGTACTGGTGTACTCCCTGGAGATGCCAGGCGAATCGCTGATCATGCGTATGCTTTCCTCGCTGGGTCGGATCGACCAGACCAAAGTGCGTGCCGGTCGCCTGGAAGACGACGATTGGCCGCGCCTGACCTCGGCGGTCAATCTGCTCAATGACCGCAAGCTGTTCATCGACGACACCGCCGGTATCAGCCCCTCCGAGATGCGTGCGCGTACCCGGCGCCTGGTGCGTGAGCACGGCGACATCGCCCTGATCATGATCGACTACCTGCAGTTGATGCAGATCCCTGGCTCCAGCGGTGATAACCGTACCAACGAGATTTCCGAAATCTCCCGGTCCCTCAAAGCCCTGGCCAAGGAATTCAACTGCCCGGTGGTGGCCCTGTCCCAGCTCAACCGTTCCCTGGAGCAACGCCCGAACAAGCGCCCGGTGAACTCCGACTTGCGGGAATCCGGAGCGATCGAGCAGGATGCCGACGTGATCATGTTCGTGTACCGCGACGAGGTGTATCACCCCGAGACGGAGCACAAGGGCATTGCCGAAATCATCATCGGCAAGCAGCGTAACGGGCCGATCGGCTTTATCCGCCTGGCCTTCATCGGCAAATACACGCGCTTCGAAAACCTGGCGCCGGGCAGTTATAACTTCGACGACGACGAATAAGCGCCATCCAATGTGGGAGCGGGCTTGCTCGCGAAGGCGGTGGGTCAGTCAATATATCTACTGGCTGATCCGCCGCTTTCGCGGGCAAGCCCGCTCCCACATTGCAAAGCATTCACAATTCAGGGCACTCCACAATTCCGACCATTACCGTCGGAATTGGTCAAAATTTGTGCTATATTCCGCGCCCGCGATTTTTCATCTCAACACCGGTCACCGTCATGCAAACAGCCAAGCCGTTATTTGACTATCCCAAGTACTGGGCCGAATGTTTCGGTCCAGCGCCATTCCTGCCCATGAGCAGGGAGGAGATGGATCAGCTCGGCTGGGATTCATGTGACATCATCATCGTCACCGGTGATGCCTACGTTGACCATCCGTCGTTCGGCATGGCAATCATCGGCCGGCTGCTGGAGTCCCAGGGCTTCCGCGTCGGGATCATTGCCCAGCCCAACTGGCAGTCCAAAGACGATTTCATGAAGCTCGGCGAGCCGAACCTGTTCTTCGGCGTCGCGGCCGGCAACATGGACTCGATGATCAACCGCTACACCGCCGACAAGAAAATCCGTTCCGACGACGCCTACACCCCTGGCGGTATGGCCGGCAAACGCCCGGACCGCGCGAGCCTGGTGTACAGCCAGCGCTGCAAGGAAGCCTACAAGAACGTGCCGATCGTACTCGGCGGCATCGAAGCTTCCCTGCGTCGCATCGCCCACTACGACTACTGGCAGGACCGGGTGCGGAACTCGATCCTGATCGATGCCACCGCCGACATCCTGCTGTACGGCAACGCCGAGCGGGCCATCGTCGAAGTTGCCCAGCGCCTGTCGTGGGGCCACAAGATCGAAGACATCACCGATGTGCGCGGCACCGCGTTCATTCGCCGTGATACGCCAGCCGGCTGGTACGAAGTGGACTCCACCCGTATCGACCGCCCGGGCAAGGTCGACAAGATCATCAACCCGTACGTGAATACCCAGGACACCCAGGCCTGCGCCATCGAGCAGGAAAAGGGGCCGGTTGAAGACCCGGAAGAAGCCAAGGTCGTACAGATCCTGGCCAGCCCGCGCATGACCCGCGACAAGACCGTGATCCGCCTGCCTTCCGTAGAGAAAGTGCGTGGCGACGCGGTGCTGTATGCCCACGCCAACCGCGTGTTGCACCTGGAAACCAACCCAGGCAACGCCCGCGCCCTGGTGCAGAAGCATGGCGAAGTGGACGTGTGGTTCAACCCGCCGCCCATTCCCATGACCACCGAAGAAATGGACTACGTGTTTGGCATGCCTTACGCACGGGTTCCTCACCCTGTGTACGGCAAGGAGAAGATCCCGGCCTACGACATGATTCGCTTCTCGGTGAACATCATGCGTGGCTGCTTCGGCGGCTGCACCTTCTGCTCGATCACCGAGCACGAAGGCCGGATCATCCAGAACCGTTCCGAAGAGTCGATCATTCGCGAGATCGAAGAGATCCGCGACAAGGTCCCGGGCTTTACCGGGGTGATTTCCGACCTCGGCGGCCCGACCGCGAACATGTACCGCATCGCCTGCAAGAGCCCGGAAATCGAATCCGCGTGCCGCAAGCCATCGTGCGTGTTCCCCGGCATCTGCCCGAACCTGAACACCGACCACTCCTCCTTGATCCAGCTGTACCGCAGCGCCCGTGCGTTGCCGGGTGTGAAGAAGATTTTGATCGCTTCCGGCTTGCGCTACGACCTGGCTGTCGAGTCGCCGGAGTACGTCAAGGAACTGGTGACCCACCACGTCGGTGGCTACCTGAAGATCGCCCCGGAACACACCGAGGAAGGTCCGCTCAACCAGATGATGAAACCGGGCATCGGCAGCTATGACAAGTTCAAGCGCATGTTCGAGAAGTACACCAAGGAAGCGGGCAAGGAACAGTACCTGATCCCGTATTTCATCGCGGCCCACCCTGGCACCACCGATGAAGACATGATGAACCTGGCCCTGTGGCTCAAGGGCAATGGCTTCCGCGCCGACCAGGTGCAGGCGTTCTACCCCTCGCCAATGGCCACCGCCACCGCGATGTACCACTCGGGCAAGAACCCGCTGCGCAAGGTCACCTACAAGAGCGACGCGGTGACCATCGTCAAGAGCGAAGACCAGCGCCGCCTGCACAAGGCGTTCCTGCGTTACCACGACCCGAAGGGCTGGCCGATGCTGCGTGAAGCATTGACCCGCATGGGCCGCGCCGACTTGATCGGATCGGGCAAGGACCAGTTGATCCCGTTGCACCAGCCGTCCACCGACAGCTACCAGAGTGCCCGTCGCAAGAACTCGACGCCGGTGGGCAGCCATAAGGTCGCCAAGGAAACCACCACCAGGATCCTCACCCAGCACACCGGCCTGCCACCTCGCGGCAGCGACGGCAGCAACCCGTGGGACAAGCGCGAACAAGCCAAGGCCGCGGCCCAGGCACGTAACAAGCAGGCGGCCAAGGAGCGCGCTGATGCGGCGAAGGGCAAGGGCGGCAAGCCTGCGCGCAAGCCGGTCGTACCGCGTTGATCGCAGCCTGAACATGCAAAACGCCAGCCTCGTGCTGGCGTTTTGCTTTCTAGCGGGTGGGGAACCTGTTTGTTAAGGTGGCGCCCGTTAAGCTGCCATACCTGTAGGAGCGAGCTTGCTCGCGAAAAACGTCAACGATAACGCGAGCTGCCTGGACAAACGCGGCGCTTGTGAGTTTTTCGCGAGCAAGCTCGCTCCTACAGAAATGAGGCCTCTGCGGTCACTCGAACCCTTCAAGGAAGAACACCCCATGAGCAACCCCCTGCTCAACATCGGCATGGACTCCAACCGCTCCCAGTTCATGGCGCGCCAGCGCATCGAAAGCCAGATCAACCTGCCTCGCCTGTTCGCCGCCATCGACGCCGACCCCGGCATCGTCGGCGCGGGGGTGGTGTATATCGACGCTGACTTCAATGTCATTACCCTGCGCGAGTTCAAGCCGATCTGCAGCATCAAGCCCAAGCGCATCATTTTGCGTGAGGCGCAAAAGTACGTTTCGCCGGCGCAGTTTGCCCAGCAGGTGCAGGACAATCCGCGGGAGTCGCGTCTGGTCGGCGAAGCGATCAACACCACTTTGTCCTGCGCCGGTGCTGTGATCGGCTGGGTCGTAGTATTGAGTGGTACCGTTGCTATTCCGTTTTCGGCGGGAGCCAGTACCGTGGTCGCGGCGCTTGGTTACACCGCTGCGGCTGCCAGCTCTGTCCAGTGTTTCGCCAGTGGATATCGCACTGTCAATGAGATCAGAAACCCCGCACGCAACGATCAACTCGATAGCGAGGAGTGGTATCAGTACACCATGATCGTGTTGGATGCTGCGTCGCTGGTTGGGGTTGGAGCATCGGCACTGACAACGGTCAAGCTGGTGAGGCTGAACAGGGTGACAACCGGCAAGAGTGTGAGAGAGGTGCTCAAGGGCCTGAGTCGGCAGGAGCGAGCCAAACTGACCAAGGAACTCTTGAGTATCAACGACCCTCGCTTGACATCGAAGATGATTAAGTTGAAGCAGTTGTCGGGTGAACTACCCAAGCGTTTCGCGCCTACCGAAGTCAAGCATGCAACAGTCACGCAAATTAAGGATGCCTTGGGTGCTGCGGTCGGTTTTACCGGCAGTGCGATTTCGGGGAATGTTCGGACTGTTGCTGTAGGCCTATACGAAGAGATCGAGTAATGAATGAGATTCCCAGCATTCGTAGTTTTCTGTCGAAGTATTTCCCAGTCTTTATGGGGGCGATATTCGCGTCCATTTTTACTCTGGTGTTTGCGGTCCCGTTGTTTTTCGACAGCTACTTTCAGGACCTTTCCATGGAGAGCAATGCCAAGTATTCGTTCCTAGGTGGCATCGGGCTCACCCTAGTGATCGTGCATTGCAACTTCATGATTGCTCGCGGGCGTGCGCAATGGGTGCGGCCGCTGGCGGTGCTCCTGGGGCTGTGCTTCCTGGGTGTGTTGCCCACCATCGGTGATCAGCAGCATACGTTAATCTATGTTTTGAGCTTACTGTTTCCATTGCTGGGACTGCTGTTGCTCAATAGTAAGCGTCATCGGGAAATGCGACAGAAACTCGTCGAGGTCCGCCATCTGCGCCAGGCTGCGATAGCAAAGTACAAAAAATGGTGACTGTATGGATTCACTAGCCCTGCCTCAATGCGAGCTGCCTGGACAAACGCGGCGCTTGTGAATTTTTCGCGAGCAAGCTCGCTCCTACAGAAATGAGGCCTCTGCGGTCACTCGAACCCTTCAAGGAAGAACACCCATGAGCAACCCCCTGCTCAACTTCGGCATGGACTCCAACCGCTCCCAGTTCATGGCTCGCCAGCGCGTGGAAAGCCAGATCAACGCGACTGTGACGCAGATCAGAGACTCCCTTGGGGCCGCTGTTGGTCTTACCTGGAGCGCTATATCAGGCAATATTCGAACTATTGCAGTTGGCCTGTATGAGGAGCTTGAGTGATGGATCGCAAAGGTTCATTGAGAGCTTTTTTAGCGCAATATTTTCCAGCGTTTATATGCGCATTCTTCCTTGCCTGTTTCTCTCTCTCCGCCGCTATTTCATTGGCTTCAAGTACATTTTTTCGCAGTGACCCAGAGCGGGCGCGTTACTCTTTTCTGGCGGCAGTTTTCTTGGGCTTGCTCTTGGCTTTCAGTCATTTCGTCATGATCAGAGGGCGAGAGTGGGGGGCTTGGGCCATCGCGGCGTTCTACGTTGTATGTTTGCTGATCGTGTTGCCGACCTATAGCTATCGGCCACATATGGCAGCGTATGTAATAGGGCTGCTGTTTCCGTTGGCGGGGTTGCTGTTGCTCAATAGTCAGCGTCATCGGGAAATGCGACAGAAACTCTTCGAGGTCCGCCAGTTGCGCAAGGCTGCGATTGCCAAACACAAGTCACAGTAGGCAAGTCCGACTGATGGCTGGAGGCCGGGGTGGAAAACACTTCGGCTCACACGTTCAAACTTTGATGTTTTCGCGAATATTCCAGCCGAACTTGATAGCCCCACCATCCTTGCCGCCATCGGACTTCTGCGGCTGATAGCTGACTTCGATCTTGGCGAAGTTCAGGTTGATCATTTCGCTCAGTACATCCTTGGTGGTGACCGCGTCGCTCTGATAGGACGCGATCATGACTTCTTTCATCGTGATCACCAGATACTCCACAGCGCTGGCCCCGCCGGCCTTGCGCACGGTTAATCTGGCCTCTGGATAATGCTTTCCGGTGGCGCAGGCCATCATCAGGTTGGGCGAGGATTTGTCCACGGTTTTGGTGATGGACAGGTTCTGCATGTTGACCTTGCCCGCGCCACCGCCGGTTCCGCTGTGCATGGATCCGGATTGCGACATCCCCCAGCCCCATTCGCTGACGTCGATTTCTTCGCGATGCGCCTGGTCCCCGGATTCACCCTTGATGTCCCCCAGTTTCAAAAACATATCCGTTGCCATCGTTGCTCCCTGCCTCAGTATTTTTCGTTAAGGACGCGCACTTTTTCCCATCCTCGGTAAGGCCCGCAAGGCCTTGAGGTACGTTCAGGAAGTGGCTGTCTGAAGAAAGGAAAAAATCCGACATTCTTGAGCGATGCACAGTCTTTACGCTCGGCGCTTTTGTGTACTAAGGAGTAAAAGGATGACTTCCAGCGTATTGAGGGATGGTTTCTCCATCGACCATTCCATGACGCGGCAACGGGTTGAAAGCAGTATCGACCTACGCCGATTGTTTGCGGCCATCGACGCTGATCCCGCTATTGTCGGGGCCGGGGTGGTGTATCTAGATGCGCAAATGCGCGTGGTGGTGTTGCGTGAGTTTCAGCCGATTTGCAGCATTGCGCCGAAGAAGGTGATTTTGCGGGAAGCTCCCAGCTATATCGGGCGAGTGGAGTTCGCTCGGCGGCTGGAGAACGAACCGCGAGAGTCGCAGGTGGCGTTTGAAGCGGTTAATGCGGTGTTGGCGTGTAGTTCGGCGGTGATCAGTTGGTTGGTGATATTGGGGGGCTCGGTGCTGAGTCCTTTTACCTTCGGAGCGACGGGTGTGGTTGCTGTGATTAGTTATACGTCAGCAGTAGCCAGTTCGATTCAGTGCGTGATTGGCGCTCGCCGGACCAGGAATGAAATGACTGATCCCACCCGTAATGACGCTCTGGATAGCGATCAATGGTATCAGGCCGTAACGACCGGATTGGATGCGGTTTCGTTGTTAGGTACTGGTAGCACAGCGCTGTCGACGATTCGATTCGTCAGCATGCTCAAAAAGGCAACGGGGAAAAACACACACCAGGTACTCAAGGGGTTGAGTCGACAGGAGCGGGTAAAGCTCACCAGGGAGTTACTAAGTATCAATCATCCGGAATTGACCCGGAAAATGATCAAGCTGAAACAAATGGCTGGAGAGATGCCAAAGCGCTACACCTCGGCCGAAGTAAGGCGCGGGACCATCATACAGATGCTTGATGCACTTGGCGCCGTATCGGGCGTTACTGGGAGCATGCGTTCCGGCAACATCCGGACTATTGCGGTCGGACTCTACGAGGAGACATCAGAATGAAATTTCTCGTGCCACTTCGCCCTTTTTTGGTCCGTAATTTCCCAGTGTTTATCGGCGTCATTTTTTCGGGTTTCTTCGGCAGTACTGCTGTTGTCGTGTTGGTGGAAAATTATTATTTACCATCGTTATCGAATGCTGCTGCTGAAAATGCCTGCGTGGTCTTGGCTTTATTTATCACACATTGCAACTTCATGATTGCCTATGGGCGACCGAAGTGGGCCAGGGGCATGTATGGCCTTTTCATCGCCTGCCTATTGGTTGCCTTGCCAGGTTTTCAGTTCTCGCCGCACCCATTCATTTACGCAGAAAGCCTCTTTTGGCCGGTACTTGGGCTGCTGCTGCTGCGCAGTAAACGCCATCGAGAAATGTGTGCAAAAGCCGTAGAGCTTCACCATATGCGCCGGAAAGTATCGGCGGCCATTAATAAGCGGCGTAAACACGAGCGCGCAATTATAAGAATAAAAAAATCGAGGGAGCGTTAAAATTGCCATCGCCGACAAGCCAGCTCCCACATTTGATCGCGTTCTTCGCAATGAAGCTGGCCAATGTGGGAGCCGGGCTTGCCCGCGATGAGGCCAGTCAGTTCACAATCATTCTCAAGGAAGAATACTTCCCATGAGTAAACCCCTGCTCAATATCGGCATGGACTCCAATCGCTCCCAGTTCATGGCGCGTCAGCGTGGGTGTGGTGTATATCGATGCTGACTTCAATGTCATTACCCTACGCGAGTTCAAGCCGATCAGAAGCATCAAGCCCAAGCGCATCATTTTGTGCGAAGCGCAGAAGTACATTACGTCGGCTTGTACGAGGATCTGACTGAATGAATGGCTTCCCCGACCTGAGTAGTTTTCTCACCCGCTATTTTCCAGTGTTCATGGGCACGATCTTCATGGCGATTTTTTCCGGCGCCAATGCGCTTTCCTTGGCGGGAGTGACCTATTTACGGGGTGTGGACCCTTCTCTCAAGGCGAACTACTCCGTGCTGGCCATCCTGGTGCTGGTGGCGGTGCTGGTTGTTGGCAACGTCATGATTGCGCGAGGTTATCCTTGGGCTGACAGGCTGGTAGCGGGATATCTGGCAGGTTGTCTGCTGTTTGTAGTGCCCATGATTCAGTACCACCCTCATATGCAGGTTTATTGCTCTGCTGTGCTTTTTCCGCTATTCGGGTTGCTATTGCTCAATAGCAAGCGCCACCGGGAAATGCGTCAGAAACTCGTCGAGGTTCGCCATCTGCGCCAGGCTGCGATAGCAAAGTACAAAAAATGGTGAATGTGTGGATTCGCTCGCCTTGCCTCAATGTGAGCTGCCTGGACAAACTCGGCGCTTGTGAGTTTTTCGCGAGCAAGCTCGCTCCTACAGAAATGAGGCCTCTGCGGTCACTCGAACTGAATCGAGATTGGACTTTACGAGGAAGTAAGCGAATGAGCGAATTGATGACGCTACGCGACTTTTTCAGGCAATACTTTCTGACGTTTCTTGGTGGCGTATTCGCTGCGTATTTTTCGTTGGCGTTGGCTGTGGCGCTGGCGTTCGTCACTTATTTTCGTGATGTGCCGCTGGCTCAAGTGGGGCTCAAGATCATGTTGGTCGGGGCGCTGCTCATTCTGTTGACGGTCCATAGCAACTTTATGATTTTGCGGGGCCGACCCTCCTGGGTGTGGGTGATGGTCGGTATCTACCTCGCCTGTCTGGTGTTTGTAGTTCCAATGGTTCAGTACCAGCCTCATAAAGGTCTCTACGGGTTGGCGCTGTTATTCCCGCTCCTTGGATTACTGACACTTAACAGCAACGTCCAACGAGAGATGCGTACAAAACTCGTTGGAATCCGTCGCATTCGGCAGTCTGTCAAATCAACCGCTAGATCGAGTAGTCGCGTGTGAAGGCGTCGCCTTCGATAACCGGTTTTATCGCAACGCGCAAAAAGCGTTGATTGGGTAGATTCACCACTGCGCCCCGCACTTGCGCCACAAATATGTGCAACCCTCGCACCACGGCGTTCACTCTCGCGCCGTTTTGGTGCTGTACTGCACCGGGTCCCTCGATAAAGCGTAATGACCGCCGCTCTGGCATAAGTCTTGCGCGCTTTGTTTCCATGCCCTGGCTCGCAGGAGGCCGCCGTGTCGATTCATGTCGCGTTGCACCATGTTACGCATTACCGCTACGACCGTGCGGTGGAGCTTGGCCCGCAGATTGTGCGCCTGCGCCCGGCGGCCCATAGCCGCACGCGGATCCTGTCCTATGCGCTGAAGGTGCTGCCCGAGCAGCACTTCATCAATTGGCAGCAAGACCCCCAGGGCAATTACCTGGCGCGCCTGGTGTTCCCGGAAAAAACCAATGAGCTGCGCATCGAAGTCGACCTGGTCGCTGAGATGGCGGTGTTCAATCCGTTCGACTTTTTCCTTGAGCCCTACGCCGAAAAAATCCCTTTCAGCTACGCCGCCGATGAGCAGCGCGAGCTGGCGCCGTACCTGGAAACCCTGCCGCTGACGCCAAAATTTGCCGCGTACCTGGCCGCTATCGACCGTACGCCGCTGCCGGCCGTGGATTTCCTGGTCGGTCTCAACCAGCGCCTGGCGGCGGATATCGGCTACCTGATCCGCATGGAGCCGGGCGTGCAAACCCCGGAATTCACCCTGGAAAACGCCTCCGGCTCGTGTCGCGATTCGGCCTGGCTGCTGGTGCAATTGCTGCGCAACCTGGGCTTGGCGGCGCGATTTGTCTCCGGTTATCTGATCCAGCTCACCGCCGACGTCAAGGCCCTCGACGGCCCGTCTGGCACCGAGGTGGACTTCACCGACCTGCACGCCTGGTGCGAGGTGTATTTGCCCGGCGCCGGCTGGATTGGCCTGGATGCCACCTCCGGGTTGTTCGCCGGTGAAGGCCATATTCCGCTGGCCTGTAGTCCCGATCCATCGTCCGCCGCCCCGATCAGTGGGCTGGTGGAACCGTGTGAGTGCGAATTCACCCACGAAATGTCCGTGGAGCGCATCTGGGAAGCCCCCCGGGTGACCAAGCCCTACACCGAAGAACAATGGCTGGCGATCCAGGCCCTGGGCCGGCAGATCGATGGCGACCTGCTCAAGGACGATGTGCGCCTGACCATGGGCGGCGAGCCGACGTTTGTTTCCATCGACGACCCCGACGGTGCCGAATGGAACACCGCCGCCCTCGGCCCGGACAAGCGCCGACTGTCTGCCGAGTTGTTCCAGCGCATGCGCAAGCACTACGCGCCCAAGGGCCTGGTGCATTTCGGCCAGGGCAAGTGGTACCCCGGCGAGCAACTGCCGCGTTGGTCGCTCAATTGCCATTGGCGCCGCGATGGCGTGCCGGTCTGGCACAACGACGCGTTGATTGCCGACGAGCAGCAAGACTACGGCGCCGATGACGTGATGGCCGGGCGCTTCCTGGCGAGCATTGCCGAGCGACTGAAACTCCCCGCGCGCTATGTATTCCCGGCCTTCGAGGACAATTTTTACTACCTGTGGCGCGAAGGTGCCTTGCCGCAGAACGTCAGCGCCGAGGATTCACGCCTGGAGGATGGGCTGGAGCGCGAACGCCTGCGCAAGGTATTCAGCCAGGGCCTGGATAAAGTCATCGGCCATGTACTGCCCCTGGCGCGCACGGCGGCCAATGATCGCTGGCAGAGTGGCCGGTGGTACCTGCGCGACAGCCATTGCCGGCTGGTACCGGGTGATTCGCCGCTGGGCTATCGCTTGCCCCTGGCCTCACAGCCTTGGGTGACGGCGGCAGACTACCCCTTTGTGCATCCGACCGACCCCAATCAGGACCTGCCGGAGCTGCCCTTCACCGCGCCAGCGCCTGGCGAGCCCGCTCCCATCGATGAGCGTGTGCCCAAGGTCGACGAGTCCGCTGACTGGCTGACCCGCACCGCGTTGTGTGCCGAAGCGCGCGGGGGGCGGCTCTACCTGTTCATGCCGCCCCTGGAGCGGGTCGAGGACTACCTGGAACTGGTGGCCGCCATCGAGGCTACCGCCCAGGAACTGCATTGCCCGGTGCTGCTGGAAGGCTACGAGCCGCCGAGCGATCCACGCCTGAGCAACTTCCGCGTCACGCCCGACCCAGGCGTGATCGAAGTCAACGTGCAGCCATCGACAACCTGGGATGAATTGGTGGAACGCACCGAGTTCCTCTATGAGGAAGCCCGGCAAACTCGCCTGACCACCGAAAAATTCATGATCGACGGGCGCCACACCGGCACCGGCGGCGGCAACCACTTCGTGCTGGGCGGCGCCACGCCCAAGGATTCGCCGTTCCTGCGCCGCCCGGACCTGCTGCGCAGCCTGATCAGCTACTGGCACAATCACCCGTCCTTGTCGTACCTGTTTTCCGGGCTGTTTATCGGCCCCACCTCACAGGCGCCACGGGTGGATGAGGCGCGCAACGATGCGTTGTATGAACTGGAAATCGCCTTCGCGCAGATGCCCGCGCCAGGCGAGGAATGCCCACCGTGGCTGGTGGACCGCTTACTGCGCAACCTGCTGATCGACGTGACTGGCAACACCCACCGCGCCGAGTTTTGCATCGACAAGCTCTACTCCCCCGACGGCGCCACCGGGCGCCTGGGTTTGCTGGAGCTGCGTGCCTTTGAGATGCCGCCCCACGCACGCATGAGCCTGACCCAGCAGTTGCTGTTGCGAGCCCTGGTGGCGCGCTTCTGGCGTGAGCCCTACGCGCCGCCAAAGCTGGCGCGCTGGGGCACGGAGCTGCACGACCGGTTCCTGCTGCCGCACTTTATCGAGCAGGATTTTGCCGACGTGATCGTCGAACTCAACGCGGCCGGTTATCCGCTGCGTGCCGAATGGTTTGCCGCACACCTGGAGTTCCGTTTTCCCAAGGTCGGCGACTATGCCGTCAGCGGTATCGAGCTGGAACTGCGCCAGGCCCTGGAGCCCTGGCATGTGCTGGGCGAAGAGGGCGCCGCGGGTGGTACGGTGCGCTATGTGGATTCATCCCTTGAGCGTTTGCAGGTGAAACTCAGCGGCTTGCCACCCCAGCGCTATGTGCTGACCTGCAACGGCGTGGCCGTGCCGCTGCACGCCACCGGCCGGGTGGGCGAGTTCGTCGCGGGCGTACGTTATCGCGCCTGGCAACCGGCCAACTGCCTGCAGCCGACCATTCCTGTGCACGCACCTTTGGTATTCGATCTGCTCGATACGTGGATGCAGCGTTCCCTGGGCGGTTGCCAGTACCACGTGGCCCATCCGGGCGGGCGCAATTACGACAGCCTGCCGGTCAATGCCAATGAAGCGGAGAGCCGGCGCATGGCGCGGTTTTTCCGCTTGGGGCATAGCCCCGGGAAGTTGCCGATACCCCCGGTGGTGATCAACGATGAACTGCCTATGACCCTGGATCTACGGCGTTTTCCCCATAAAAATGACTAAACACAAACCTAAGGTAGGAGCCGGCAAGCCCGCTCCTACAGTAGATTTGCAGTGTTTGTGAGTTAATCTGCCTTCCCTTGCCCCTGCCGAGCGTTCCATGTCCGACTTGCTCGACCGTTACCCGCTGACTGCGGGCACTTATCACGAACTGCTGGACGACAGCGGCGCGGTGCGCGCCCATTGGCAGCGCCTGCTCGACCATCTGCAGCGCAGCACCCCGGCGCAGTTGGCCCAGCGCCAGGCGCTACTGACCCGCCAGATCCAGGAAAACGGCGTGACCTATAACGTCTACGCCGACCCCAAGGGCGCCGACCGCCCCTGGGAGCTGGACTTGCTACCCCACGTACTGGCTGCGGATGAATGGGCGCATTTGGCGGCGGGTATTGCCCAGCGTGCGCGGCTGCTCAACGCGGTGCTGGCCGACCTGTATGGCCCGCAACGCCTGATTGCCGAAGGCTTGCTGCCGGCTGAGCTGGTGTTTGGCCATAACAACTTCCTGTGGCCGTGCCAGGGCATCCAGCCACCCGATGGGGTGTTCCTGCACCTGTATGCGGTGGACCTTGCGCGCACCCCGGATGGCCGCTGGTGGGTCACGGCGGACCGTACCCAGGCGCCATCCGGCGCCGGTTATGCCCTGGAAAACCGCACCATCGTCTCCCGCGCATTCCCGGATTTGTATCGCGACTTGCAGGTGCAGCACCTCACCGGGTTCTTCCGCACCCTGCAGGAAACCCTGGCCCGTCAGGCGCCCGGCGATGACCAGCCGCCGCTGATCGTGCTGCTGACCCCGGGGCGCTTCAATGAAAGCTATTTCGAACACCTGTACCTGGCCCGTCAGCTTGGCTACCCATTGGTAGAAGGCGGCGACCTGACCGTGCGCGACAGCACCGTGTACCTCAAGACCCTTAGTGGTCTGCGCCGTGTGCACGCAATCATGCGGCGCTTGGACGATGATTTCTGCGACCCCCTGGAACTGCGCACCGACTCGGCCCTGGGCGTACCCGGCCTGCTGGACGCGGTACGCCAGGGCAATGTGCTGGTGGCCAACGCCCTGGGCGCCGGCGTGCTGGAATCGCCCGGGCTGCTGGGGTTCCTGCCCAAGATCAATCAGTTTCTGTTTGGCGAAGAACTGATCCTGCCGTCCATCGCCACCTGGTGGTGCGGCGAAGCGCCGGTGCTGGCCGAAGCCCTGGAAAAACTGCCGGAACTGCTGATCAAGCCGGCGTTCCCTTCGCAAAGTTTTGCCCCGGTGTTTGGCGGCGACCTGAACGATGAGCAACGCCAGGCCCTGGCCGAGCGCATGCTGGCGCGACCCTACGCCTATGTGGCCCAGGAACTGGCCCAACTGTCCCAGGCGCCGGTCTGGCATACCGTGGATGACCATCTGCAACATCGCGCCATCGGCATGCGCGTGTACGCAGTGGCCGGTGAGGATGGCTACCGGGTGCTGCCGGGTGGCCTGACCCGCGTGGCAGCGCAGGCCGATGCCGAAGTGGTCTCGATGCAGCGTGGCGGGGCGAGCAAGGACACCTGGGTGCTGGGCGAGCGTGCGCCCGGTGGCGAGCAATGGCGCGCGCAGCGGGCGATCGGCACCCACGACCTGGTACGGCGCGACCCGTACCTGCCTTCGCGGGTCGTAGAAAACCTGTTCTGGTTCGGCCGTTACTGTGAGCGCTGTGATGACAGTGCACGCTGGCTGCGCATCGTCCTGGCGCGCTATGTCGACGGTGACGACCCCCTGGCCTTGCAGGCCGCCGTGGAACTGGGGGAAAGCCTGCGCCTGCTGCCGGAGGAGGGCGAGTTGCCCGAGCGCCTGCTGCAGGCCCTGCTCGGTGATGACTGGCCATCGAGCCTGCGCGCCAACCTGCAGCGTCTGCAGTGGGCGGCGTCCCAGGTGCGCGGCAAGCTGTCCCGGGAGAACTGGCAGGCCCTGGTGGAGTTGCAGCGCGAAGCCATGGAGCTGGAACGCGAGACGCCGGATTTTGGTGAACTGCTGGACTTCCTCAATCGCCTGGTAATGTCCCTGGCGGCCTTGTCCGGCTTTGCCCTCGACGACATGACCCGCGACGAAGGCTGGCGCTTTTTGATGATGGGCCGGCGCATCGAGCGCCTGCAGTTTCTCAGCAGCAGCCTCGCGGCCTTCCTGCGCGGGGTAGCGGTGTTCGATCAGGCCGGGCTGGAGTGGTTGCTGGAACTGGGCAACAGCAGCATCACCTACCGTTCGCGCTACCTGGCGGTGCCGCAATTGATTCCGGTGCTGGACCTGTTGCTGCTGGATGAACAGAACCCCCATGCGGTGCTGTTCCAGCTCAAGCTGGTGAGCCGCACCTTGCGCCGGCTCAACGATGACTTCGGCGTACCCCGGGAGACCGGCCTGGCACCGCTGGTGGAGCGCCTGGCGCGCTTTGACCTGGGTTGCCTGGAGAACCCGTTGTTTGGCGACGCCAGCGTGCGTGCGGCCCTCGATGGCCTGGCGGACCTGTTGCAGGCCGTCGCCGATGAGAGCGGGCAAGTTTCTGATCGCCTGGCCCTGCGCCATTTTGCCCACGTGGATGATGTCAGCCAGCAAACGGTGTCTGTGTAATGAGCGCGCGCTATCAGATTTTCCACGACACCCATTATCACTACGACAGCCCGGTGTCCCTGGCCCAGCAACTGGCGCACCTGTGGCCGCGCCCCTGTGCCTGGCAGCGCTGCACCTCGCACCAGTTGCAGATCAGCCCCGAGCCGACCGCGCGCCGCGATGAGCTGGACGTGTTTGGCAACCCCATCACCCGGCTGGCGTTCGAGCGGCCCCATGATGAATTGCTGGTCAACGCCGGCCTGACCGTCGAAGTACTGGCCCGGCCGGTGCTGGACTTCAGCCAGTCACCGCCCTGGGACCAGACCCGCAACAGCCTGAGCTACAGCGGCCAGCCGCTGTCGGCAGAGACGATCGAGGCGTGCCGCTATCGTTTCGAATCGCCCTACGTGCATTTGAAGAAAAACTTCGTCGAGTTCTCCGAGAGCTGCTTTGCGCCCGGTCGCCCGCTGTTGTTGGGGGTGCAGGCGTTGATGGAGAAGATTTTCAGCGAGTTCACCTTCGATGCCGAAGCCACCCAGGTCGCCACGCCGCTGGTGGAGGTGCTGGAGCGTCGACGGGGGGTGTGCCAGGACTTTGCCCACCTGATGCTCGCCTGCCTGCGCTCACGGGGCCTGGCGGCACGTTACATCAGTGGCTACCTGCTGACCCAGCCACCGCCCGGCCAGCCACGGCTGATCGGCGCCGATGCGTCGCACGCGTGGGTATCGGTGTTTTGCCCGCGGTCGGGCTGGGTGGATTTTGACCCGACGAACAATGTGCAGCCGGCACTGGAGCACATCACCCTGGCCTGGGGCCGGGATTTTTCAGATGTCTCGCCGTTGCGCGGGGTGATTCTGGGAGGGGGCAGCCATGACCCGGAAGTGCGGGTAACGGTGATGCCGCTGGAATAACCGATGGTTCCCGTGTTGTGGCGAGCGGGCTTGTCGGAACGCCGCATCGCCCGCGTTGGGGCGCGAAGCGGCCCCAGAAATGGGACTGCTGCGCAGTCCAACGCGGGGCGAGCCCGCTCGCCACATACAGGTCAGGTATTCATTGAGGCGGGTGTTCAGGCCTCAGGTGCAGGGTCTTTCGGGGTTTCAGTGTCATCAGCAGCCACTTCACCTTCTGCATCCGGGTTCAGTGCGCCTGCTTCTTCGTCAGCTGCAGCTTTCTTGCGTTGCAGCTTTTCCTCTTTCTTCTGTTCCTTGGCCAAGTCTCTCTGACGTTTGGCGAAGGAGTAATTAGGTTTTGCCATGGGCGATCCTCTGGGGTCGAAGGTGAGGTTGAGCGGCGGCTATTCTGCCTTTAAACGCGCCCCAAGGGTTAATCGGGTTTCAGAATCGCCTCTACCGATTAAACGTTAGTCGACATTAACCGTTTCGTAAGTACCGCTGGCGCCACAGGCGTAAGTGGCAAGCAAGCTGCGCAACAGGCTGTTGAGGTGCATGGCTCGGACTCCAGGAAGTAAAGATGGGCCGATCATAGGTTGTGTGCGGCACTTTGGCCGGTTGATTCTGTCGATCAGTCTGATAGCCTAAAGTTGTATACAATCTGTTGATTCAGATCATTGGAACATTTGCCTGCCTCAGGCACCCTTGTCGCACATGCGTTTTTTAAACCCTGCCTTGGAGATTCACATGTTTGCCAAAATCGTTGCTGTTTCCCTGCTGACGCTGGCTAGCGGCCAGTTGCTTGCTGCAGAGTGCAAGGTCACTGTCGACTCCACTGACCAAATGTCCTTCGACACCAAGGCCATTGAAATCGACAAGAGC
This sequence comes from Pseudomonas sp. 06C 126, assembly GCF_001855215.1. NCBI lineage: Bacteria > Pseudomonadati > Pseudomonadota > Gammaproteobacteria > Pseudomonadales > Pseudomonadaceae > Pseudomonas > Pseudomonas sp. 06C 126. The sequence continues at coordinate 16,292 of NZ_MIFU01000130.1, read as the reverse complement.
TGCAAGACGTTCACCGTTGATCTGAAACACTCCGGCAACCTGCCGAAGAACGTCATGGGCCATAACTGGGTGCTGACCACTGAGGCTGATATGCAGCCGGTTGCAACCGATGGCATGGCCGCCGGTATCGACAAGAACTACTTGAAAGAAGGCGATACCCGCATCATCGCCCATACCAAGATCATCGGCGCTGGTGAAACCGACTCGGTGACCTTCGATGTGTCCAAGCTCAAGGCTGACGGCAAATACATGTTCTTCTGCTCGTTCCCAGGCCACATCGCGATGATGAAAGGCACTGTGACTCTGAAGTAAGGCCACAGACCGCGTTATCGTTCATCGCAGGCAAGCCAGCTCCCACATTTGAATGTATTCACAAATCAAACGGTGGGAGCGGGCTTGCCCGCGATAGCGGTCTGACAATCAATACCCAACTATCAGGATCACCTCACGGCGCAAACGGCATCACCCGCTTGTGCTCAGTCTTGCGATAGGTCTCGCAGATAATCCTGAACGCCTCTTCACGCACCGGTTCGCCGTGCAGGAATGCATCGATCTCGGTATAGGTCACGCCATGGGACGCTTCATCCGGCTTGCCCGGTGACAGGTCTTCCAGGTCGGCGGTCGGGATCTTCTCCACCAGCGACTCAGGCGCACCAAAGTGCCGGGCAATCGCCCGTACCTGGTTTTTCACCAGCCCGCTCAACGGTGCCAGGTCGCAGGCGCCATCGCCGAACTTGGTGAAAAAACCCATTACCGCTTCCGCCGCATGGTCGGTACCGATCACCAGGCCGCTCGCCGCGCCGGCGATGGTGTATTGCGCGACCATGCGCATCCGCGCCTTGGTATTGCCCAGCACAAAGTCACGGGACACCGCCGCCTTGCCTTCGAAGGCCGCCACTTCATTGGCCAGGGCCTTGACCGCCGCGCCGATATTCACCGTGTGGCGCTCGTCGGGGTTGATAAAGTCGACGCTGGCCTGGGCATCGTGTTCGTCGAACTGGGTCTCGTAAGGCAGGCGCACCGCGATAAAACGGTAAGCGTCATCGCCTTTGAGGGCGCGCAGCTCTTTCATCGCGCGTTGGGCCAACAGGCCGGCGGTCAGGGAGTCGACGCCGCCGCTGATGCCGAGCACCAGGGTCTTGAGCCCCGAATTGAGCAGGCAGTCCTGGATAAAGGTGATCCGCCGGGCCACTTCTGCTTCAAGGGCGGCGTGGTCCTGGAACGGTGGTTGGACCTTGAGCTGTTGGGCAATCTCACGCTGTACGGCTTGCATGATTCACTCCTCGCTAGAGATGGCAGGTACTTTGAAAACGTGGCGCAAATAGGCGACGAAGTTCGGATCCGTGCAGTGGGTCTTGCCCGCTTCATCGGAAATCTTCGCCACGGGCTGGCCATTGCAGGCGGTCATTTTAAGCACGATGCTCATCGGTTCCACACCTGGAATGTCACAGGTCAGGTTGGTACCGATGCCAAAGCTGACATTGATCCGTCCACGCAGCGCGCGGAAAATCTCCAGGGCCTTGGGCAGCGTCAGGCTGTCGGAGAACACCAGGGTCTTGCTCATCGGCTCGATGCCCAGCTTATGGTAATGGGCGATGGCTTTTTCGGCCCACTGCACCGGGTCGCCAGAGTCGTGGCGCAGGCCGTCGAACAGCTTGGCGAAGTACAGATCGAAATCGCTGAGGAAGGCATCGGTGGTGATGCAATCGGTCAGGGCGATACCCAGCAGGCCACGGTACTCGCGAACCCAGCAATCGAGTGCGGCGATCTGGCTGTCGATCAGCCGCGGGCCCAGCTGCTGGTGGGCCATGATCCACTCATGGGCCATGGTGCCCAGGGGTTTCATGTCCAGCTCGCGGGCCAGGTGTACGTTGCTGGTGCCGACGAAACGGCCGGGGAAGTCGTGCTTGAGCACATTCACCACTTCCTCCTGCACGCGGTAGGAGAAGCGCCGGCGCGTGCCGAAGTCCGCGACCTGCAACTCGGCCAGCTCGTCGCTGCTGGCGTTGGCGCTCAGCCAGTCGAACTTGCGATACAACTGCTCGCGCGCCTGCTCCAGGATGATGGTCTGGTAGCGATAACGGTTGCGCACTTCGCTGACGATGGCCAGCAGTGGTACTTCAAACAGGATCACGTGCAGCCACGGGCCGCGCAGGCGGATAAACAACTCGCCGTTCTCGATGCCGGTCTGCACGTAGCGCAGGTTGAAGCGGAACAGGCCGAGGAAGCGCAGGAAGTCCGGCTTCATGAAGCTGATGCGTTCCAGAAAGCCCAGTTGATCCGGGCTCAGGCTCAACTCGGCCAGGCGCTCGATCTGGTAACGGATTTCTGCCAGATACGGGCGCAGGTCTTCGCTGTTACGGCAACGGAATTCCCATTCAACTTCCACATTGGGGTAGTTGTGCAGCACCGCCTGCATCATGGTCAGCTTGTAGAAGTCGGTGTCGAGCAGGTTCTGCACGATGCGATCGGCAAACACACTCTCGCTCATAACGGGAATCTCCAGACAAGAATGGCGCTAGTGGCGCATAGACCTGTGTTGTTTTGCCAGAGGTTTTTTTGTCGTGGCCTCTGGCGTCATCGCAGGCAAGCCAGCTCCCACAGGAGAATGCATTCCAAATGTGGGAGCATTCCAGGGGCTAAACAACCTGCTCCATCATCCACTTCACAAAATCCCGCACCTTGGGCACCTCCGCCGAATGCTCTGGATACGCCAGGTAGTACGCATCCTGGCTGGGCATTGCATGTTGCCAGGGGATCACCAACTTGCCGTCTGCCAGCTCTTCTTCCACCAGGAACCGTGGCAGAAGCGCCACGCCACAGCCCACCTGGGCGGCGCGGATGCACATATAGAAGGTGTCAAAGCGCGGCCCGTGGTAGCTGTGCTCGGTCTGGTAGCCCAGGCTGGCGAACCAGTCGTGCCAGCCCTGGGGGCGCGAGGCGTTTTGCAGAAGCACCAGTTCGCTCAGTTGCGTGGGGTCACGCAACGGCTGGGCCGGCAGGCTCTCGGGAGCGCACACCGGTACCAACTCTTCGCCGAACAACTTGAGGCTCTCGGTGCCCGGTCGCGAGCCTGTGCCGAAGTAAAACGCCAAGTCGGCCTTGCCTTGCAGCAACTCTTCCGGGGTCTGCTCGTTGCACAGGTCCAGGTGAATCTGCGGGTGGCGCAGGCGCCAGCCCTTGAGGCGCGGCACCAGCCAGCGGGCGCCGAAGGTGTAGGGCGTGGACACGCGCAGTACTTCGGTCTCGCCGCCGTAGGAGCGCAGGTAGTGGGTCGACATCTCCACCTGGCTCAAGATCTTTCGCACTTCCACCAGGTACAGATCGCCCGCGGGGGTCATCTGCAAGCGGCGGCGCACCCGGCGAAACAACAGGTGTTGCAGCAACTCTTCCAGCTGCGCCACCTGCTTGCTGACCGCGCTCTGTGTAAGGTTCAGTTCCTCGGCGGCGCGGGTGAAGCTCAGGTGGCGGGTCACGGCCTCGAAGCACTGCAGGGCGGTGATCGAGGGTAAATGTCTTTTATTGAGCACGGCCTGCCTCTTTTTTGTTTTGGCATGAATAAACGGAATGATATCTCGCCTAAACGTCGTTTGTTGGCAAGTCCTGGGCCAGCTACAAATAAGCGCTGATCGTCGTGTTGGTCGCGGCGCAATTTTTGTGTGGATTGAAGGAGTGACCCATGGTTGCCGCATTGCTTGATCGTCTCGGCGTAGACCCGGCGTTGTACCAGGCCGGTAAACAGCCTGTGCATTCACCCATCGATGGCAGCCGCATCGCCAGTGTGCACTGGGAAGGGGCCGCCGAGGTCGAACAGCAGGTCAGTCGCGCCGAGCATGCATTCGACGCCTGGCGCAAGGTGCCGGCACCCCGTCGCGGTGAGCTGGTGCGCCAGTTCGGCGACCTGCTGCGTGAGTACAAGGCCGACCTGGGCGAGTTGGTGTCTTGGGAAGCCGGCAAAATCACCCAGGAAGGCCTGGGGGAAGTGCAGGAAATGATCGACATCTGCGACTTCGCCGTGGGCCTGTCGCGCCAGTTGTATGGGTTGACCATCGCCTCCGAGCGCCCTGGCCACCATATGCGGGAAACCTGGCACCCGCTGGGCGTGGTCGGCGTGATCAGCGCCTTCAACTTCCCGGTGGCGGTGTGGGCATGGAACACCGCGCTGGCGCTGGTGTGCGGCAACGCGGTGATCTGGAAGCCTTCGGAAAAGACCCCGCTCACCGCCCTGGCCTGCCAGGCGCTGTTCGAGCGGGTGGCGAAAAACTTCAGCGATGCACCGCCGTACCTCTGCCAGGTGGTCATTGGCGGGCGTGACGCCGGCGCTGCCCTGGTGGACGACCCACGTGTGGCACTGATCAGCGCCACCGGCAGCACGCGCATGGGCCGCGAAGTGGCGCCCAAGGTCGCCGCGCGGTTTGCCCGCAGCATTCTTGAGCTGGGCGGCAACAACGCGATGATCCTCGGCCCCAGCGCCGACCTGGACATGGCCGTGCGCGCGATCCTGTTCAGCGCGGTGGGTACCGCCGGCCAGCGTTGCACCAGCCTGCGCCGGTTGATCGCCCATGAGTCGGTCAAGGAAGAAATCGTCACGCGCCTCAAGGCCGCCTATTCCAAGGTGCGCATCGGCCACCCGCTGCAAGGCAACCTGGTCGGCCCGCTGATCGACAAACACAGCTTTGAAAACATGCAGGACGCGTTGGAGCAGGCCCTGAGCGAAGGTGGCAAGGTGTTTGGCGGCAAGCGCCAGTTGCAGGAGCAGTTCCCTGACGCGTACTACGTGTCGCCGGCCATTGTGGAAATGCCCGAGCAGAGCGATGTGGTGTGCAACGAAACGTTCGCGCCGATCCTGTATGTGGTCGGCTACAAGGACTTCACCGAGGCGCTGCGCCTGAACAACGCTGTGCCGCAGGGCTTGTCGTCGTGCATCTTTACCACCGATGTGCGCGAGGCCGAGCAGTTCATGTCGGCGATAGGCAGTGATTGCGGGATCGCCAACGTCAATATCGGCCCCAGCGGTGCGGAGATCGGCGGCGCGTTCGGCGGTGAAAAAGAAACCGGTGGCGGGCGTGAATCGGGTTCGGATGCGTGGCGCGGGTACATGCGCCGGCAGACCAATACCGTGAACTATTCGCTGGAATTGCCGCTGGCCCAGGGCATTACCTTCGACTGAGCCAGCCGAAATGCGGTCAATGTGGGAGCTGGCTTGCCTGCGATGGCGATGGCGAATCCAATACCGCTATCGCAGGCAAGCCAGCTCCCACAGTTGATCGGGTTTGCAGTTCAACAATTGTTTGTTAGGTCTCATCCCGGAGTCTGGCAATGCCATTACGCGAAGCGTGTTTGTGGGAACAACTGACCCCTGGCCGGCCAGATCGCGCCGCGCTCACGGGCGAGGTCAAGGTGGATGTGTGTGTGATTGGCGCCGGTATCACCGGTTTGTCGGCGGCCATCCATCTGCTGGAGCAAGGCAAAAGTGTCTGCGTGCTGGAGGCCCATCGCACCGGCCATGGCGGTTCGGGGCGTAACGTGGGCCTGGTCAACGCCGGGATGTGGATCCCCCCGGACGACATCGAGGCCGGTTTCGGCACGGCGGTGGGCAGCCAGCTCAACCGCATGCTCGGTGCGGCGCCGTCCCTGGTGTTCAGCCTGATCGACAAGTACAGAATTGATTGCCAACTGCGCCGAGAGGGCACATTGCACATGGCGCACAACGCCCGTGGCGAAGCCGACCTGCGCAGCCGCGAGGAACAATGGAAGCGCCGTGGCGCGCCCGTGGAGTTATTGACCGGTGCTGCGTGCGAGCAGGCCACCGGCACCAAGAAGATCGCTGCCGCCTTGCTCGACCGGCGCGCCGGCACCTTGAACCCGATGGCCTACACCAGTGGCCTGGCCAATGCGGCGGTGGGCCTGGGCGGGCAGTTGTTCGACCATTCCCCGGTGACGCAACTGGAGCGCCAGGGCCAGCACTGGTCTGTGCAAACTGCCCAGGGCGCGGTGCAGGCTGCACAAGTGGTGATCGCCTCCAATGCCTACACCGAAGGCGAGTGGACCGAGCTGCGGCGCAATTTTTTCCCTGGCTATTACTACCAGGTGGCTTCGGCGCCATTGAGCGATGACGCTGCGCAACAAATCCTGCCGGGCGGCCAGGGTTCCTGGGACACACGCCAAGTGCTGAGCAGCATCCGCCGCGATGCCGAGGGGCGTTTGTTGCTCGGCAGCCTGGGCAATGGCAACCAGAAACCTGTGTGGTTCCTCAAGGCCTGGGCTGACCGCGTGCAGCAGCACTACTTCCCGTTCCTCAAGGCGGTGGACTGGGAATGCACCTGGACCGGCTGCATCGCCTTTACCCCAGACCATTTGATGCGGCTTTTCGAGCCTGCGCCCGGCTTGGTGGCGGTCACTGGCTACAACGGGCGTGGCGTGACCACGGGCAGCGTGGTGGGCAAGGCATTTGCCGACTATTTGTGCCACCAGGATCCCCAGGCCTTGCCGATTCCGTTTGCGCCGATGCAGCCGCTGGCCGGTGTAGGCCTGCGCAGTTGCCTGTACGAGGCGGGGTTTTCGCTTTACCACGCCGGCCAATGCCTGCGAATTGTCATCTGATCAGCGAAATACCCTTCAGAAGCCGGCATTTTCTTAGCCGGCTACTAATCTGTATTGGTGCGAGTCGTAGCAGTGACGCACTGTAAATGTGCACTTCCGTTACGCACATGGTTACAGATGCTCTAAGGCGCGCTTGATGGCTGGCTGACATCAGTTCATCGAGCGGGTTTTACCTTTTTTGCACCTTGGTTGCACCTCTGTGATCTAGAGGGTTGCACGTCCCGCCAAAAAGGCACCGAAACACCTGTAATAACAATGACACCGTGTCTTTCTGAAATAAAAAAACGCAATGGCACGCTGCTTGCTCTCAGCTTTCCAGTGAAGGTTTCAAGTGAAAGTTTGAAGTGAAATTGCAGTGCCCATTCAACAAAAAACTCGGAGCACCACTCATGTCCCAGACGTTTTACAAGAAAGGTTTCCTGGCCCTCGCGGTAGCTGCCGCGCTGGGTGTTTCTACGTTTGTTCAAGCTGATGTGAAGATTGGCGTGGCGGGGCCGATGACAGGTGCCAACGCAGCCTTCGGTGAGCAGTACATGAAAGGTGCCCAGGCGGCAGCTGACGTTATCAACAAGGCCGGCGGGATCAACGGCGAGCAGATCAAGTTGGTGGCAGGTGACGATGCCTGCGAGCCCAAGCAGGCCGTGGCCGTGGCCAACCGCTTGGCCGACCAGGACAAAGTGATCGGCGTGGTCGGACACTTCTGCTCCTCGAACACCATTCCAGCCTCCGAGGTGTACGACGAAGCGGGCATCATCGCCATCACTCCAGGCTCCACCAACCCACAAGTCACCGAGCGTGGCCTGGGCGCCATGTTCCGTATGTGCGGGCGTGACGACCAGCAGGGCATCGTTGCCGGTGACTACATTGTCGACGTGCTCAAGGGCAAGAAAGTCGCCGTTATCAACGACAAGGACACCTACGGCAAAGGCCTGGCCGATGCCACCGCAGCCCAGTTGACCAAGCGCGGCGTCAAGCCGGTGATAGAGGAAGGCCTGACCCGTGGCGAGAAAGACTTCAGCGCCCTGGTCACCAAGATCCGCGCCCAGGGCGCCGACGTCGTGTACTTCGGCGGCCTGCACCCGGAAGCCGGCCCTCTGGTGCGCCAGATCCGTGAAGCGGGCCTCAAGGACGTCAAGTTCATGTCCGACGATGGTGTAGTGACCGATGAACTGGTGGCGACCGCCGGTGGTGCGCAGTACGTCGATGGCGTCTACATGACCTTCGGCGCCGACCCGCGCCTGCTGCCAGACAGCAAGGCGGTGGTGGAAGAGTTCCGCAAAAACGGCACCGAGCCTGAAGGCTACACCCTGTACGCCTACGCTTCGATCCAGGCCCTGGCGGCCGGTTTCAATGGCGCCAAGTCCAACAAGGGTGAAGACGCGGCCAAGTGGCTCAAGGCCAATCCGGTGCAAACCGTGATGGGCAAGAAAGAGTGGGATACCAAGGGCGACCTGAAGGTCTCCGACTACGTGGTGTACCAGTGGGATAAGGACGGCAAATACCACCAGTTGGAAAAGCAGAAGTAATCAACCAGCCACCACCGACCCCGTGTGGGAGCCGGGCTTGCCCGCGATGACGGACTGACAGCCAACACCTGTGTTGAATGTGAAACCGCTATCGCCGGCAAGCCAGCTCCCACATTGGATCGAGGTTGCCCGGGCCATGGTGTCCGGCACCCAATCTGTCTTTTCCTCCAGAAGGGCCGCACACCTGATGGTGTGCAGGTTCTCACCGCGTGAGATTGCGTTATGGATGGTATTTTCCTGCAGCAACTGGTCAACGGCCTGACCCTCGGGTCGGTCTATGGCCTGATCGCCATCGGCTACACAATGGTCTATGGCATCATTGGCATGATCAACTTCGCCCACGGCGAGGTTTATATGATTTCTGCTTACCTCGCGGCGATCAGTCTGGCACTGCTGGCGTACTTCGGTCTTGAATCCTTCCCGCTGCTCATACTCGGCACCCTGATATTCACCGTCGTCGTCACCGGCGTCTACGGCTGGGTCATCGAGCGTGTCGCCTACAAACCGTTGCGCAACTCCACCCGCCTGGCCCCGCTGATCAGTGCCATCGGGATCTCGCTGATCCTGCAGAACTACGCGCAGATCGCCCAGGGCGCCAAGCAACAAGGCATTCCGACCCTGCTGGCCGGCGCCTGGCGCGTCGATATCGGCACTGGGTTCGTGCAGTTGACCTACACCAAGGTGTTTATCCTGGTCGCGGCCTTTGCCGGCATGGCGCTGCTGACCTACATCATCAAGTACACCAAGCTCGGCCGCATGTGCCGCGCGACCCAGCAAGACCGCAAGATGGCCTCGATCCTGGGGATCAACACCGACCGCGTGATCTCCTACGTGTTTGTCATCGGTGCGGCCATGGCGGCCCTGGCCGGTGTGCTGATCACCCTGAACTACGGCACGTTCGACTTCTATGCCGGCTTCATCATTGGCATCAAGGCATTTACCGCAGCGGTACTCGGCGGCATCGGCTCCCTGCCTGGGGCGATGCTGGGCGGGATCATCCTGGGGATTTCCGAGTCGCTGTTCTCGGGGTTGATCAACTCTGACTACAAAGACGTGTTCAGTTTCTCCCTGCTGGTGGTGATTCTGATTTTCCGTCCCCAGGGCCTGCTTGGTCGCCCACTCGTGGCGAAGGTGTAAACATGTCTGCAGCCAAATCTATCGATATCAAGAAAAGTGTGGTCGATGCAGTCCTCGCCGGGCTGATTTCCCTGATCGTGTTCGGGCCCATCGTCGGCGTGGTCCTGGACGGCTACAGCTTCAACCTGGAGCCCGCCCGCGTGGGCTTGCTGGTGGCCATTGTGATGGCCGGGCGCCTGGTCATGAGCCTGTTCCTGCAAACCCCCAAGGGCTTGAAGATTCTCCAGGGCTTTGAAAACTCGGGCTCCGGCGTGCATGTGCTGGCGCCGGACTACAAGTCGCGGCTGCGCTGGATCATCCCGGCGCTGATCGTGATCGCCATCGTCTTTCCGTTTTTCGCCAACAAGTACCTGCTGACTGTGGTGATCCTCGGGCTGATCTACGTGTTGCTGGGCCTGGGCCTGAACATCGTGGTCGGCCTGGCCGGGCTGCTCGACCTGGGTTACGTGGCGTTCTACGCCATCGGCGCCTATGGCCTGGCCCTGGGTTATCAATACCTCGGGCTGGGCTTCTGGACGGTGCTGCCACTGGCGGCCATCGCGGCGGCGTTGGCCGGATGTATTCTGGGATTCCCGGTGTTGCGAATGCACGGTGACTACCTGGCCATCGTGACCCTGGGTTTTGGTGAAATCATCCGCCTGGTGCTCAATAACTGGCTGTCGTTTACCGGTGGGCCGAACGGCATGCCGGTGCCATCGCCGACGTTCCTCGGCCTGGAATTCGGCCGGCGGGCCAAGGAAGGCGGGGTGCCGTTCCATGAGTTCTTCGGCATTGCCTACAACCCCAACGTGAAATTCCTGTTCATCTACATCGTGCTGTTTCTGGTGGTATTGCTGGTGTTGTACATCAAGCACCGCCTGACTCGCATGCCGGTGGGCCGCGCCTGGGAAGCCTTGCGTGAAGATGAGATCGCCTGCCGCTCCATGGGCTTGAACCACGTGCTGGTGAAGCTTTCGGCGTTCACCATTGGTGCGTCCACTGCTGGCCTGGCCGGTGTGTTTTTTGCCAGCTACCAGGGCTTCGTCAACCCCTCGTCGTTTACCTTCTTCGAATCGGCGTTGATCCTTGCGATTGTGGTGCTGGGCGGCATGGGCTCGACGGTGGGCGTGGTAATTGCCGCGTTTGTGCTCACCGTGGCACCTGAACTGCTGCGCAGCTTCTCCGAGTACCGCGTACTGCTGTTCGGCGTGTTGATGGTGGTGATGATGATCTGGCGGCCACGGGGCCTGATCCGGATCAGCCGTACCGGTGTGACACCACGCAAAGGGGTGGCGCCATGAGCAAGGAAGTCGTTCTCAACGTGGAACACCTGATGATGCACTTCGGTGGCATCAAGGCCTTGAGCGATGTAAGCCTCAAGGTCGAGCGCAACTCGATCTTCGCCCTGATCGGCCCCAACGGCGCCGGCAAGACCACGGTGTTCAACTGCCTGACCGGGTTTTATACGGCCAGCGGCGGCAAGATCGAACTCAACATCCGCGGCAAGCAGACCAACGTGATCCAGTTGCTGGGGGAACGTTTCAAGCCCACCGACTTTGTTTCGCCCAAGAGCTTTTTCAGCCGGGTGTACTACAAGATGTTCGGCGGCACCCACCTGGTGAACCGCGCCGGCCTGGCCCGCACGTTCCAGAACATTCGCCTGTTCAAGGAAATGTCTGTGGTGGAAAACCTGCTGGTGGCCCAACACATGTGGGTCAACCGCAACATGCTGGCGGGCATCCTCAACACCAAGGGCTACCGCAAGGCCGAAAGCGATGCACTGGACCATGCCTTCTACTGGCTGGAAGTGGTGGACCTGGTGGACTGCGCCAACCGCCTGGCTGGCGAGCTCTCCTACGGCCAGCAGCGCCGCCTGGAAATCGCCCGGGCCATGTGCACCCGGCCGCAGATCATCTGCCTGGACGAACCGGCTGCGGGCCTCAACCCCCAGGAAACCGAAGCCCTCAGCGCGATGATTCGCCTGCTGCGCGACGAACACGACCTCACAGTGGTACTGATCGAGCACGACATGGGCATGGTGATGAGTATTTCCGACCACATTGTGGTGCTGGACCACGGCAACGTCATCGCCGAGGGGGGGCCGGAAGCGATCCGCAACGACCCGAAAGTGATCGCGGCCTACTTGGGCGCCGATGAAGAGGAGTTGGTATGACGACGCCTATCCTCGAAATGAAGGACCTGGACGTGTTCTATGGCCCGATCCAGGCCTTGAAGAAGGTCTCGCTGCACATCGACGAAGGCGAGACGGTGAGCCTGATCGGCTCCAATGGCGCGGGCAAGTCCACGCTGCTGATGTCGATCTTCGGCCAGCCGCGCGCCGAGTCCGGGCAGATCCTGTATCAGGGCGTGGACATTACCCACAAGTCGTCCCACTACATCGCCTCCAACGGCATCGCCCAGTCCCCGGAAGGGCGGCGGGTGTTCCCCGACATGACCGTCGAGGAAAACCTGCTGATGGGCACCATCCCGATTGGTGACAAGCACGCCAGCGAAGATATGCAACGCATGTTCGAGCTGTTTCCACGGCTCAAGGAACGGCGCAACCAGCGCGCAATGACTATGTCCGGTGGCGAGCAGCAAATGCTCGCCATCGCACGGGCGCTGATGAGCCGGCCCAAGCTGCTGCTGCTCGATGAACCGAGCCTGGGGTTGGCACCGATCGTGGTGAAGCAGATTTTTGCCACACTGCGTGAGTTGGCCGCCACCGGGATGACCATCTTTTTGGTGGAGCAGAACGCCAACCACGCGCTGCGCCTGTCTGACCGGGCGTATGTGATGGTCAACGGCGAGATTCGCCTCACAGGCAGCGGCAAAGAGCTGCTGGTGAACGAGGAAGTGCGCAACGCCTACCTCGGCGGGCACTAAACCCCGCCCCCATTGTAGGCGCCGGCTTTGTGTGGGAGCTGGCTTGCCTGCGATGCATCCCCCTCGGTGTTTCCGGTAAATCGAGGGGGGCCTTCGCGGGCAAGCCCGGCTCCCACATAGAGCCGGCTCTTACATTTTTCGGTAGTCCACAGGCGCATAGGCAAATTGTGGAAAACAAATCCACACACCTGCCAAAGCGCGACATATAGCCGCCGCAAATCCCTGTTTTGTCACACAAATGACTTGTCCCCATCCACTGTGGAACCGGCTGTGGGTAACATGGGAGTAGCTGGCTGCAAGCCTCTATTTACGTGGCCTGCAGCGTGGTGAGTGTTTTTTGATCAGCGGCTTTTTCGTGGGCTTGCACAGGATTTGTCAACCTGTTCATAGACACAGGTATATGACCGAAAGATGATGCCGGAGCCTGTGGATAAGTCTGTGGTTAAACTCTGGAAAGACCTTGGTAGAGGCCGGATTTACTGGCCTGGAGCCATGTCCCTCGGCGCGTTGCTTTGCACAGGCCTACATAGGGCGGGTCCAAGGTCAAGCAAAAAACTTTTTGAATCGCGCTGAAAGCCTTGTACATAGCGGCCTGGAGGGTTTTGCAGTTGCCCCCAAAGACTGTGGGCGCAGCTGTGGATAACCTGCGCGCACATGGCTGTAAGCCACGGTTCACAAGGCTTTACGTGGTGTGGTTAAAAAGTGACCAGGTATGCGTGGGATTATGTGCATAGCGGTTGCCGCGACGGCGGCGTAAGGGCATTCTGCTGGCTGATTTTTTCTCGATGCCTGCAAGGAGAACACCATGTCCAACACGCTGTTTATTACTGGCGCAACCTCAGGTTTCGGCGAAGCCTGTGCCCGTCGCTTCGCTGAGGCCGGCTGGAAACTGGTGCTCACCGGCCGGCGTGCCGAGCGCTTGAATGCGCTGGTCGAGGAGCTTTCCAAGCAGACCGAGGTGCATGGCCTGGTAGTGGACGTGCGTGACCGCAAGGGCATGGAAGAAGCGATTGCCAACCTGCCAGCGTCGTTCAGCAAGCTACGCGGGCTGATCAACAACGCCGGCCTGGCGGTGGGCACTGACCCGGCGCCTAAGTGCAGCCTCGACGATTGGGAAACCATGGTCGACACCAACATCAAGGGCCTGCTGACCACCACCAGCCTGCTGCTGCCGCGCCTGATCGCCCATGGCCGTGGTGCCGGGATCATCAACCTGGGCTCCATCGCCGGCAACTACCCGTACCCGGGCAGCCACGTGTATGGCGGCTCCAAGGCGTTCGTCAAACAGTTCTCGCTGAACCTGCGCTGCGACCTGCAAGGCACTGGCGTGCGCGTGACCAACATCGAGCCGGGCCTGTGCGAGAGTGAGTTCTCCCTGGTGCGCTTTGGCGGTGACCAGGCGCGTTACGACGCCACCTACGCCGGCGCCGAGCCGATCCAGCCCCAGGACATTGCCGACACCATCTTCTGGGTGATGAACACCCCGGCGCACGTGAACATCAACCGCCTGGAACTGATGCCAGTGAGCCAGACCTGGGCTGGGTTTGCGATTGAGCGTGGGGCCAAGTAAGGCTTGAGACTGCGTCGCGTGTTTCGCGGGCAAGTCGGGTCATTGCACCGCCGGTGCGACGATTCGACGTGCCCGCGAAGGCGTCAGATCGGTCAAAACAGGGCATAAGGTACACTCCACTCCTGAAAACCCCACCGCACCCAGCGGTTTAAAGGTTTTGACAGGAGGATATGTGAGTAACCGAGGTGAGCAGGCACTGCTCAAACAATCGACCATCCTGATGTTCGCCGTGGCGATCGCCGGGATTGTCACGGGTGTGATATCAGGCGCCCAATCCATTTTATTCGATGGCTTTTTCTCGCTGATCGCGACCTTTATCAAGGTACTGATGCTGATCACGGCCAAGCTGATCGCCAAGAAAAGCAACGACCGTTTCCAGTTCGGCTACTGGCACCTGGAGCCCATGGTGCTGCTGATCGAGGGCAGTTTCCTGCTGTTGATCGCCATCTATGCGTTTCTCAACGGGGTGTTCGGCATTATCAATGGCGGGCGCGAGATCGAGTTGGGGCTGGTGATCATCTACGCCGCGGTGTTTACCGTGGTCGAGTTCGCGTACTTCTTCTATGTGCGCCACCGCAACCGCAAGCTGCAATCGTCGTTGATCCAGTTCGACAACATCAGTTGGCTGGTGGACGCGATGCTCTCGGTGGGCTTGCTGGTGAGCTTCCTGGCCGCGTTGCTGCTCAAGTCCCAGGGCTATGGCGAGTGGGCGGTGTATGTCGACCCCATGATCCTGATCCTGCTGGCCCTGAGCATGCTGGCGCCGGCCTTGAAGATCCTGCGCCCGGCCTTGCGCGATGTGCTGGGGATTGCCCCGGACCAGTTGGACGACAAGGTGCGCGAAGTGATGGACGCGGCCCAGGCCCGGCATGGTTTCGAGGACTACGTGTCCTACGTGCAGAAACACGGGCGCGCGCGGTTTATCGAGATTCATGTGGTGTTGCCGGCTGACTACCCGGTGGATAAAGTCGCAACGCTCGATGAGCTGCGTGAAGAGATATCCACAGGGCTGGGCGCGGCGGACAAGGCGCGTTGGTTGACCATCAGCTTTACCGGCGATCGCAAGTGGATTGCCTGATAGTCAGTTAGACCGCGGTGAGGCTATCGCAGGCAAGCCAGCTCCCACATTCGACCGCATTCCAAAGATGGAGCTCGGTCAAGTGTGGGAGCTGGCTTGCCTGCGAAGGGGCCGCAAAGATCAGCCGAAAAATTCGATCAGGCCCTGATAGCACGTCGCCAAATGGTAGGGCGTAGTCGACGGCATATCCCGGCGGCTCACCTCTCCCTTGGCATCCAGGCACTCATTCCAGCCCCGGGCATGCAAGAAATGCTGCTGCAACGCCAGCAATTGGCGCTGCAGCACCGCTGCGCTACCCGCACGCAAAGTCAGTGCCCGCAGGTACTCGGCCTGGGCCCAGATGCGTTGGGTGCCGTCACGCACGGTACCGTCCAGGGCCAACATGCCACTGACTGCGCCACTCACGTTATCCACACCCATCTGCTCGGCATAGGCAAATGCCCGGCTCAGCGAGGCATGCAGCGCAGTGCCGCGCAATACGGGTGAGGACTCCAGGAGGAAGAACCACTCGAACTGGTGCCCCGGTTCGAACCAGTTATCCACAGCACCCAGCGGCTTCTCCATCATCACCCCATGCTGGCGGTCGATGAAACGCTGCTGCATGGCCGTCGCCAATGCCAGCAGGGCCTGTTGCACTGCGGCGTCTTCACGCACCGCGAGGGTGGCGAGGAAGCCTTCGGCCAGGTGCATCAGCGGGTTTTGCAGCGGGCCGGACTTGAGGGATGACCAGTTACGCTCCACTACCGCCTCATACAGGCCGTCGCCCGTGGCAAAGCGTTCGGCAACCACTTCCAGGGCGGCATTGAGCACTGATTCCACCAGCGGCTCACGGACCTTGGCCCAGTAATGGGCGCAGGCGAAGATGATAAACGCGTGGGTATACAGGTCTTTGCGCTTGTCCAGCGGCTTGCCGTGGGGGTCGATGCTGTAGAACCAGCCACCGTGCTCGGCGTCGTGGAAGTGCCGTTGCAGCGAGCGAAACAACGCCGCGGCACGTTCTTCGGCAAAGTCCTGGCCCGGCTCGCCGATCAGGCTGGCAAACACGTACAACTGCCGCGCACAGGCCATGGCGCGGTAGCGCTGTGGGGGCAAGGGGCGGTGATCGGCATCCAGCGCCTCATAGGGCAACGCCAACTCGGCATTCCAGCCGGGGCCCTGCCAGAGCGGCACGATCAGGTCGTTGAAGTGCGTGAGCACAGCGTTCAAGTGAGGCTTGTTGGCAGAGCTTGGAGCGATGGGCATCGGCTGGCGTCGTCACGGCAGGGGTGTTTGCCGCGCATGTTAGCAGGCTTGTGATCGGCGGTGTCTGTGCGACCGCTATCGCGGGCAAGCCCGCTCCCACCTATTTGAAGTGTTAACCCCTTCAAATGTGGGAGCTGGCTTGCCTGCGATAGCCATGAGTATCTACACAACTCGCTCTTCTGGGTATGTGTACATATCCG
Source organism: Pseudomonas sp. 06C 126 (assembly GCF_001855215.1). Classification (NCBI taxonomy): domain Bacteria; kingdom Pseudomonadati; phylum Pseudomonadota; class Gammaproteobacteria; order Pseudomonadales; family Pseudomonadaceae; genus Pseudomonas; species Pseudomonas sp. 06C 126. The sequence continues at coordinate 71 of NZ_MIFU01000130.1, read as the reverse complement.
TTGCCGCGGTAACGGCGGGTATGGGTTCCGCCCTTACGGCGGCTCACTTTTGAACAGCGCAAAAGTAAGCA